>DASVAP010000289.1:0-26425 GCA_036376275.1 Planctomycetota bacterium | reverse complement strand
GGGCAGCGACGGATAGCGTCCGTCCAGCAGCAGGGTGCCCTGCGGCGTGACCAGCTCGAGGTCCACGAAGCCCGGGATGCGAGGAGGGGGTGCGATCACGAGCTCGGTGGCGCTCTGGCGCACGATCGGCTGCGCGACGCCGTCGAGGCGCACCTCCGTCACGGCACCGAGCTCGCGCCCGCGCAGCGTCACCGCCTCCGCGTCCGCGGCCTGGTCGCGCCCGAGCGCGTCGACCTGCGGGCCGCGCGCCAGCACGCGGCACGCGCCCACCCCGCGGTCCTCGCCGGGCGCGCCGACGAGCAGGGTGCCCGCGTCGGCGGCCAGCGGTCCCGCGGGCGCGCCGATGCGCGCGACCTCGACCCACGGGGCGCCCGGGCTCGACTGCAGGAGCTCGCGCACGCCGGATGGTCCCGCCAGCCAGGCCTGGTCGCCGCGGACCAGGACCTGGGTCGGCTCCCAGGGGTCGAAGCGCGTCGCGCGGCTCCAGGGCAGACCCGGTCCGCGGCGCTCGTAGGCCGGCGCGCCGCGATCCGAGCCCACCAGGAGCGAGTCGCCCGCGATGGAGACCGACCAGCCGAAGGCGGCGTAGCCGACGCCCGTGTCGAGCGGCGCGAGCGCGCTCGTCAGCACCCAGGAGTGGGGGGTCGCGCCGGCGCGCTCGTACACGAACGCGCGCCCCGGGAACTCGAACTCGTGCTGGAAGCCGGGGACACCCACCACGATCGTCGTGCCCGAGATCGCGACGGCACAGGGGAAGTGCGTCTGGAAGTCGGGCCAGAGGTAGGGGGGCGGCGCCAGCCGCGCGACCTCGTCCCAGTGGCCGGGCGCACGGCGCTGGAAGACGAAGACGTGCACCTCCTCGCCGAACCCGGCGAAGGGCGCGCCGACGGCCCCGACGACCAGCACGCCGGACTCGAGCGCGAGGGCGCCGCCGAAGCGCTCGCCCTGGCGCTGGTCGTGCGGATGCAGCGCCAGCGTCTCGACGAACGGGGCTGCGCCGGAGGCGCGCTCGAAGACGTACACGGCGCCGTCGTCCATGCCGACCGTGTCACGCAGGGGTGCGCCGACGACGGCCACGTTCCCGTCGAGCGCCACGGCGGCTCCGAAGCCGTCGCCGGCCTCCGGGAGCGCGGGCGCGAGGCGGGCCTCCTCCGTCCAGGCTCCGCCGGAACGACGGAAGACGAAGGCCGCGTCGTGCTGCCCGTCGTACTGGTTGCGCGTGGCGCCGATCAGGGCCGTGTCGCCGTCGACCGCGACGGCCGTGCCGAACTGCTCGCTGCGCGTGGGATCCGCCGCCGCGAGCCGCGCCGTCGCGTGCCAGGCGACCGCCAGGGGTGGCGTCCCCGCGGGCCGGTGCAGGGCGCCGAGGTCCGCGCGCGTCCCGTCCGGGTCCGGCGGGCTGGAAGGGTCGCCCGCGTCGATGCACGGGGAGCCCTCCTGCAGCCGGAAGTCGCCGACGCTGGCGTCGACGAAGAGCGGGTCGGCGTCGAAGCTCCCGGGCCCGGCCGCGCCGCCCTGCACGTCGGAGTAGCGGAACGAGGTCCGCGCCGCGTAGGTGCCGGCCGGGTCCTCGTTCCCCTGGACGATGCAGTCGACCAGGGTCGGACCGCCGTCGATGCCGCCGGCGAGCGAGCAGGCCTGGAGGCGGTTCGCGAAGATCGTGCAGCGGCGCAGCGTCGCCGCGCTGCCCGCGGACAGACCGCCGCCGCGCCCCTCGTCCACGCACGCGCCCACGAGCTCCCTCGGCCCCTCGACCCAGTTGTCGCGCAGCACGCAGCCGACGAGCTCGACCGCTCCGAGGGCCTGGATCCCGCCTCCGGAGGACGTGTGATACACGCCGTGGTAGCCGCACGGTCCCGCGCCGTTGCGCTGGATCACGGTGTCCTCGACGCGCGAGCCGGCCAGCAACCGCAGGCCGCCGCCGCCCTCGCACGACCAGTTGTCCTCGACGACGCACTGCAGCATCGTGAGCACGCCCTCGGCCGCGCCGCCGGCGAACTGGAAGGCCCAGTTCTGCCGCAGCACGCAGCGCTCGAGGATCGCGTTCCCGTCCAGCCCGGCCGCGCCGTAGCCCTGCCACGTGAAGTCGGTCGCTCCGCGCTCGATCACGCAGTCCGAGAGGTAGGGGCTCGCCACCGGTCCGCCGAACGGCTCGCAGCTGACCGTGCCTCCTTCGCCCTCGAAGTCCCCGCCCCCGAGCTGGATCGTGAAGCCCATCAGGCGCGACTCGGGCCCCTCGCCGTTGCGGAAGAGGACCACCGGCCCGCCGTCGGGCGAGCGCAGGATCGTGCGCGCAGCGCCCTCGGGCCCGAGGACCTCGATCGCCTTCCCGCGGAAGTCGATGCGCTCCACATGGGTGCCGGGCGCCACGATGACCACGTCCCCGTTCCGGGCCCGGTCGATCGCGGCCTGGATCGTGGCCACGTCGGCGGGCACGCGCAGGACCTCGCTCGGGCGCCCTGGACGGGTGCCCTGGGGCGTGCGTCCGGGGACGCCCTGCGCCTCCGGCCCGAGGGCGGCCGTGGCACCGACCGCCGCGCCGAGGGACCAGTGTCTCCAGCTCCAGCTCGACATGGGAACCTCTCGGGGAAAAGGGACTCGGCCACGTGGAGCCTAACCCGAAAAGCGACATCCTGACGTCCCGCAGGTCCGCCCAGGCCGTGCGCGGGCCGGCAAGAGGCCCTGCGGAGGGCCTGGAGGGGCTCTCCCAGTGGCGGTCGCGGGCGGGGATCAGCCCACTTCGGGCTCGAGCAGGACGTCGGGCACCACCCGCACCTCCTCGCCCAGCATCTCGCGGTGGAAGCGGGCCAGCTCGCCCTCGAAGAACTCCTCCCAGCCGGCGCACAGCCGTCCGCGCTCGACCTCGAGCTCGCAGGGCAGGCGTCCGTGGGACAGGTCCTGGAGCGCGCACAGCCAGGCGTTCGCCTGGCGCTCGACCTCCGCGCGCCCGCTCCCGGCGGGCACGCGCCAGGGCAGGCGCTCGGCCAGCTCGGCCGTGTCGAAGCGCGCGAGGCCGTTGCAGAAGAGCCCGCGCCGAGCGGCCACCTGGCACAGGGAATGGTCCGCGTCGACGAGCTTCAGGAACTCGCGCCGCAGGTCCGCGATCGCCTCGCTTCTCGAGATCGTCTTCATGGGGGGGTCTCCGCTCGCCTGCCCCGATCCCACCCGGATCCCGGCCAGTCCGATATGGGCTGGAGTCCGCAGATTCGGGTGGCTCGAGACCCCGCGGGGGTCGGCGGGACGACGCGCGGAGCGCGAACCTCGGCCGCCCCCCGACGGTGGGGGCCCGCGGCTACGCGCCCAGGCTCGCGAGTCGCAGCCGCACCGGGCTCGCGGGGCGCAACGTGGCGAGCGGCAGCGGCGCGGGCGGCGGTCCGACGGCCTCGAGCCGGAACGCTTGCAGCAGCCGGGCCACGACCACGCGCAGCTCCTGGCGCGCGAAGGCCTCGCCCAGGCAACGCCGCGGCCCGGCGCCGAAGGGCAGGTAGAGGCCCGGATCGGTGGGTGCGCCGCCGAGGAAGCGTTCCGGCCGGAAGCGCTCGGGCTCGGGCCACGCACTGGGCGCGCGCTGCAGCGCATGGACCGGGATCGAGACGAAGGAGCGGGCCGGGATCGCGAAGCCGCCGAGGCGTGCCGGAGCCGCGGCGCGGCGCACGACGAGCCAGGCCGGCGGATGGAGGCGCAGGACCTCGGCCACGGTCGCGTCGAGCCAGGGCAGACGCTCCAGCGCCGCCGGGGCGGGACCGGAGCCCAGCGCGGCGTCGGCCTCGCTCCGCAGGCGTTCCTGGAGCTCGGTCTCGCGCGCCAGGTGGTCCAGGGTCCAGGCCAGGGTCGAGGCGCTGGTCTCGTGCCCCGCGAGGAACAGCGTCATCGCCTCGTCGCGAAGGTCGTCCGGGCCGAGGAGCTGGCCCGTGCGCGGATCGCGCGTGGCCGCCAGGCGCGCGAAGATGCCCTCGGGCGGGACGCCGCCGGCGAGGAGCGCGCGCACGCTCTCGTCCAGCGTGGCGATGGCGCGCCGGTAGGTCCGGTTCGTCGCGCTCGGCCAGGCGAGCGGCAGCCTCAGGAGCGCGTTCGTGCGTGCGTAGGCGCAGCGCGAGACGTCCTCCACGGCGCGCGAGAGGGCCGCCGCGCGCGCGCCGAGCTCGGCCCCGAACAGGGTGCGCGCGACCACGGCCAGGGCGAGCTCCATGGCGCCCTGCGAGGCGTCCACCACGCCCGCGCCCGCCCGCAGCTCGGCCCGCCAGCGCTCCACCAGCGCGCGCGCCTCGGCCTCCATCCCCGGGAGGAAGGCTTCCACGGCTCGCCGCGCGAAGGCCGGCTGGGCCGCCAGGCGCCGCGCGCGCCAGCGCTCGCCCTCGCTGATCAGCAGCCCGTCGCCGAGCACCGGCACGAGCTCGTCCAGCACGCCGCGCTTCAGGAACACGTCGGCGCCCTCGACCAGCACCGCGCGCACCAGCTCCGGGGCGAAGGCCGTGTGGAACACGAACGGCCCCGCGCGCGTGCGCACCAGCGGCCCGTGCCGCGCCAGGTCGAGGAAGTAGGCCAGCGGATCGCGGCGGAAGCGCAAGGGTGCCGTGAGCGCGCGTACCCCCGTCGGCCCCGGCGCGCGCCGCGCGGGCTCGTCGAGCGCGGGAGGCATGCCGCGATCGTACCCCTGCGCGGGACGCAGGCCCGGCGCGTCCGGGTGCGGACCCCGCGGTCCCCGCGATTCCGGGCAGGGGGAGCGAAGTTCCCGGCGCAGCGCTAACCTGGTGAGGCGGGCACTTTCGTCCGCCAGACGGCTCTTTGGGATGGAGGTCGACTCATGGATCGGTTTTTCGCCCTGCGTGCATCGTTCTTCCACGCCCTCGCGGGCTCGCTCGGGAGCGCGGCGCTGGCGGCGCCCGCCGCCGCCCAGGGCATCCAGCTCAATGGGCTGCTCGCGCGCTCGATCGCGGGCGACGTGCTCGAGGTCCAGCTCAGCCCGGACGGGAGTCGCGTCGTGTACCGCGCCGACCAGGACCAGGACGAGGTCTTCGAGCTCTACAGCGCGCCCCTCGCCGGTGGACCGGCGCTGCGCCTCAGCGGGCCGCTCCCGGCCGGCGGCGACGTCGAGCCCGGCTTCCGCATCAGCGCGGACTCCGCGCGCGTCGTGTACCTGGCGGACCAGGACGCGAACGACTTCGTCGAGCTCTACAGCGTGCCGCTCGGCGGCGGGACTCCGCTCCAGCTCAACGCGCCCTTCGCCACCCTGGGCGAGGTGCGCTCGTTCCTGATCAGCCCGGATGCGAGCCGGGTCGTCTATCGCGCCGACCACGAGGTCCTCGGGCGAATCGAGCTCTACAGCGTGTCCATCACGGGCGGACCCGCGACGAAGCTGAACGGAGCGATGACCCCGGCCGGCGACGTGCTGGGCGCCGGCGACGTGCGCATCGCCCCCGACTCGAGCCGCGTCGTGTACCGCGCCGACCAGGACGCCGACCAGGTCTTCGAGCTCTTCAGCGTGCCGCTGGCGGGCGGCACGGCGCTCCAGCTCAACGCGGCCTTGCCCGCGGGCGGCGACGTCGAGCCGAGCTTCGAGTGCAGCCCCGACTCGAGCCGCGTCGTGTACCTGGCGGACCAGGATGCGAACGACGTCCTCGAGCTCTACGGCGTGCCCCTCGCGGGGGGCGCGCCGGTGCGCCTCAACCCGGCGCTCGTGGCCGGCGGCGACGTGCGCGCCGGCTTCGCGGTCGCCCCCGACGCGAGCCGCGTCGTCTACACGGCCGACCAGGACGTGGACGAGCAGTTCGAGCTCTTCAGCGTGCCGCTGGCCGGCGGCGCGGCGACGAAGCTCAACCACCCGCTCGTGGCCGCGGCCGACGTGCAGGCCGGCTTCCGCATCGCGCCGGACGCGAGCCGCGTCGTCTACGACGCCACGGGCACAACGAGCGTCCGCTGGCTCCACGCCGTGCCGCTGGCGGGTGGCGCGGCGGTCCAGCTCGACGCCCGCACGGTCGAGGCCGACTTCCAGGTCACCC
Source organism: Planctomycetota bacterium (assembly GCA_036376275.1). GTDB lineage: Bacteria > Planctomycetota > UBA1135 > UBA1135 > JABFRZ01. The sequence continues at coordinate 20,426 of DASVAP010000289.1, read as the reverse complement.
TGGACTCGTCCGCGGTGGTCTCCCGGGGGCTTCAGCCCGGGCTCCCCGGGCTGGGGCTGGCTCGCGCGCCGCTGGGCGGGGGCGTCAGGACGGTGCTCGCGGCCCCGGGCAGCTCGCGTGCGGTCGAGTCCTTCGCGCTCGTCGCGGACGGCGTGCGGCTCGTCTATCGCTCCGATCAGGACGCGGACGAGCTCTTCGAGCTCTTCGGCGTGGCGCTCGCCGGCGGACCGGCGACGCAGCTCAATCCCGCGCTGGCCGCGGGCGGCGACGTGCAGCCGGTCTACGTGCTCAGCGCCGATGGCAGTCGCGCGGTCTACCTGGCGGACCAGGCCGACGATGGCGTGGTCGAGCTCTACGGCGTGCCGCCGGCGGGCGGGGCCGCGACCCGGCTCAGCGGCGAGCTCGCGCCGTCCGCCGAGACCGTCGGCGCCGTCGCACGCGCGCGCACGAGCGCCGATCGACGCTGGGTCGTCTACCTCGCGACCCAGGACGATCCGAACGACCCCGGCCTGTACCGCGTCGCGCTGCCCAGCGGGACGCCGCGCCGCATCGACACGACGGCGTGGGTCGAGCGCTTCGAGCTCAGCCCCGACTCGAGTCGCGTGGTCTTCACGGGGGACGGCCGGTCGCGGCTGCACGTGGCGCCCCTCGCCAGCGGACCCGCGCTCCTGCTCGACCCGGCCTTCCCGCCCGACCTCGAGCTGGCGAGCCTGGCGATCAGCCCGGACTCGAGCCACGTCGTCTTCGCGGCCGATGCGGGCGGGGACGGGGACTTCCAGCTCTTCTCCGTGCCGCTCGCCGGCGGCACCACGGTCCAGCTCGACACGGGCTCGGGCGGGCTCGACTTCGACTTCGTCAGCCTGGACTTCGTGCCCGCGCTCGCGCTCGCGTCCGACGCGAGCCGCGTCGTCTACCGTGCCGATCGGGACACGCCGGGCGTGGCCGAGCTCTTCAGCGTGCCGCTCGCCGGCGGGCCCGCGACCCGCCTGCACCCGCCGCTCGCGGCGCCGCGCCGGATCCAGCACTTCCACCTCAGCCCGGACGCGAGCCGCGTCGTCTACCGTGGCGACGTCGACCAGGTCGGCGTCGACGAGCTCTACAGCGTGCCGCTCGCCGGCGGGGCCGCGACCCGCCTCAATCCCGCGCTCGTCCCGGGGGGCGAGGTGCTCGGCCAGGCCGTGATCAGCGCCGATTCGAGCCGCGTCGTCTACCGCGCCGACCAGGAGATCGACGAGGTGGTCGAGCTCTACAGCGTCCCGCTGGCCGGCGGGACGGCGCTCGAGCTCAACGCGCCGCTCGTCGCGGGCGGCGACGTCTTCGGGGACTCCGGACCCGAGGGCAACGGCCTGCTCCTGAGCCCGGACGGCAGTCGCGTGCTGTACCTAGCGGACCAGGAGGTCGACGGCCGGATCGAGCTCTACGTCGTGCCGGTCGACGGCAGCGCGAGCCCGCTCAAGCTCAACGGCCCGCTGATCGCCAGCGGGGACGTGGGCATCGCCACCACCGAGCTGCCCCACCTGGCGTTCCACCTCGTCATGCCCCGGATCAGCCCCGACGGAGAGTGGGTCGTCTACCTCGCCGACCCGGTGGTCGACGAGCGCTTCGAGCTCCACGCCGTCCCGCTCGCCGGCGGAACCCCGCAGCGCCTCAGCGCCGCGCTGCCCCCGGGCGAGGCCCTGGCCTTCGACTTCGCGATCAGCTCCGACTCGACGCGCGTCCTCTACCGGGCCGGCCCCGAGCCCACGCGTGGAGCCCGCTTCCACGAGGCACCGCTCGACGGCAGCGCGCCCGCCCGCGACGTGACCCCGGCGCTCGTCCCGGACGGCCAGGTGTGGTCCTTCGAGGAGCGCGGCGGCCTGGTGCTGTACCGCGCCGAGCAGGACGAGGTCGGCGTGATCGAGCTCTACCTGAGCTTCCTGACGCGCCCGCACCGGCGCGCGCGCTGACGGCTCACGCGCGCGCCGCGGCCGCGGCCCGCGCCAGTTCGAGCAGCCGCTGGATCAGGGCCGGATAGGCGAGCCCCGCCGCCGCCGCGGCGTCGGCGAAGTCCTCGCCGCGCGCGAGCTCGGGGTTGGGGTTGGCCTCCAGCACGGCCAGGCGCCCGGCCGGCGTCAGGCGCAGGTCGATGCGCGCGTAGCCGGAGAGGCCCAGGGCGCGCCAGGTGGCGCGCGCGGCGGCGGCGACGCGGCGCTCGAGCGCGGGCGGGAGGCGCGCGGCGCGGTTGACGACCCCCAGACGGCGCTGCGCGGCGGGCGAGAACTTCACGGCGCGCGTGGCGATCGCGGGGTGCGTGCGCGGGCGGCGCGTGAAGGCCAGCTCCCAGGTCGGCAGCACGCGCGGGCGCGCGCCGCCCAGCAGGGCCGAGTAGAGCTCGCGGCCGTCCAGGAACTCCTCGGCCAGCGCGTCGGTGCCCAGGTGCTCGTGCACGAAGCGCACGCGCCGGGCGAGGGCACGCTCGTCGCGCACCAGCGAGGCGCGCGCGATGCCGAGCGAGGCCTCCTCGGTGCGCGACTTGACCAGCAGCGGGAAGGGCAGCGCGCCGTGCCTCGCGATGCGCGCACCGCGCTCGAAGAGCTGGAAGCGCGGCACGTCCACGCCGTGGGCCGCCAGGACTTCCTTGGAGAGCGCCTTGTCGCGCGCCAGGGTCAGCCCGCGCGGGTTGCAGCCGGTGTAGGGCACCTGGAGCAGCTCGTACAGGCTGGCGACGTGCTGGTCGAAGGCCGGCGTCGAGTGGAACTCGACCAGCAGGTTGAAGATCACGTCGGGCCGCGTGCGGCGCACGGCCCCGAGCAGCTCCTCGACGTCGTGCTGCACGCCCGCCACGGTGACCGCGTGTCCCAGGTCCCGCAGGGCCGCGAGCACGTCGTGCTCGGTGCGCCACTCGGGCGGGCGGCGGCGGTCGTAGGCGCGCGTGCCGGGCGGCGGGACGAGCGTGTCGTGGCACAGGAGCAGGACCGCGAGCGGCCGCTCCGGGCGCCGCCTCACCATGTGGCGCCCAGCATCAGGCAGTGCAGGCCGCTGCCGATCCCGAGCAGGGCCACGCGCTCGCCGGCGCCGAGACGGCCAGCCTCGAGCGCCAGCGCGAGCGCCGAGGGCAGCGCGGCCGAGCCGGTGTTGCCGAGCGTCTCGAAGGTCGCGAAGTCGAGCGCGGGGTCGAGCTCGAGGCGCTCGAAGAGCAGGCGCCGGTGCGCCGCGCCGACCTGGTGCGTGACCACGCGCTGGATCGTCTGGCGCTCCCAGCCGAGCTCGGCCAGGAACTCCGCGAAGGTGCCGCTCGCCAGGGCCACGCCGGCCTCCAGCAGGGCCTCCGCCTCGGTGCGCATCGTCGGTCCGGCGCCGGCGGCCGTGCGGTCGCCCTGGCACAGGCCGACGTGCTCGGTCGCGGCCCGCACGGTCGCGCCCAGGAGCCGCGGACGCGCGTCGCCTCCCTCCGCGCGCGCCAGCAGCACGGCCGCGGCGCCCGAGCCGATCGTGAGCGAGGCGAAGGCCTGCTTCAGCTCCTGCCGGAGGGTGCGCTCGTCGCTCCGGCTGGCGAGCAGCGTCGCGATCGTCTCCTCGACCAGCCCGCGCCCGTCCTCGCCCGAGACCACCAGCCCGGCCTCGAGCGTGCCGCGCTCGATCATCCCGGCCACCACGACCATCCCGTTCAGGACGCCGAGGCACGCGTTGGAGAGGTCGAAGACCTGGCACGCGCTCGCCAGACCCAGGCGTGCGTGCACGACGCTGGCCGTGGACGGCTCGAGGAAGTCGCGCGAGACGGCGCCGTGGACCAGGCAGCCGACGCGCTCGCGCGCGACGCCGCCGGCCGCGAGCGCGCGCTCGCCGGCCAGGGCGGCCGCGTCGCTGGGGCGGAAGCCGCGCGGCCAGAAGCGCCGCTCGCGGATCCCGCTCATCAGCTCGAGCCGTCCGGCGTGCAGCCCGAGGCGCGCGTAGAGCGGCGCGAGCCGCTCCTCGAGCGCCTCCGAGGTGACGCGCTCCTCCGGCAGGGCGTGGGCCACGGCGGCGATGCGGACGTGCTCGAAGCGCATGGGAGGTTGCCCACGGTACGCGCAAGGGCCTCCGGCGTCACCCGGGGCGGGCGGCCTCGGCATCCGCGCGCACGAAGCGCCCGTGCTCGCGGTCCTTGACCACGCCCGGGAAGGCCAGCACCTGGTTGTGCATCGCGACGTACACGCCCGGCGCGAGGATCTGCACCGCCAGCAGGGCCTCGGTCAGGTTCTGGGTCGCGTCGGTGTTGCGCATCACGTAGGGGCGCATCGCGCCCGTCAGCACGATCGGCACGCGCGGGCGGCCGAGCAGCGCCACGATGCGCTCGCCCGTCTGTGCCAGGCGGTCGGTGCCGTGCACGATGACCACGCCGTCGTGTCCCGCCGCCATCGAGCCGGCCGTCTGCGCGATCAGGTCGTGGTCCTGCGCCGACATCTCCAGGCTGTCCTTGTTCATCAGCGGCACACGCACGAGCTCGAGCCCCTCGAGCTGCAGCGTGGCCAGCACGACGTCGAGCACCGAGGTGCGGTTGTCGAGCACGCCCTTGAGCTCGTCGTAGGTCTTCTCGATCGTGCCCCCGGTCGAGATCAGGGCGATGCGGTGCCGGACGGACATGGGCGGGCAGCGTAGCCGATCGGAGATCGGCCCAGGCGCCCCGAGTCGGCGTGACGGGGGTGGAGTGAGCCCTTCCTGGCCTCGCGGCGGGCTCGTCGAGCGGCTCCCGTTGACGGATTCGGCCACCGCGGGTCACCCTATGCCGGCTTGACGGAGAAGCCGACCATCCTGCACGTCGACATGGACGCGTTCTACGCGTCGGTCGAGCAGCGCGACCGGCCCGAGCTGGCGGGCCGGCCGGTGGCGGTCGGCGGACGGGCCGACCAGCGCGGGGTGATCGCGGCGGCGAGCTACGCGGCGCGCGCCTTCGGGGTGCACTCGGCCATGCCCACGGCCCAGGCCCAGCGCCTGTGCCCGGAGCTCGTGCTGCTGCCGGCCGACTTCGACACCTACACGCGCGTCTCGCAGGAGATCATGGCGATCTTCCAGCGCTACACGCCGCTGGTCGAGCCGCTCTCGCTGGACGAGGCCTTCCTGGACGTGGCCGGCTGCGAGCGCCTGTTCGGCGACGCGGTCGCGATCGGGCGCGCGATCAAGGCCGACATCCTGAAGGAGACGGGCCTGGTGGCCTCGATCGGCGTGGCGCCCTCGAAGTTCCTGGCCAAGCTGGCGAGCGGGCTGGACAAGCCCGACGGCTTCCGCGTGATCCAGCCGGAGGAGGTGCGCGCGGTGCTCGACCCGCTGCCGGTCTCGGCGATCTTCGGCGTGGGCGAGCGCACCGCCAAGCGCCTGGAGGCCCTGGGCGTCACGACCGTCTCGCAGCTCGCCTCGCGCTCGCGCGACGAGGTCATGCGCGAGTTCGGCGCCAGCGGCGCCTGGATCCACGACCTGGCCCACGGGATCGACCCGCGCCGCGTCAACCCGCGCCGCGAGGAGAAGTCGCACGGCCTCGAGCGCACCTTCGAGAAGGACATCGCCGACCGCGAGGAGCTGCGCCTCCTGCTCTACGAGTTCTGCGAGGAGGTCAGCCACGAGCTGCGCCACCGCGGCCTGCGCGGGCGCACCGTCACGCTCAAGGCGCGCTACGCCGACTTCCGGACGATCACGCGCTCGCGCACGGTCGAGCTGCCCGTGAACAACGGCAAGCGCCTCTACGCCACGGCGCGCGAGCTGCTGGAGCGCATCCCGCCCGGGCCGCTGCGCCTGCTCGGCGTGCAGGTCTCGAACCTCTCCGACGTGCGCGCCCCGGTCCAGGCCGGCCTCTTCGGCGGGCTCGAGCCGAGCGAGCGCGAGCGCGCCGACGCCCGGCAGGAGCGCGCCACCGCCGCCACCGACAAGCTGCGCGCGCGCTTCGGCGCCGGGACGGTCGTGCCGGGCAGCCTGCTCTCTCGCGCCAGCCTGCGCGTGCGCGCGCGCGAGGGCGAGCGGGAGCGCTAGCCGATCGTCAGATCGGCTACAGATCGCGTCGCCAGCGTGACCGCACCGGCTCTCCGGGCGGGCGCGCGCCCGCCCGGTGATCCGGTGCGCGGATGCCTGGTCGAGCGCCTCGTCACGCCCTGCGCTTGCCGCCACCCCGCGCCGCGAACACGCGTGCTGCCTCGGCCGCCGGCGCGGCCCAGATCTCGGCCATGGCCGCCAGGCCGTTCTCCTCCGGGTAGGCGGCGACGCGCACCGAGGCGGTGCCCGAGACGGAGCCGAACAGGAACAGCGCCAGCTCGCGGCGCCGGGCGGCGCTCCAGCCCTGCTGCGCCCCGCGTGCCAGCAGCGAGGCCAGGAACTCGATGTGCGTGCGCAGGTGCGTGCGCAGGCGCGTGCCGCGCGTGCGCGAGAACTTGAGCAGGCCGCGCACCTGGTGGAGGATGCGCATCAGGTCCGGGTTGTCGGCGTAGAAGCCGACGTGGGCCCGGAAGATGTGCTCGGGCAGCTCGGAGCCGTCGGCGCCGGCGGTGGCGGCGCGCACGTGCGCGGCCAGGGCCTCGAAGGCCTCGCGCACGACCTCGCCGAGCAGCTCGTCCTTGCTGTGGAAGTAGAGGTAGGCGGTGCCCTTGGCGAGGCCGGCCTGGTGCGCGATGTCCTCGATGCGCGAGGAGTAGATGCCCTCGCGGCTGAAGATGCGGCGGCCGGCCAGGAGCAGCTCGCGGCGTGTCGCGTCGCGGCGCGCGGCGCGACGCACGGCGGCGGAGCTGCGGGCGGGGAGCGGGTCGGGGCGAGCGGGTCGGAGGCGGGGAGTCACGGTTGCGCGGGTACGGGGCGGAAGGGAAGGGGGACGCGGGTCGGTACAGGAGGCGTCAGGCCAGCTCCAGCCCACCAAGGTGCGCCAGCACCTCGGGGTTGGCCAGGGCCTGGCGGTTGTCGGGCTCGCGGCCGTTCAGGACGGCACGCACGGCGCTCTCGCTGAGCTTGCCGCTGCGCGTGCGCGGGAGATCCGGCACGGCCAGGAGGTGGCGCGGCACGTGGCGCGGGCTCTGGCGCTCGCGCAGGCGCGCGCGGATGCGCGCGGCCAGCTCGGGGCCGAGCGCGACGCCGGGCGCGAGCTGGACCACCAGCGCGATGCCCTCGCGTCCGCCGGTCGTGACCTCGACCGCCACCGCCTCCTGCACCTCCGCGAGGGCCGCCACCTCGCGCGTGATCTCGGCCGAGCCGATGCGCACGCCGTTCACGTTGAGGGTCGCGTCCGAGCGCCCGAGGATCACGATCCCGCCGTGCTCGGTGCGGCGCGCCCAGTCGCCGTGGTGCCACAGCCCCGGGAAGCGCTCGAAGTAGGCGCGGCGGTAGGCGGCGTCGCCGGGATCGTTCCAGAAGCCCAGCGGCATCGAGGGGAAGGGCGGGCGGCAGACGAGCTCGCCCGGCTCGCGCGCCAGCGGCTCGCCCGCGGCCCCGAGCACGTCGACGTCCATGCCCAGGCCCGGGGCCTGGATCTCGCCGCGCCACACCGGTCCGGTCGGGTCGCCGCCGACGAAGCAGGAGAGGATGTCGGTCCCGCCCGAGATCGAGGCCAGGTGCAGGTCGGGTCCGAGCGCGCGGTAGACGTGCTCGAAGGCCTCGGGCGCGAGCGGCGAGCCGGTCGAGGCCACCGTGCGCAGGGCGGGGAGCGGCCGCGGCGGGCGCACGTCGCCCTGCGCCAGGGTCTCGAAGTAGCGCGCCGAGCAGCCGAGGAAGGTCAGCTCCTCGCGCGCCGCCAGCTCCAGGAGCCCGGTGGGGGTGAGCAGCGGATCGCCGTCGTACAGCACGACCGTCGCCTCGCTGGCCAGGGCCGAGACGAGCCAGTTCCACATCATCCAGCCCAGCGTGGAGTGGAAGAACACGCGGTCGCCGCGGCGGATGTCGCACTGCAGGCGGTGCTCCTTCAGGTGCTGGAGCAGCGTCCCGCCCGCGCCGTGCACGATGCACTTGGGCTTGCCGGTCGTGCCCGAGGAGAACACCACGTACAGCGGCTGCTCGAAGGGGAAGCGCGGGCAGGGCCCGGTCTGCGCCGGGGCCTCCGCCAGGAAGGTGCGTGCGTCCAGCGCGCCGGCCGGCAGCGGCGCGCCCGCGTCGAGCCAGGGCACGACGACGACTCGCACCAGGGAGGGCAGGCCGGCGACGACCTCCGCCAGGCGCGCGCGCGCGTCGTGGGCCTTGCCGCGGTAGACGTGGCCGTCGCACGCGATCAGGACGCGCGGCGCGAGCGGCTGGAAGCGGTCGAGCACCCCGGCCGGCCCGAAGTCCGGCGAGCAGGAGGACCAGGTGGCCCCGAGGGCGGCCGTGGCCAGCATGGCCGCCACCGCCTCGCTGCCGTTCGGGAGCCAGGCGGCCACGCGCTCGCCCGGAGCGACGCCCGCCGCCGCCAGCGCCGCGCGCCAGCGCGCGACCTCGCCGCGCAGCGCGCCCAGGGAGAGCTCGCGCCGCGTGCCGTCCTCGCGCAGCGCCACCAGGGCCGGACGCTCCGGGTCGCCGCGCAGCAGGTTCTCGGCGAAGGCGAAGCGCGCCTCCGGGAACCAGCGCGCGCCCCGCGCACGCCCGGGGTCCGGCACGAGCACGCGCTCGCCGGGCTCGCCGAGCACGCCGCCGAGCTCCCAGACGGCGCGCCAGAAGCGCTCCGGGTGCGCCACCGACCAGCGGTGCAGGGCGGCGTAGTCGTCGAGCGCGCAGCCCTCGGCCCGCGCGATGCGCGCGCGGAAGGCCGCCAGGGCCGTGGCCTCCGCACGCGCGGGATCCGGGCGCCACAGCGGCCCGTCGGGAGCGCGCGGGAGCGTCGTGCCCTCCGGGCTCATCGCGACAGGTCGGCGGCCACGCGGTCCTTGCGCGCACGGCGCGGGAGCGTCGCTAGCGGGCGGCGCTCCTTCTGGCCGTGCGGCTGCGGGGCGACGAGGTTGAAGTCCGGGCGCGGCCGGCCGACGGGCACGACGACGACCGTCAGAGAGCGGGGGGCCAGGTCGGTGGCGATCAGCACGCAGGCCCTGTGCGGGGTCTTGCGCGCGGCGTTCTTCCTGCGCTTCCTCATTCCGGGCTCCATCGCGAGGGGCGGCGAGCGGCGTCCCCTAGACTGTCGCGGCCCGCGAGGCCCGCCGGCTCGCGCTTCTTCCCATGGACTGGAACGCCCTGCTCGAGCGCCTGCAGCGGCCGCTCTTCACGATCGGCCAGCAGCCGATCAGCCTGGCGACGCTGGCGCAGCTCGTGCTGGTGGCGCTGGGCGCCTGGTTCGTCGCGCACCTGGCCAGCTCGCTCCTGCGCCGGCGCATCCTGGCGCGCACCTCGCTCGACCCGGGCCAGCAGTACGCGATCGCGCGCATCGCCGGCTACGGGATCGGCGTGATCGGGCTGCTGGTGGGGCTGAGCACGGTCGGGATCGACCTGACCTCGCTGACGGTGCTGCTCGGCGCGCTCGGCGTCGGCATCGGCTTCGGCCTGCAGAACGTGGTCAACAACTTCGTCAGCGGGCTGATCCTGCTGCTCGAGCGCCCGTTCCAGCTCGGGCACCGCGTCGAGGTCGGCGGCACGGCCGGGCGCGTCGAGCGCATCGGCGCGCGCAGCACGGTGATCGTCACGAACGACAACATCGCGCTGATCGTCCCGAACTCGAAGTTCGTCGAGAACGAGGTGATCAACTGGAGCCTGGGCGGCGACCGGCGCGTGCGCTTCGACCTGCCGGTGGGGGTGAGCTACGGCAGCGAGCCGCGCGAGGTCGAGCGCCTGCTGCTGGAGGTGGCGCGCAAGGATCCGAACGTGCTGCAGCAGCCGGCGCCGGACGTGGTCTTCCTCGGCTTCGGGGAGAGCTCGCTCGACTTCCAGCTGCGCGTGTGGACCTCGAGTCAGTTCGAGCGCCCCAAGGTCTTCAAGAGCCCGCTGTACTTCGCGATCTGGGAGGCGTTCCGCGAGGCGGGCATCCAGATCCCGTTCCCGCAGCGCGACCTGCACGTGAAGGGGCCCGTCTCCGTCACGCTCGACCGGGGCTGAGGGCCGCGCCGGTCCCGGGAGGGCGCGGACGCTCACGTCCGGCCCTCCTCCGGCAGCGCGCGCTCGATCACGGCCGCGCCCACCGCGTCGCCCCACACGTTGACGGTGGTGCGCAGGCGGTCGAGGATCCAGTCGATCGAGAGCAGGAGCCCGATGCCCTCGGCCGGCAGGTCGACGGCCTCGAGCACCAGCACCATCGTGATCAGGCCCGCCTCGGGGATCGCCGCCGCGCCCACGGCCGCCAGGGTGGCCGTCAGGGCCACCAGCACGAGCTGCTCGAAGGAGAGCTCGATCCCCAGCGTCTGGGCGATGAACACGACCGCGACGGCCTCGTACAGCGCCGTGCCGTCCATGTTCACGGTCGTGCCGACCGGCAGCACGAAGTCCGCCGCGCGCGGCGCGACGCCGTTCTTCTCGACCACGCCGCGCATCGTCAGCGGCAGCGTGGCGGCCGAGGAGGCCGTGCCGAGGGCCGTCAGGAGCGCCTCGGCCAGCCCGCTCGCGTAGCGCAGCGGGCTGCGGCGCGTGACGAGCCACAGCAGTGCCGGCAGGGTCACGCAGGCGTGCACGGCGAGGCCGAGCACGACCGTCAGCGCATAGGTGCCGAGGCGCGTCACCTCCTCCAGCGCGGCGGCCCCGCCGCCGGCGCGCCCCATGCGCTCGGCCACCAGCCCCAGGATCCCGAGCGGCGCCAGCCACACGAGGCCGCGCACGAACAGCATCAGCGCCTCGTTGAGGCCCTCCAGCGCCTGGGCCAGCGTCTCGCCGCGCACGCCGATGCGCGCCAGCGCCGCGCCGAAGAGCAGGCTGAAGACGATCAGCCCGAGCACGTTGCCCTCGCCCGCCGCCGCCACCAGGTTCTGCGGGAACATGCCCTGCACGAGCTCGGCCACGGCCGCGAGCGGCGTGCGCTCGGCCACCGGGCTGGCGGCCGCCTCGGGCAGACCCGCCCCGCCGCGCCCCGGACCGATCGCCTGCACGAGCACGAGCCCGGTCAGGACGGCCGCCGTCGTCGTGGCCATGAAGTACAGCGCGGTCGCGCCCGCCAGGCGCGCCACGCCGCCGGCCGAGCCGAGGCGGCACACGCCCAGCACGATCGAGGTCACGACCAGCGGGACGATCAGGGCCTTGAGCAGCGCCAAGAAGGTCGAGCCCACGAGCCCGAGCGTGGTCACGAGCACCGCGAGTTCCGGGTCCTGCCAGCGCGGGCCGAGCCAGGCGCCCAGGGCCAGGCCGGCTCCGCCGCCGAGCATCATCAGCGCGGGCAGGCGCCAGGCCCCGTGCCCCGCGCGCGCGGGCTCGCTCGCGGGACGGGGCTCGCCCGGGGGGCGGGGCTCGCTCAGGGAACGGGCTCCCGCGCCGGCTGCGGCGCGCGCGCGGGCTGGAGCACGCCTTCCTCGCCCACCGTCCAGGCGCGCACGCGCCGCAGGGCGTCGAGCACGGGGCGGCAGTGGTGCTCGAGGAACTCACGCTCGACCGGAACGTCGGCCGGGCGCGCCTCGAGCGCGGCCATCGCCTTGGCTCCGTCGAAGTCGACCAGGGCCAGGCGCAGGGTCAGCTCCTCCGGCGCGCGTCCGAAGGCCGAGCCGGGCAGCAGCGCCACGCCGGCCTCGTCGAGCAGGCGCGTGGCGAGCTCGTCGCTCGTGTGCACGCCGCGGCGCGCCAGCTCGGCGCGCCGGCGCTCGAAGTCCGGGAAGAGGTAGAAGGCTCCGGCCGGGGCGAGCACGTCGAGCCCGGCCGCCAGCAGCTCGGCGCGCGCGGCCTCGGCCAGGGCGGCCAGGATGCGCCGCGCGAGCCACAGGTAGCGCTCGATCTGCATCCCGCCGCGGAAGGCGCGCACGGCGGCGTACTGGATCGGCGCGCTGGTCGAGGTGTAGGTCTCGCTGGCCACCGCGGCCATCGCCTCCAGCAGCCAGCGCAGCGAGCCCGGGAAGGTGAAGGTACCCAGGCGCCAGCCGCCGGCACCGCACCACTTGCTGAGCCCGCTCGAGACGATCGTGCCCTCGGGGTAGTGGCGCGCGATCGACTCGTGCTCGCCGCGGAAGTGCAGCTCGCCGTAGATCTCGTCGGAGAGCACGACCACGCCGTAGCGGCGCATGACCTCGGCCAGGGCCGCCAGCTCGGCCGAGGAATAGGTGCCGCCGGTGGGGTTGCTCGGGTAGTTGAGGATCAGGATGCGCGGCCGGCCCGGGTCCTCGCGGAAGAGCGCCTCGAGCTGGGCCGGGTCGAGGCGCCAGCCGTTCGAGGCGTGGCACGGCAGGAAGGCCACCCGGCGCCCGACGATCTGGGCCTGCGGGGCGTAGGAGACCCAGGCCGGCGTGGGCAGCACCAGCTCGCCGTAGTAGACGACCTGCAGCAGGAACATCAGCTCCTTCGAGCCCGGAGCGACCAGCACGTCGTCCTGGCTGGCGGCCAGGCCGTTGCGGCGGCGGTGGTACTCGGCCACGGACTCGCGCAGCTCCTCGAGGCCGCGCACGGGCAGGTAGGCCTTGCGCGAGGCGTTGGCGCGCAGCTCCTCGACCACCGGGGCCGGGACGGGGAAGGGCGACTGCCCCAGGCCCAGGCGCGCGACCGTGCGGCCCGCGCGGATCAGCTGCTCCGCACGCTCGCTGCTCGCCACCGTGGCGGAGAGCCCGAGCCCGCGCACGTTCAGGTTCAGGTGCTGGCGCGTGTGCATGCCCGAGGACACTAGTCCCACTCCACGTGGCCGAACAGCACCGGCTTGCGGCGCTTGGGCACGCGGTCGCCCCAGGCGTGGGAGCGGCCGGTGGTCTTGATCTCGCGCATCGCGGGCTCGAAGAAGAACTCCTTCTCGCCCAGGGCCGGCCGGAGCTGGTCGAGCCAGCTCGCCTTCTCGTCGTAGCGCGCGAAGAAGGGGCGTCCCACCCAGGCGGGATCGCGGCCCTGCTCGAAGGTCAGCACGAAGACCTTCTCGCCGTGGACCTCGGCCGTGCCGAGCACCTTGACCTTGCCGGGCGTGGCGCTCATCGAGGGACCCCGCACGGTGCGGGCGAGGCCGCTGACGCGCCGGTAGGCCGCGGTGAAGATCTCGTGTGCGCGCGCGAGCGGCACGTCGAAGTAGTTCTTCGGGCCCGTGTCACGCTCGACGAACATGTAGTAGGGCACGGCGCCGAGCTGGACCTGCAGGCGCCACATGTCGGCCCAGATCGAGGCGTCGTCGTTGACCTGCCGGATCAGCGGGGCCTGGCAGCGCACCACCGAGCCGGTGGCCATGATGCGCCGCAGGGCGGCCTGGGCCACGGGCGTCTCGAGCTCGCGCGGGTGGCTGTAGTGGGCCATCAGCGCCAGGTGCTTGCCGGCCGCGCGCACCTCGTCGAAGAGGTGCAGCAGGTCGTCGGCGTCCTTGTCGGTGACGAAGCGGTAGGGCCAGTAGGCGGGGGCCTTGGTGCCCAGCCGGATGGTCGTGACGTGCTCGAGCCCGGGACCGAGCAGGGGCTCGATGTAACGGCGGATGACCGCCGTCTTCATGATGAGGGGGTCGCCGCCGGTGAAGAGCACGCTGGAGACCTCGGGGTGCTCGCGCAGGTAGGCCACGAGCTTCTCGGCCTCGTTGTTGGCGAACTTCAGCTCGTCGAGGCCGACGAACTGCGGCCAGCGGAAGCAGTAGGTGCAGTAGGCGTGGCAGGTCTGCCCCTGGCTCGGGAAGAACAGCACCGTCTCGCGGTACTTGTGCTGCATGCCTGGCAGCGGGTCCTCGCCCAGCGAGGGCACGTTCAGCTCGAGCTGGCCGGCCGGGTGCGGGTTGAGGCCCAGCTGGATGCGGCGCGCCTCGGCCTCGAGCTCGGCCCTGGGCGCGTCGCGGCGCACGAGGTCGACCATCGTCGCGAAGTCCGCGTCCGAGAGCATCCCGCGCTGCGGGAAGGTGAGCTGGTAGTAAGGATCGTCGGGCACGCGCTCCCAGCGGATCAGGTTGTCCAGCACGTACCCGTTGACGCGGAAGGGCAGCACCGCCGAGACGGCCTGGATCGCCAGGCGTTCCTCGGCCGGCAGGCGCTGGAGCTGGGGCAGGGAGTCGATGTCCTTGCGCTGGTAGGCGCGGAAGGTCATGGGCTCGATGCGGATGCCGCCGGGGCGGGCGGTCGTCTGCGTTCCGTCAGGCAAGGTGTCCTCCATTTCTCTGGCGGCCGCGAAGGGCTGACCACGCGCTACACAACAAAATGACTCGCGGGTCATTTTATCGGCCGAGATGGGTCAGGACAAGCGCGCTCCCCGCGGCTTTCCTCGGGGGGCGGTCGCGCGCGAGCCCGGAGGAGGCGCCGCCGCGCGGAGGCCGAGGGCGCGGGCTGGCCGTGGCGCGACGCGGACGGTCGCGCGGGAGCGGCCAGCCGGCAGCGCGGTGCCCAGGGCGCTCCGTGGCGCCGTGCGTGCCCACCCCGGCGGGGGGCGGACCCGGTGCGCGGGCAGTGTTCCCGCTGCCGGGCCGTCGCTACCCTCGGCGCCGGATGCCCACCGACCTCCGCTACGTCCTGCTGATCTTCGGACTGTTCGTGCTGCCGAAGCTGCTGCAGCGCTTCGCCCTGCCGGGGGCGATCACGAGCCTCGGGCTGGGCTTCCTCTCGGTGCACTTCGAGTTCCTGCCGCGCGACCAGACGCTGTCGCTGCTCTCGACCTTCGGGATCGTCTCGCTGTTCCTGTGGGCCGGGCTGGAGATCCACCTGGACCAGCTGCGGCCGGCCTGGCGGCCGCTGCTGCGCCACGTGCTGGTCTTCGCGCTGATGACGGCCGGGGTCACCTACGGTGCGCTCGAGTTCTTCGAGCTCTCCCGGCCGGCCGCCGCGATCCTGGCCCTGGCCCTGCTCACCCCCTCGGCCGGCTTCATCCTGGACTCGCTGGGGACCTTCGGGCTCTCGCGGCCCGAGATCCGGCGCGTGCGGGCGACGGTGATCGTGACCGAGCTCTTCGCGCTGCTGGCCCTGTTCGCCCTGACCCAGTCCTCCGCGCTCGACCGCTTCCTGCTCTCCAGCGCCGTCCTGGTGGCGATGGTGCTCGGCATCCCGCCGGTCATGAAGCTCTTCGCGCGCCACGTCCTGCCCCACGCGCCGCGCACGGAGTTCGCGTTCCTGCTGATGCTGGCGGTCGTGTGCGCCTACGCCACGCGCAAGCTGGGCGTCTACTACCTGGTGGGGGCGTTCCTGGTGGGGGTCTCGGCGCGCCGCTTCCAGGACCAGCTCCCGGCCCTCTCCTCCGACCGCCTGCTGCAGACGGTCGAGGAGTTCGCGATCGTCTTCAGCCCCTTCTACTTCTTCCACGCCGGCGGCGAGCTCTCCCCGCGCGACTTCGACCTCTCGGCCGTGGGTCTGGGCTTCCTGTTCGCGCTGGCGCTGCTGCCGCTGCGCGCCTTCCAGATCGCCTTCCTCCAGTCGCGCGGCTCCAGCGGCGCCTTCTCCTGGGGCGAGCGCCGCCGCGTGGGCGTGGCCCTGTTGCCGACGCTGGTCTTCTCGATCGTGCTGCTCGGCATCCTGCGCGAGCGCTTCGCGCTGGAGGGGCCGCTGGTCGGGGCGCTGATCGTCTACACGCTGGTCAACACGCTGCTGCCGGGCTTCGTGCTGCGCCGGGCGGCGCCGGCTCCGGAGCCCGCTCCGCCGGGGGCGCCCGCGGCGGTGGCGACGCTCCCGCAGGCGAGCGAGCCCGGCTGACCGGTCCTCGCGTCCCGGCTCATCCTCGCCGGCACACGCTGGGCGCGCGCCTGCGGGCACGACCCTCCCGGGCCCGCTCCCGCTGAAGTACCGCCAGCGTCCGTGGCCCGCGCGCGCCGGCCGCTCAGTGGTTGTCCGTGACGTAGTGCATGAAGCTCATGCCTATGTCCTCGAACTGGTGCTGGCGCGGGACCTCGATCGCGTCCTTGATGCAGACCTGCTCGCACAGCTTGCAGGAGACGCAGTTCTTCTCGATCACGTAGGCGACCTGCGCGGTCTGGGGCAGGTGCTCCTTGCCGGCGTCGCGCGGATCGGCGGCGCGCATCTCGAGCGCCTCGAAGGGGCACACGTCGACGCAGAACTCGCAGCCGGTGCACAGCTCCTCGTGCACCACGGCCTTGGGGATCTGCTTGGCCTTGATGCGCGCGACGGTGACGTCGCGGTTGTCGTCGATGGCGTCGAAGGGGCAGTAGACCCCGCACACCGAGCAGTTGATGCACAGATCCGGATCGATGTAGAAGATCTCGCCGCTCGTGATCGCGTTGGTCGGGCAGACGCGCTCGCAGATCGTGCAGGCGGTGCACTTCTCGGTGATGAAGTGGGACTTCCACTTCCAGGTCTCCTGCACGACCGGGTCCGTGAAGAGCACGATCGTCAGGGTGGCGTGCGCGTCGTAGCGCTGCGCCATGCCGAGGTAGTCGCGCTCGAGCTCCAGGCGATTCACGAACTGGGCCGGGAACGAGCTCGAGGTGTGCGTCAGGGCGCGCACCTTGGGATCCGTGAGCCAGCCGGCGACGAGCAGCGTCTTGCCGCTCAGCTGCACGTGGCTGCGGTACAGCGGCATCGTCTCGGGCAGGCCGAACTTGAAGCGGTTCTGGACGGCCGGGACCCGCGTCGGGAAGCGGTAGACGATCTCGGTGTAGCCCGCGTGCTCGGTGATCGAGAAGTCGCGCCCGTAACGCCGGTCGCGCTCGACCACGTCCTCCTCGACCCCGCGCCAGTCGGCCCACTGGAGCTCCCAGCCGGGCACCTCCTCGAGCTTGCCGGCCTCCTCCGGCGGCGGCAGCTCGCCCGAGAACTTGATCGCGCTGGTCGGGCACACGTCCACGACCGTGCGCGCGTTGTAGAGGTCCCACTGGTGCTGCTCGTGGGCGTGCGCCTTCTGGTCGCTGCCCATGTAGAAGACCTCGGGAAAGTCCTGGCAGCAGGCGTCGCAGGCGATGCACAGCTCCGGGACGACCCAGAACTTCTCAGCCTGCTGGACGGTTTCCTTGAGGGTGCTGTCGGCCATGGAGGGCGGCGCGCGGTCTTCCGTGCGGGGGAGATTCGGCCGGAGAAGGATACCGACCCGAGCCAGGCCTGCAATCTCGTTCCAGGACCGCGCACGGCGCCGCGCGCGCGCTCGTCCCGGCGCGCGCCCGGCGGATCCGCGCATGACGGGTCCCCGGACAGGTCCTACCCTCTCGCCGTGGGAAGCGCGCGCGGGGCCCTCGGGGTGGAGCTGCGCTCCCAGCTCCACCTGGCGCTGCCGGTGATCGGGGTCCAGGTCGGGCTCTACGCGATGGGCGCGGTCGACGCGGCCTTCATGGGACGCGTCTCGGAGCACGCCTTCGGCGCGGTGGCGCTCGGGCACTCGCTCTCCTTCGCGCTGCTCGGCTTCGCGATGGGCACGCTGGCGGCCCTCGATCCGATCGTGGCCCAGGCCCACGGGGCCGGCGAGGACGGCGCGATCACGCGCGCCCAGCAGCGCGGGGTCGTGCTGGCCCTGGCGCTCGCGGCCCTGGTCGGCGGGATCCTGGCCTGCGCCGCGCCGTTGCTGCGCCTGATGCGTCAGCCGGAGGAGGTCCTGCCGCTGGCCACCGCCTACCTGCACGTCTCGATCGCCGGCGTGCCGGCCTTCCTGCTGTTCGTCGCCCAGCGTCAGACGCTGCAGGCCACGCACCGGCTGCGGCCGCTGGTGCTCGTGATCGTGGGCGCGAACGGGCTCAACGCGGCCCTCGACTGGCTCTGGATCGCCGGGCCCTTCGGGCTGCCGAGCTACGGGGCCGTGGGCTGCGCCTGGGCCACGGTCGCGGCGCGCTGGGCCCTGGCTCTCGGCGTGGTCTGGATCGCGGGGGCCGAGCACCGCGCGCGCCTCTGGCCGCCGGCGCCTGGGCTGTGGAGCCGGGCCGCCTTCGCGCGCATGCTGCACGTCGGGCTGCCGATCGGGCTCTCCTTCGGGCTCGAGATCGGGGCCTTCGCCTGCGTGCTGGTGATGATGGGGCAGCTCGGCGCGCTCGAGCTCGCCGGGCACCAGGTCGTGATGCAGCTCGCCTCGGCCTCCTTCATGCTGCCCCTCGGGCTCTCGATGGCGGCCGCCGTGCGCGTCGGCAACGCGGTCGGACGCGGCGACGCGGAGGGCGTGCGGCGCGCGACGAGGCTCGCGCTCGGCCTCGGCGCCGGCGCGATGGTGGCCGCGGGCGCCCTGTTCCTGCTGGCGCCGCGGCCCCTGGCGCGGCTCTTCACCGACCTCGAGCCGGTGCTGGCGCTGGCCGTGACGCTGATCCCGATCGCGGGCCTGTTCCAGGTCTTCGACGGGCTGCAGGGCGTCGCGCTCGGCTGCCTGCGCGGCATGGCGGACACGCGCGTGCCGCTCCTGATCCACCTGCTGGGGTTCTGGGGCGTGGCGGTGCCGCTCAGCGCCTACCTCGGGCTCGAGCGCGGCTGGGGCGCGCGCGGGCTGTGGTGGGGGCTCGCGGCGGGGCTCCTCGCCGTGGCGATCGTGCAGGTGTGGAGGGTGCGGGTGAAGCTGCGGGCGGGAGTGCGCAGGTTCGAGGCGGAGGAGCGGGGCTGAGGGGGGAAGGCGCGCGGACGGAGAGCCGACGAGTGCCCTTGCAGCCATCGTGGCCCCAGCGGACGCTACCGGCGCCCATGGCCGAGCCGAGTCCGTCGCGCCTGGAGCTCGGGCTCGTCGCCGCGCTCGTCGGCCTGCACCTCCTCCTGTGCTGGGTCGAGGCCCGCCACCAGGCGCCCACGGTGGACGAGTTCCACCTCGTGCCCCAGGCGGTCACGCTGCGCGCGAGCGGCGACCTGGAGCTCGGTCTCAAGACGCCGCCTTTCCTGAAGCGCTGGGTCGGGCTCGCGCTCGACCCCGACGACGTGACGCTGGTCGATCCTCGCGTGAACGGGCGGCCGGCCATGGACGGCTGGGAGCCGTGGATCTTCGCCACGCGCTTCATGCAGGCGAACGGGACGCGCTTCCTGGAGCTGTTCCGGAGCGCGCGCGCGATGATGCTACCGCTGGCGGCGCTGCTCGCGCTGGCCGCCTGGGCCTGGGCGCGGCGGCTCGGGGGGCCGCGCGCGGGGCTGGTGGCGCTCGTGCTGGTCGCGCTGGCGCCGGAGACGATCGCCTTCGGGAGCCTGGTCTCGCTCGATCTGGCGGTGACGGCGCTGCTGGTGGCGGCGCTGTTCCTCTACCGCGAGCAGGTGGCGCGCGGGGGCTTTGCGTGTGCGTCGGCGGCCGGGCTGCTGCTCGGGCTCGCGCTGTCGGTCAAGACGGCGGTGGTGCTGGTCGCGCCGGTGTTCCTGCTCGGGCTCCTGCCGCTCGGGGCCCCGCGCGGGCTCGGGCGGCGGCTCGCGGAGCTCGCCGCCTGCGTCCTCGCCGCGCTCGTCGCGCTGCACGCGACCTTCGGCTTCCACGAGCCCTTCCCGCGCGTGGCCGAGCTCTCGGCGGTCAGCTCCGGCTTTGCGCGCCTCAAGGCCACGTTGCCGGGCGCCCTGCCCCTGCCGCTGCCGGGCGCCTGGCTGCGCGGCTTCGACCTGCAGGGCGCGGACGTCGAGATCGGGGACATCCCCTCCTACCTCGACGGCCAGTGGTCGAGCACGGGCTGGAAGCGCTACTACCTGCTCGCCTGGCTCTACAAGACGCCGCTCGCGCTGCTCGGCTTCGTGGGCGTGGTCGCGCTGGGGGCGGTCCTGGCCTGGCGAAGGGAGGGAGCGCGCGTCGCACGCGGCCTCCCCGGCTGGGCCGACGCGGTGCTCCTGCTCGGACCGCTGCTCCTCTGGGGCGGGGTCTTCGCGCTGACCGGCAAGCTCAACATCGGGGTGCGCTACGTCCTGCCCTGCTACGTGCTCGGGTTCGTCGCGCTCGGCGTCCTGGCGGCGCGCCTGCGCGCGCGCTCGTGGGCCGGGCTGGCGGGCGCGGCGCTGCTGGTGCTCTTCGCGCTGAGCTCGCTGGCGGCGACGCCGCACCACCTGGGCTACTTCAACCGCCTCGCCGGCGGCCGCGCGGGCGGCTGGAAGCACCTGGTCGATTCCAACGTGGACTGGGGGCAGGAGCTGGGGCACCTCGCGCGACACGTGCGCGAGCAGGGCCTCGGGCGCATCGGCCTGGGCTACTTCGGGCACGTCGATCCGGGCCTCTACGGCCTCGACTACTTCGTGCCGGCCGGCAAGCCCGCGCCGGGCTGGTACGCGCTCAGCGTCAACTTCCTGGCGGGCTACGAGTACCTCGTGTACGACCACGGGCAGCTCGTGCCGGCCTTCGCCGATCGGTTCGCGGCGTTTCGGGAGATGGAGCCGGTGGGGACGATCGGGGGGGCGTTGATGGTGTATCGCGTGGAGTGAGCGGGCGGGGGAGGAGGGACGACGGAGGCGCGTGGGGCGGGTGCCTTGGCCGGTGCGTGGGGCTCGCCCCCTGGGGCCCCGCCCTCGTCCGTGACCCGCTTGTCCGGCCCGCTGGCGCCCGTGCCGCCCTAGCTCTCGAAGGTCGCCAGGCGGTCCGGAGCGCGCGCTTCGCGCGCTCGAGGGCGT
>DASVAP010000276.1:0-10366 GCA_036376275.1 Planctomycetota bacterium | reverse complement strand
GGCCGAGCTGATCGAGCGCGCCGCCGAGCGCGGGGTCGAGACGGTCGTGATCGGCATGGCCCACCGCGGGCGCCTGAACGTGCTGGCCAACATCCTGGGCAAGTCCTACGAGTCGATCTTCCAGGAGTTCGAGGGCACGCTCTTGCCCCTCTCCAGCGAGGGCTCGGGTGACGTCAAGTACCACCTCGGGCAGAAGGGCAGCTTCCGGACGCGCGCGGGCAAGACGGTCGAGGTCTGGCTCTCGCCCAACCCGAGCCACCTCGAGGCCGTCGATCCCGTGGTGTGCGGCATGACGCGCGCGCTGCAGGACGAGCGCGGCGACGGGGAGCGCAAGCAGGTGCTGGCCGTCCTGATCCACGGCGACGCGGCCTTCTCGGGCCAGGGCGTCGTGGCCGAGACCCTGAACATGTCGCGCCTGCGCGCCTACGCGAACGGCGGCACGCTGCACCTGGTCGTCAACAACCAGATCGGCTTCACGGCCGGGCCGAAGGATCTGCGCTCGACCTACTACTGCACCGACGTGGCGAAATCGATCCAGGCCCCGGTGCTGCACGCCAACGGCGACTACCCGGAGGCCTGCCTGCGCGCCGTGCGCCTGGCGGTCGACTACCAGCGCGAGTTCGCCGAGGACGCCGTGCTCGACATGGTCT
Source organism: Planctomycetota bacterium (assembly GCA_036376275.1). GTDB lineage: Bacteria > Planctomycetota > UBA1135 > UBA1135 > JABFRZ01. The sequence goes on along the minus strand of DASVAP010000276.1, from coordinate 9,716 downwards.
GCTACCGCCGCTGGGGCCACAACGAGGGCGACGAGCCGGCCTACACGCAGCCGGTGCTGTACGCGAAGATCCGCAAGCACCCGACGGTGGTCGAGAACTACGTGGCGCTGCTCGAGCGCCGCGGGCGCCTGACCCACGCGGAGCTGGAATCGATCCGCCAACGCTTCGACGACGAGCTGGCCCAGGCGCGCGCGCGCAACGCGGCCCACGTGCACGAGGAGCCGCCGCTCGAGAAGCTGATCGACCTCACCGACGACGATCCGCGCGACTACGTGGCCGAGCCCTCGCCGGAGACCGGCGTTCCCGCGCCGCGCCTGGTGGAGGTGCTCGACGCCCTGAACCGCATGCCCGAGGGCCACGTCGTGCACCCCAACCTGCTGCGCCAGCTGCGCCGGCGCGAGCAGATGGTGCGCGGTGAGCTCGGCGTCGACTGGGGCTGCGCCGAGGCCCTCGCCTTCGCCACGCTGGCGGCCGAGGGCGTGCCGATCCGCCTCTCGGGCCAGGACTCCGGGCGCGGCACCTTCAGCCACCGCCACGCCGTGATCCGCGACCAGATCACCGAGCGCGACCACCTGCCGGTGCGCACGCTGGCGGCCGAGGGCGCCGGCTTCGAGGCCTGGGATTCCTTGCTCTCCGAGGAGGCCGTGGTCGGCTTCGAGTACGGCTACGCCCTGGCGCGCCCGCGCGCGCTGGTCCTGTGGGAGGCGCAGTTCGGCGACTTCGTCAACGGGGCCCAGATCCCGATCGACCAGTTCGTGTTCGCCGGCGAGGCCAAGTGGAAGGAGAAGAGCGGCGTCGTGCTGCTGCTGCCGCACGGCTACGACGGCCAGGGTCCCGAGCACTCCAGCGCGCGCATCGAGCGCTTCCTGGCGCTGTGCGCCGACGGCAACGCGACGGTCGCGAACTGCTCCACCAGCGCGCAGTACTTCCACCTGCTGCGCCGCCAGGGCCGCGCCAGCCCCAAGCGCCCGCTGGTCGTGTTCACGCCCAAGTCGCTGCTGCGCGACGCGCACTCGGCCAGCGCGGTGGCGGAGCTCGCCACGGGCGGCTTCCACGAGGTGCTGGAGGATCCGCGGCGGCCCGCGAAGGTGAAGCGCGTCGTCTTCTCGAGCGGGAAGGTCTTCCACGACCTGGCGGCGCAGCGCGAGGCGGCGCAGCTCGCCGAGGTCGAGCTGGTGCGGCTCGAGCAGCTCTACCCGTTCCCGCGCGCGGCGCTGGAGGCGGTCGTGGCGCGCGCGAGCGGTGCCGAGCTGGTGTGGTGCCAGGAGGAGCCGAAGAACATGGGCCCCTGGCCCTTCCTGCTGCAGCGCTTCGCCGACCTCGGGTGGAGCGTTCGCTACGCCGGGCGCCCGCAGTCCTCCAGTCCCGCCACGGGCTCCTACCGCCGCCACGGTGCCGAGCAGGAGTACCTGGTGCGGCGCGCGCTCGAGTAGGCGCCCTCAGGAAACCGGGACCCGGTAGGCCTCGGGATTCCAGGTGTGCGTCTCGCCCTGACCGTCCTTGCACCAGGCATAGAGCGCGTCGTACACGACCATCCCGTGGCGCAGCATCTCGTGATCGTCCGCGAAGAGCCGCGAGAGGCCCAGCGAGACGGCCAGGAGGCCCGGCGCCTGCGGGGCCAGGTCGAGCTCGCCCGTGTCCGCGCCGCGCACGATCGTGGCGAGCTCGCGCAGGGCCGGATCGTGCAGCCGGTAGTGGTCCAGGAAGGCGTCGAAGCTGCAGCGCTCGCCGGCGTGCGAGAAGGCCACGTCAGGGACGTCGTAGGGCACCGCGCCCTTTGAGCGCGCGACGGCCAGCACCTCGCCCGGCGGCACGTACAGGAACTCGGCCTCGGGATCGACGAAGCGCGCGATGAGCCACGGGCAGGCGATACGGTCGATCTTCGGCCGCGCGCGCGTCACCCAGCGCGAGGAGAGGCCGGCGGCCTTCGGCTCGAGCGCGCCACCGTGCGCCTTCCACCCACCCTCGAGACCGCCTTCGAGGAAGCGCGCCTCGCGGCCGCGCCGGACGAGCTCCGCGGCGGCGCGCTGGCTCACGTCGCGTCCGTGCGCGCAGAACACGACGACGCGCGCGCCACGCGGGAGCGACTCGGCCCACCCGGACAGGGTCTCGGGGTCGCGGCGCAGCGCCCCCGGAACGACCTCGGTCGCTCCGAGATAGGCGGCCTTGCGACGCAGGTCGAGGAGCAGGGGCGGTTCCGGCGAGCGCAGCTCGGCCTGGAGCTGGTCGTGCGTGATGGGCGTCGTCATGGCGAGCTCGGACTCCTGTGGGGGTTGCAGGATATCGCCCCGCCTGCGAGCCAGGTCACCGTCCGGAATCCTGCTCCCGGTGGGTGTGCCGGTGGTGCAGGTCCGGCAGGTGTCGGTGGCGGTGCACGCGCTCCTCGTGCCGGTGGAGGTGCGTGTGCCGGGTCCCGGGCGGCAGGCCGGGGTGCACGTGGTCGTGGTGCCCATCGTCGTGACGGTGGCTGTGCACGTGCTCGAGCGCGGGGTGCGTGTGGGTGTGCTCGTGGCGATCCAGGAACAGCAGAACGACGCCCACGGCGAGCAGCGCGCCGGCCCACCCGTGGCGCGGCCCGCAGGGCTCGCCCAGGAGCAGGAAGGACAGGCCCGCGCCGAGGAACGGTGCGCTCGAGAAAGCGACCTGCGCGCGCGTGGCTCCCAGGTGGTGGCTGGCGAGCACGTACAGGACGATGCTCGCGCCATAGGAGAGGGCTCCGACCACCAGCGCGCCGCCGATCGTGGTCCAGCTCGCCTGCAAGGGTGCCAGCGCGAGGCCCAGGAGCAGGTTCGCGGCACCCGCCACGAGGCCCTTGCAGGTCGTCGTCTCGGCCGGACCCAGGCCGTCGATGAGCGCAGTCCAGTGGTTGTCCAGGCCCCAGGCCAGGCAGGCCAGCGCCACCAGCATCCCCGCGCGCACTCCGGGCAGTCCGCTTCCGCCTGCGAGCAGGGCCGCCGCGGCGAGACCGGTCGCGACCCCGAGCCAGCCACAGGCGCCCATCCGCTCCCGGAAGAGGAGCACGCCCAGCGCCGCGGTCGCTGCCGTCTCGAGGTTCAGGAGCAGCGCGACCGAGGCGCTGGAGGCCGAGCGCAGGGCGAGCAGGACCAGCACTGGTCCCACCAGCCCGCCCAGGAGAACCGCGCCCGCCAGGCGCCACGCGCTGCGCCGATCCAGGGGGCGCTTGGCCCGCTTGCTCCGGTCGCGCCTGGCGAGTGGGCCGGTCGCCAGGGCCGCCCCGAGATAGAGCAGCCCCGCGAGCTGCGACGGGGTCAGGTCGCGCAGCAGGAGCTTGCTGGCCGGCGTCGAGGCGCCGAAGAGCAGCGCGGCCACCAGGGCCATGGCGAGCGGATGCATCGCGGAGCGAATCGTCCTCGTCGGGCCGGGTCCGGAGAGTGTCTGTGGCTCGATCCTGGCACGGACGGGGGAGTCCGGCCAGCCTCGTTCACCCGCCCGCTCCCACGCGCCGCCACTCCGCCTTCGAGCGCAGCACGCAGTCCTCGATCGCAAGTCCGCCGAACCAGTTGCCGCTGACGGCGAGGGGCTGACCGCGCAGGGCCTCGTCGAGGAGGCGCACGGTGTCGGCGTGGCCGAGGACGGGGCTCGGGAGGACGTGGCGGCGCTCGGCGGGAGGAGCGAGCTCGTCGCGGCGCAGGCCGAGGACCTCGGAGGCGCGCGCGAGGCGGCGGGAGCGCTCGACCTCGGGACGGAAGTGGAAGGTGAAGGCGCGCCAGCGCTCGTCGGGGACGACGTCGCGCGTCACGACGGAGTGGAAGAGGTCCTGGCGCGGCACGAGGAACGAGGCGTGGGGGAGGCGCACGGCGGACAGGGGCAGCGCGAAGGCCAGCGACTCGACGGCGGACTCCCTCACCCGTGCCGCCTGGGCCGCGGCGCGTGGTGCGACGGCGGCCAGCAGGCGCGCGGCGGCCGCGGGGGGCACGGCCAGGGCCAGGAGCGGAGCCTCGAGCCTGCGGCCGTCCTCGAGCGTGACGCGGTAGCTTTCGCCGGCGCGCTCGACGCCGTGGGCGGCGCACCCGAGCTGGAGCTCGATGCCGGGCTGCGCCAGGGCCGCCTCGACCGCGCGCGCCAGGCCCCCGCGCAGGGTGAAGCTGCGGCGCACGTCCTTCCGGCGCGGGCGCCGCTTGAACAGCATCTCGGCCGGGAAGTCGTCCGGCGCCTGCGAGGGCACCGCACCGAGCAGCGGTCCGAGCACCCGCGCATAGTTGCGTGCACCGACGAGCCGTGTGTAGTGCGCGCGTACGCTGTGGCCCTCCATGCGGGCCCCGCGCCAGCGCGGCACGGCCCGCAGGAGCTCCAGGAGGTCGAGCTGGCGCAGCAGCAGGCCCAGGTTCTTGCCGGGCAGGGGCGCGTTCCCCTCCAGGAAGCGCAGCACGGGCTTGCCGCGCGGTTGCAGCTCGCCGAGGAGCCCGCAGCCCTCGAGCAGCTCCAGGAACGCTCCGTAGGAGTTGTAGGCGGTGTGCGCGCCGAGCTCGTACCAGTAGCCGTCCGCCGTGCGCGCCGTGGCCAGGCACCCGCCGGCGCGGGCGCCCTGTTCGACCACGACCACGCGGCGTCCGGCGCGCGCGGCGTGGAAGGCGAAGCTCGCGCCGGCGATCCCGGCGCCGATCACGAGGACGTCGGAGGTCGTCATGCTGGCGCGAGAGGGTAGGCTCTGCCGCGGCTCGCGCCCACGCTCCACCGTGCCCCCATGACCACGACCCGCATCGACGAGATCGCCGACGGCATCTACCGCGTCAGCACCGCGCTGGCCGCGCTGCCCGGTGGCTTCACCTTCAACCAGTTCCTGATCGCCGACGAGGACCCGCTGCTCTACCACACCGGCCCGCGGCGGCTCCTGGCGGAGACGCGCAAGGCCCTGGAGCGCGTGCTCCCCGTGACGAACCTGCGCTGGATCGCCTTCTCGCACTTCGAGGCCGACGAGTGCGGCGCGCTGAACGAGCTCCTGGCCCTGGCGCCGCGCGCCGAGCCGCTGTGCGGGGCGGTCGCCAAGATGACCTCGGTCGACGACCAGGCCACGCGGCCGGCGCGCGCGCTGGCGGACGGCGAGGAGCTCGCCCTCGGCCGCCACCGCGTGCGCTGGCACGACACGCCGCACCTGCCGCACGCCTGGGAGTGCGGGCACCTCTCCGAGACGAGCACGCGCACGCTCTTCTGCGGCGACCTCTTCACCCAGGGCGGGGCCGAGCATCCGCCGCTGACCGAGAGCGACATCCTGGGGCCGAGCGAGGGCATGCGGAAGGCCTTCGACTACTGGGCCCACACGCGCGAGCTGCCGGCCCAGCTCGAGCGCCTGGCGCGCACCGAGCCCACGACCCTCGCCTGCATGCACGGCGCGAGCTTCCGCGGCGACGGCGCGACGCTCCTGCGCGAGCTCGGGCGCGTGCTCGCCGCGCGCGCATGACGGGCCCGGTCTACGGCACGCGCACCTGTCCGGTGGGCCCGCCGCAGACGTGCGTGGTGACGTCGAAGAAGGTCTCGGCCACGAGGAAGCCCGTCACCGAGCGCGAGTACCGGTAGCCGCTGATCTCGATCCCGTCCACCAGCGCGGTCAGCTGGTAGGCGCCCGGGGTGAGCAGGGCGATGCGCTCGCCGGGCGTCAGCAGGACCTCGCGGTTGTCCTCCGTGACGACGTAGACGTCCACGCCGCTGGTCGCCGGCGGGACCTGCAGCAGGTTGAGGGGCACGCCGAAGCCCACCGAGCCGCCCAGGCCGAAGCTGCGCCCCGGGCCGAGCTGACCGCTGTAGCCCGAGCTCGTGGCGTGGATGCGCAGCGTCCGCGCGCGCAGCACGTGCCCGTTGCGCTGGAGCTCGAAGGCGGGGCGCAGCGTGGCGCGGTTCTCCGGATCGACGCGCGCGATCTGGTACTGGATCGTGGCGTAGGAGCCGTCCTCGGCCACGGTCGAGTAGGAGAGCGGCAGCAGCGTGGCGTTGACCATCTTCTCGCCGATCACGACGGCCTCGCCGACCGCGTAGGTCGTCTTGTTCGTGGTCACCGTGAACTGGGCCGAGGCCAGCGGCGTGAGGAGGAAGAGCGCGGCGAGGAGACGGGCGGCGAGCGGGGACTGGGCGTTCATGGGGCTCCGGGTCGTGGGGAGAGCACCGCATCGGCCATCGAGCGAGCGCCCTTGAGCCCCCGCCGGGGCGCTGCGCTCAGGGGGAGGGCGCCGTGCCGGAAGGTTGCCCCGTCAGCCAGTCCAGCGCGCCGCGCAGCACCAGGGCCACGAAGGCCGTGTGCGCCAGCAGCATGTAGCGGATGTGCACCATGTCGGCCCGCAGCGCGAAGGCGCAGGCGTTGACGAGCACGAAGGCCGCCACCGGGACCCACAGGAGGAGCCGCCGGCGCGCGAGCGGGGGCCCGCAGCGCGCGCGGCGCCAGAGGTCCAGGGTGGCCAGCAGCGTGCTCGCCAGCACCAGCACGATCGAGGCCACGACCAGGCGCAGCGAGCTCTCCGGGTGGACCATCGAGAGCACCTCCCAGGTCCGGTCGGTCCCGTCGGCGACCGAGACCTCGCCGTCCTGCGCCAGGAGCGCCAGGCGCACGTAGAAGGAGAAGGTCGCGGCCACGTTCTCGAGCGCGTCCTTGGCCGTGTCGAGCAGCAGCACCGGCCAGCGCTCGCGCAGCACCACGCCGGCGATCTCGTCCAGCATCTCGCGCCGCTCCAGCTCGACCGAGGGTCGCTTCCCGGTGCGCCCGGCCTCCTCGCGATCCTTCTTGCGGATCGGACCGCTGGCGCCGGTGGCGTCGTTGATCATGCGGTAGCCGACGATCGAGTCCGTGTCGTGGCGCGCGGCCTTGTCGGGCGGCAGGCGCTTCCGCGTCTTCTCCGAGAGCTGGTCGTAGACCTCGGTCAGGTGCGGGAAGACGATGCGGCTGTGCACGAGCGAGTCGCGCACCGGCCAGCGGTTGCCCGGGTCGTGCGCGTCGCGGTGCAGCAGGAACACGGTCGTGCTGACCGCCACGGCGATCGCGAGCACGCCCAGGGCCCGTCCGCGCGAGAGCAGCCGCTCCGCCGGTGCCGTGCGGCGCTCGAGCCAGGCCCAGGTGACGAGCGTGGCGATCGTCGCGCAGCCCAGCACCCACACCTTCTCCGGGCGGATCGAGGCCGTCAGCAGGTAGCCGACCCCGAGCAGCGTCGCCGCGCCCCAGCGCCGTCCCGTGCCCAGCGCGAAGGCCCCCAGCGCCGCGCAGTACACGAGCGACCCCGACAGCGCCAGGCTGTCGGTCATGATCGAGAGGCCGAAGTGCACGACCAGCGGGTCGAGGAACAGCAGCAGGACGAGCAGCCCCGCGAGCGCCGTCCCGACCCAGCGCGGCCCCGCGCGCGGCTCGGCCGGCGCCAGCAGCACGCGCGTGAAGTAGAGCAGCGCCGCCAGCGCCGCCAGGCACTGGATCGCCTGCAGGTACAGCACGCCGGCCTTGACCTTCGACCCACCGCCACGCCCGGCCCCGCGCAGCAGCCCGGCCGCGCCCGGCAGCTCGTTCAGGCCCGCCAGGAAGGCCGGGTAGGCGATCCCGCGGTACGCATCCACCTTCAGCGTGCGCGCGAGCTGGAGGTAGTCGCCCGTGTCGCCGTAGTCCGGGATCGTGTTCACGTTCTGGCCCAGCCAGACGAGCCCCAGGACGAGCTGCGAGGCGGCCAGCAGGAGCCAGAGCGAGAGGAGGACGCGGCGCAACCGGGGGTCAGGCTAGTCGATGGTGTGGCGGCCCGGTAGTGCCGCCCGCTCGTCCCTCTCCCTCTTCCCTCCCCCTTCTTCCTCCGTCTCCGCGCCCTCCGCGTCTTCCCCTCCGCGTCTCCGCGCTTCTTCTGATTCGGAGGAAGATGTAGAGGAGCGCGGAGACGCGGAGTGGAGACGCGGAGGACGCGGAGGCGGAAGGGCGGGGGAGGGGAGGGGAGGAGAAGGCAGGAGGGGGCTCACGTGGGAACCGGTTCCTGCCGATCAAGGTGGGGACTTTTTTCCATGCGAGCCGTCCTGATCGGTGCCGGAGCGATCGCGCGCGAGCACCTCGCCGCCCTGCAGGCCGTGCCGGGGGTCGAGGTGGCCGGGGTCTGCGACCTCTCGCCGGTGATGGCCGAGGTCACGGCCCAGCAGTTCCACGTGCCGCGCTGGTTCACGGATCACCGCGCGATGCTGGCCGAGGTGCGGCCCGAGCTCGTGCACGTGACCACGCCGCCGGGCTCGCACGCGCGCCTGGCCACCGACGCGCTCGAGGCCGGCGCGCACGTGCTGGTCGAGAAGCCGATCACGCACGACCTGGGCGAGATGGAGGCGCTGCTCGCGCTGGCGGAGCGCAAGGGGCGGCTCCTGGTCGAGGACCACAACTACCTCTTCAACGCGCCGGTGGCACGGCTCCTCTCCATGCAGGCGCGCGGCGAGCTGGGCGAGCTCGTCCACGTGCACGTCACCTTCCACCTGGCGATCCTCGGGGCCGGCAGCCGCTACGTCGATCCGAACGTGCCGCACCCGGCCAGCCAGGGCCCGGGCGGCGCCATCGCGGACTTCGTCACGCACCTCGCCTACCTCGGCGTGGCCTTCGCGGGCCCGAGCGCCGAGCTCTACGTCTCCTGGCGCAAGCGCGGCGACTCGCCCCTGCCGGCCGACGAGCTGCGCGCGCTGATGGAGGGCGAGCGCGGCAGCGCGCTGCTCGAGTTCTCGAGCCACGCCCAGCCGGACGGCTTCTGGATCGAGGCCCACGGCACCCGGCTGCGCGCGCGCGCGAGCCTGTTCGAGCCGCTGCTGGCGATCGAGCGCCTGCGTCCCGGGCCGCGCCCGCTGGTGCCGGTCAAGAACGGCCTGGCGGTCGCGCTGGCCCAGGCGCGCGCCGGGATCGGCGGGCTCACGCGCAAGCTCTCCGGACGGCCGATGAGCTACGAGGGCCTGCACGAGCTCGTGCGCCGCACGGTCGTCGCGATCCGCGGCGGCGGGCCGCCGCCGGTGACGCCGGCCGACATCCGTGCCGTCAACCGCCTCGTCCACGGGCTGCTCACGGCGAGGAAGGCGGCATGAAGGTCCTGGTCACCGGCGCGAACGGGTTCCTGGGGCGCGAGGTCGTGGCCGCGCTGGTGGCCGACGGCCACGCGGTGCGCGCGCTCGTGCGGCCCGCCACCGACGTCGCGCGCCTCGGCTGGGGCCCGGCGGTCGAGGTCGTGCGCGCCGACCTGCGCGGCGGCAGCCGGCTCGAGCCGCTGTTCGAGGGCGTCGAGGCCTGCGTGCACCTCGCCACGCAGATGAGCGGCGACGACTTCACGATCCTCTCCGGCACCCTGCTCGGCACCGAGCGCCTGCTGGCGGCCATGGCGACCTCGCGTGCGAAGCGCCTGGTGCTGTGCAGCAGCTTCTCGGTCTTCGAGTGGAGCGCGGTCGGGAGCACGCTCGACGACGACGGCCCGCTACCGGCCGACCCGTGGCCGGGCGGGGCCTACGCCGCCGCCAAGCACTGGCAGGAGCGCCTGGCGCGGCGCGCGGCCGAGGCGCACCGCCTCGAGCTGACCGTGCTGCGCCCGGGCTTCGTGTGGGGCCGCGGCAACGACGACCTGGCCTGCATCGGCCAGCGGCTCGGGCGCCTCCAGCTCGTGTTCGGGCCGCTGCGCGCGCCGCCGCTGACGCACGTCGCCAACTGCGCCGACGCCTTCCGCTTCGTGCTGACGCGCGCCGAGAGCGTGGGCAAGACCTACAACGTGGTCGATGGCATGCGCGTC
>DASVAP010000272.1:0-3893 GCA_036376275.1 Planctomycetota bacterium | reverse complement strand
CTGAGCGAGACCCAGGAGAACGTGACCCTGCTCGCGGTCGGGCGGCTCGAGCGCAACACCGTGCTGCACCACGTCAGCGCCCGCATGGCGCTCGGCGTCGAGCCGGCCGGCCGCCTGGCCGCGGTCGCCTTCACCGGCGCCGTGGGGCGCGCGAACGACCTCCTGGAGCTGTGCGAGCTGGCCTTGCCTCCGGAGCAGCACGAGCTCTCGCGCCACAGCCAGAAGGCGCTGCGTCGTGCGGTGACCACGATCCTGGGGCGCGACCCGAAGGCCTTCGAGCAGCTCGTGTCGCTGCGGCGCCTGCTGCGCCCCGCCCTGCTCCCGACCGTGGTGGCGGCCGTGGGCGATGCGCGCGACGGTGCTGGCCTGGCCTTCCTGGCCGAGGTCGCCTACTGGGCCCCGAAGCTGATCGACGACGTGATCAGCCAGGTGCGCCTGGTGGGGCTCTCCAGCGTGGAGAGCGTGAACGACACCATGCGCGTGCGCCTGCGGCCGTACCTGGACGAGGAAAGGCCCGGCACCTGCCGGGCCGCGATCCTGGCGCTGGTGGCGCTCGAGGACGACGACTCGATCGGCCCGATCATCGCGCTGCTCGCCAGCGAGGACGCCGGCCTGCGCGAGAACGCCCACTGGGCCCTGTGCAAGCTGACCGGGCTCACGCTCGCGCCCACGAAGGAGACCTGGGCGCGCTGGCACCAGGCCGAGCTGGCCTGGCTGCTGCGCTCGCGTGCGCGCGAGTTCCAGCGCCTGCGCTCGACCGACCCGGCCGAGGTGGCCGCGGCCCTGCGCTCGATCCTCACCCATCCGCTGGCGCTCGACGAGCTCCGGCGGAGCCTGCCGGAGGTCCTGCGCCACCACTCGCCGGCGGCGCGCGTCCTGGCCTGCGGCACGCTCGGGGAGCTGCGCGCTTCGGAGGCGGTCGAGGGCCTGGTCTGGGCCCTGGAGGACCCCGACAGGAACGTGGTCGTCGCGGCCCACTCGGCCCTGACCAAGATCACCGGGCTGAGCCTGCCCTGCGATCCCTCGGCCTGGCAGGGGGCGATCGGCGCGCTTCCGGCCGAGGCCTCGCTATAGGGTCGCGGCCAGCGCGCGCGCCTCGGCCACCAGGCTCTCGAGCCCGACCCCGCGCGTGAAGGATCCGAGCACGTGCAGGCCCTCCGACAGCGCGGCCGCCAGGCGCGCGCGGCGCGCCGGATGCTCCAGGTCGAGCCGCGGGATCGCGCGCGGGTAGCGCGCGACGCGCGCGAAGGTCGGGGCGCCGGAGAGGCCGAGGAAGGGCGTGCACTCGGCCCGCGTGCGCGCGACGAGCTCGTCGTCGGTGAGCTCCGCCAGGGAAGGGTGTCGCGCTCCGCCCAGCAGCGAGCGCAGCAGGACCTGCCCCGGCGGCGCCGCGTCGGGGGCCAGGCTCGAGCTGAAGAGCGTCCCGAGCACGATCCCGCCAGCGCTGCGCGGCACGAGGTACCCGAAGCCCTCCAGCCCGTGGGCCACGTCCGCGCGGCGGTAGGCGTGCACGACGGCCACCAGGCTCTCCGCTTCCATCGAGGCCAGCGCCGTCGCGGCCTCCGGCGCCGCTGCGCCGAGCAGCGTCCGTGCCGGGTCGAGCGGCAGGGCGAGCACGACCCGCCGCGCCTGGTGGATCGTCCCGGAGGCCTCGCGCACGCGGAACCCGTGGGCTTCGCGCTCGATGGCGCGCACGGACGCCTCGAGACGGAGCTGCGCGCCCAGCTCGCGCGCCAGCGCCCGCGCGAGCTGCTCCATGCCGCCGGCCGGGCGCAGGAGCGAGCCCGCCAGGCTCGCGCCCGGATCCCGCGGCTGCTTGCGCTGCGCGCGCGCCTTCAGCGCGGCCGTGATGCTGCCGTGCTCCTCGACCATGCGCACGACCTCCGGGAAGCAGGCGCGCAGCGAGAGCTGTGCCGGATCACCGGCGTGGATCCCGGCCACGAGCGGGTCGACCACGCGCTCCAGCGCCTCGTTCCCGAAGCGGTGGCGCGCGAAGTCCGCGATCGAGCCGTCCAGCGCCTCGCCCGGGGCGCAGCTGGCCTCGGCCATCAGGCGTAGCTTGGCCGAGAAGGAGAGCACGCGGCTCGTCGCCAGGTCCTCGAGCGCGTCGGGGACCTCCATCAGCTTCCCGTCCAGGGCCAGGTAGCGCCGGCGCGCCGCGCGCGGGGCGGGCACGAGCTCGAGCGCCAGCTCGGCGCACAGCGCGCGCAGGGCCGGCGCGCGCTCCGGCAGGGCCTCGGGGCCCTCCTCGAAGCGGTACCCCTGCTCCGCGACGGTGCGCACCAGCCCGCCCGGCCGCGGGCCGGCCTCGAGCACGAGCAGCTCCTCCTCCGGCCGCGCGCGCCGGCGCGCGTGCGCGAAGGCCAGGCCCGAGAGGCCGGCGCCGACGACCACGGTCTCCATGCAGGCGGGCGAGGATAGCGCGCGCCGGCGCGCCGGCGCTCACAGGGTCTGGCTGAAGCGCGGCGTGGTCGGCTCGGCCGGCTTCAGGTAGGCGTCGAAGACCATCGCCAGGTGGCGCAGGAAGAGCCGTCCGGCGGGCAGCACCTCGAGACGCTGCCCTTCGATTCGGCACAGGCCCTCGTCCGCCAGCGGTGCCAGCCGCTGCCACTCGCGCGCGAGGTGCCTGGGCAGGTCGGGGCGCCCGAGGCGCGCGCCGAGCTCGTCCAGGTCGAGGCGCATGCGGCACATCAGCTCCAGGATCACCGCGCGACGCAGGTCGTCCTCGGGGCTGCGCACCAGGCCGCGCACGGTGGCGAGCGTGCCGGACTCGACGCTCCGCTCGTAGTCGGCGCTCTCGCGCGCGTTCTGCAGGAAGGCGCCGCCCACGTCCCCGATCGCGCTCATGCCGAAGGCGACCATCTCGCCCGCGCGCTGGTCGGTGTAGCCCTGGAAGTTGCGGGAGAGGCGGCCCTCGTGCAGGGCCCGCGTCAGGGTGTCCTCCGGCAGGGCGAAGTGGTCGAGGCCGATCAGCTCGTAGCCCGCATCCGCCAGGCGCTCGACGGCCAGGGCGAAGAGCCGCGCGCGCTCGGCCGGGCCCGGCAGGCGGTGGCGCTCGAGCGCACGCTGGAAGGGCTTGAGCCAGGGCACGTGGGCGTAGCCGTAGACCGCCAGGCGGTCGGGGCGCATCGCGGCCACGTCGTCGAGCGTGCGCGTGAAGGTGGCCTCGCTCTGCTCCGGCAGGCCGTAGAGGAGATCGAGGTTGACGCTCTCGACTCCGCGCGCACGGCAGTGGGCCACGAGCGCGGCCGTCTCCTCGACCGTCTGGTCGCGGTGGATCACCTCCTGCACGTGCGGGTCGGTGTCCTGCACGCCCATCGAGAAGCGCCGGAAGCCCAGCGCGACCAGGGCGTCGACCTGCTCCGGCGTGGTGACGTGCGGGTGGACCTCGATCGAGATCTCGGCCCCGGGCTCGAAGACGAAGTGCCGCGCCAAGACGGCGTGCAGGTGCTCGAGCTGCGCGACCGTGAGGTGCGTGGGCGTCCCGCCGCCCAGGTGGAGCTGCGTCACGCGCCGGCGCGCCCCCAGCAGCGGCGCCACCTGGTCGATCTCCCGCTCGAGGGCCGCGAGGTAGCGCTCCACGCGGTCCGTGCGGCGCGTGATCTCGACCGTGCAGCCGCAGAAGAGGCACAGGCGCGCGCAGAAGGGGAGGTGCACGTAGAGCGAGAGCGGCTCGTCGGGCGTGGCGGCCGCGCGTCGCAGGGCCTGCTCCGCCTGCGCTGGCCCGACGGCGTCCGTCCAGGCCGGCACGGTCGGATAGGAGGTGTAGCGCGGCCCGGGACCGGAGAAGCGCAGGATCTGCGCCTCGTCGACGACCAGGCGCGCGCTCAAGGCTCGACGCTCCGCGCCGTCTCGACGAAGGCCGCCACCGAGGCCGGGTCCGTGGCCGGCAG
>DASVAP010000271.1:0-3301 GCA_036376275.1 Planctomycetota bacterium | reverse complement strand
CGTGCGTCCGGTAGCGCTGGAACAGCGCCGCCAGGCTCGCGTCCTTCATGCCCCCATTCTCCACGCGCGCGCCGGGCGCGGCACGAATCGCCCGGAAAGCCAGGGATACGCTCGGAAGAGGTGCCGGAAGCGTGAACGACGGCCTCCATGTGGGTCTCCGGGGGCTTCACCGGCGCGTGACCGAACCGTTCCCGAGCGTGAATCGAGCCGGACACGGGCCCTGCCCGATGGAGCGACGGGGCGCGCGAGGGTCGCGCCCAGGGGAGCACGCACATGGAACTTCGCCAGCGCACGCACGGCCTTCTCGCCGCCATCCTGCTCGCGGCCTGCGCCCCGGAGCCGGCGCCGCCGGAGCTCGACGATCCGCTGCCGGGCTTGACGGCCGACCAGCTCGCGCGCTTCGAGCAGGGCGAGGAGCTGTTCGAGAGCGCCTTCACGCCCGCCCAGGGCCTCGGGCCGCTCTTCAACGCCGAGGGTTGCGTCGCCTGCCACAACGAGCCGACCGACGCGGGCGCCGGGCCGATCCGCGAGCTGCACGTGAGCGGGATCGGCGCGGAGGGCACCTGTGACGCGCTGTTCGCCCTGGGCGGCCCCGTGATCCAGCAGCGCGCGACCCCCAGCCTCGAGGCCTTCGGGATCCTGGCCGAGCCCGTCCCGGTCGAGGCGACCGCGCGCGGCGAGCGCTCGACGCCGGACCTCTTCGGCTTCGGCCTGCTCGACGCCATCCCCGACGCGACCATCCTGGCCTTGGCCGACCCCGACGACCGCGACGGCGACGGCGTCTCGGGCCGCGCGCACCTGCTGCCGGGCGGGCACGTCGGCCGCTTCGGACGCAAGGCGGTGGTCGCCTCTCTGGCGCAGTTCAACGAGGGCGCGTTCCTGCTGGAGATGGGCCTGACCACGCCCGCCAACCTGGTGGAGAACAGCCTGGCGGGCGAGCCGCTGCCGCCGGGCGTCGATCCGCTGCCCGAGCCCGAGGTCACGGCCGAGGCCGTGGCGCGCGTGGACGACTACGTGCGCTTCCTCGCGCCGCCTGCGCCGGGCTTCCGCTCGCACGAGGCGCTGCGCGGCCAGGTGCTGTTCGAGCGCGTCGGCTGCGCCACGTGCCACGTCCCGCGCCTCGTCACCGGCGAGCACGTCGTGCGCGCGCTCGCCCACCAGCCGGTCCACGCCTACACCGACCTCCTGCTGCACGACATGGGGTCCGAGCTGGCGGACCTGTGCCTGCTCGACGCGAGCCCGAGCGAGTTCCGCACCGAGCCGCTGATGGGGCTGCGCCACATGACGCGCTTCCTGCACGATGGCCGCGCGCCGACCGTGCTGGACGCGATCCTGGCGCATGGCGGCGAGGGGACGCGGGCGCGCGATGCGTTCACGGCCCTGGGAGAGACGGAGCGGGAGGCGCTGCTGGCGTTCCTGGGGACGCTGTAGAAGAAAGAGGGAGCGCGGAGGCGCGGAGCGAAGACGCGGAGGGCGCGGAGGAAGAGGGAAAGAGGGAGATCGACCAGGAGAGTCGGGGGTTCGGAGGGAAGCGTCGAGCCCTGCTCGAACACCTGGAACCTCTCGGACTCCAGGTCTTCTCTCTCGGACCCCCCTTTCCTGACTTCTTCTTCCCTCCGACTCCGCGCCCTCCGCGTCTTCGCTCCGCGTCTCCGCGCCCCTCTTCACTCCGCCCCTCGCGCCGCGAGCAGCTCCAGCACGGGTCGCGCGACCCAGGCCTGGTCGTGGAAGCGCTCGCCCCACGTGCGCGGCGTCACGTCGCGGTAGACGTGCTCGGTCTCGTCGGCCACGAAGCGCAGGCGCTTGCGCAGCGAGGCGCGCGCGCTCGGGTCGGCACCCGCGGCGAGCAGGAGCCGCGCGAAGGCGTCGTCGCGACGCTGCCCCACGCGCCAGGGCTGGGAGACGACGCAGCCGAAGAGCGGCGTGTGGCCGCCGAAGCCGTCGGCGTCGAGCGCGGCACGCGCATCCGGATCGGCGCCGTGCGCGAGCAGCGCCCGCGCCAGCTCCAGCTCGTCGAGGTCCACGCACAGGTGCAGCAGCGTCCCGCCGGCGAGCGGCGTCCCGTGCAGCGCCAGCGACTCGTCGGCCGCGCAGCCGAGCTCCGGCGGGTAGATCTCGGCGTGCGTGAAGGTACGCGCGAGGAGCCCGGGATCGCGCGCGAGGTGGCGCTCGAGCCGCGCCAGGCACCCGCGGTGCACGGCCATCGGCGCCGTGTCGGGGAGCGGCGTCCCGGCGCGCTCGAGCAGCTCCAGGCAGCGGTGCTTCCCCTCGGGGCGACGGCTGTAGGTCTGCAGGACGAGCGCGACGGGCGCGAGGCGGTCCCCGTGCGCGTCGCAGGGCTCGGCCCCGAGCTCCAGCAGGAACGCGAGTCCGTCGGCGTTCAGCGTCTCGCACGGGCCCATCACCAGGCCGCGCTCGAGCCGCGCGCCCTGCGCGCGGAGCCGGCGCGCCGTGGCGAGCTGGCCCTGGAGGCAGGCGCGCTCGAAGGCGTGCTGCAGGTCGCCCGCGCCGCGTTCCAGCAGGCGAACGACGAGGCGCTCGCGCCCGAGGTTCGCGGCGTAGGAGAGCGGCGGGCCCCAGCTATCGCGCACGCCGCGCGCCCCCTCCACAAGCAGCTCCGGATGGGCGTCGAGAAGCGCTTCGACCGCCGCCAGGTCGTCGCGCCACAGCGCGTCCGTCATGCGACAGGCGAGCACGAGCCGCGGCCAGCTCGCCAGGCCGTAGCTGCGCGCCAGCGCGTGCTGCGCGTCGGCCAGCTTCGCCGCGGCGGGGTCGAGGCGCGGGGCGTGCTCGCGCACCAGCGCGAGCGCCTCCGGGGCACTCCTCCGCAGCGCCCGCAGCAGGTCCTTCGCCTGGTGCCGGAGCTGCTCGAGGTCGGGACGAACGGGGAAGTCGCGAACGGGCATGGAGACTCCTTCTGTGGAGGCCCGGTGTCCGCCGGTCTGGGCCAGAGGAAGTCCGTGTGCCGTCGAGCGTTCGTCCGCAGCGGATCAGGTGGACTCGGTCCTTCCCGCGGACGGGAGGCGTCCTGCACGCCCACGGCGAGTGTACTCGGAAGGAGAGCGCGGAGACGCGGGAAGGGGCCAGGCTTCCGTGTGGAGGGCCGTTGCGTGGGCGGTGGGCGGGAGCTTGCTCTGGGTGGCTCGGGCGCGTGACCGCGGGCCGGGCCGGTGGGACGAGACTGCGCGCCCGCCGGGGCCCCGCCGCTGCACCGTGGCGCTAGCGCCGGACCCGTGGCGCCGTGCAGTCGAGCTCTCGAGGCGCCACGCGGTCCGGAGTCGCGCGCTTCGCGCGCTCGCGG
>DASVAP010000359.1:0-4692 GCA_036376275.1 Planctomycetota bacterium | reverse complement strand
CGAGGTGCTGGCGAGCCTCCCGGAGCTCGCCGCGCAGGGCGAGATCGCCGAGCGCCGCGCCGCCTACCGCATCCTCGCGCGCCACGCCGAGCCGGTGGCGGCCGAGACGCTCGCACGCGACCTCGCGCGCCTCGAGCAGGGACTGGTGCCGGACGAGCTGGCGCTCGACCTGGTCGAGGCCGCCGCCGCGCAGGGTTCCCCCGAGCTCGCCGCCGCCGTCGCGCGCCGCCGCGCGACGCCCTCCGGCGAGCCCGCCCTCGCGCCATACCTCGACGGTCTCTTCGGTGGCGACGCCGCGCGCGGCAGCGACGTCTTCCAGCGCGTCGACCTCTCCTGCACCCGCTGCCACGCCTGGTGGGCGGACGCCAGCGAGCGCGTCGGCCCGAACCTCTTCGGCGTCGGCCGGCGCCTGACGCGCCTGCAGCTCCTCGAGTCGATCGTGCACCCCAACCGCCGCACGACCCCGGGCTTCGGCTCGCGCGTCTTCTTCCTGGCCGACGGCCGCACCGTCAGCGGGCGTGTCACCGAGGAGAGCGACTCGCTCGTGCGCCTCTTCGACGCGAACAACAACCCGCTCGCCCTCGCGCGCGCCGAGATCGAGGAGGAGCGCGCCGACCTCTCGGCCATGCCCGAGGACCTGGTCCGGACGATCTCGGCGCGCGAGATGCGCGACCTGCTGGAATACCTGGGGCGCCTCTGACCCCCCGGGGAGGGTGGGGACAGGTCGCGGGACACCCCCCCGACAGCGCGGGGTGCCGGCGTCTCGATCCCCGAGGCAGGACAGGACTTAAGGTGCTCGCGCGGTCCCGGGAGGGTCCTTCCCGGGCGCCAGCCGGCCCGGGGGGGGGCCAGCTCGGCCCGCGAGTCGCGTATTGCGGGTCCGGCCGCGCCCCGGTATCTCCCTGCGCCTGTCGGTCGGTTGCCTCGGAGGTCGGGCGCCGCGTGGTGCCGGCACGGGGGGCCGACTCGTTTGTCCTTCACCCCCAAGGTCGAGTCATGGTCGTCAACGGAACGATTCTCGTCTCGAGTCTCTCTCTCCTCGCGCTGCACGGGACCGGAGCGCCGCAGTCCGGGGTGCGCCCGGCCGGCGCGCCCACGGGCACCACGGTGGAGCCCGTCGCGCCGCAGCACGTGCCCTCGCTGCACCGTCTGCTGCCGCCGCAGAACGTCACCCTCCCCTCCGGCGAGGTGGTCGACTTCGGCGCGCACGAGATCTGGAAGCCGGTCTGCACGACGGGCACGCAGGTGACGCGCGAGGAGCTGGAGCGCATGGCAGCCACGCACGACCGTCTGGTGCGCCGGCCGTCGCGCGTGATCGACACGACGCCCAGCTACCGCATCGGCAGCTTCAACATCGTGTTCAACGTGAGCGGAACGCCTCCGGCCGGCGCCACGGCCGCCATCGCCGCGGCCGAGGCCTACATGGAGTCGTTCTACTCGGATCCGATCACGATCACGATCAACTGCTCGTTCCAGCCGCTCAGCCCGGGCGTGCTGGGCGGGACCAGCTCGAGCTACGGCTACGTCGACTACACCACGACGCGCGCGCAGATCGTGGGCGACATGGACACGAACGTCGTGGACGACACGATCCAGGCCTTCCTGCCCTCCGGCTCGACCTGCCCCGTGCGCTACGGCTCCTCCAGCTCGGTGACCAACGAGAACCGCGTGTTCTTCACCTTCGCCAACTGGAAGGCCGCCGACGGCGCGGTCGCCGGCGCCGACGCCAGCATGACCTTCAGCACGAACTTCACCTTCGACTACGACCCCTCGAACGGGATCACGGCCAACACCTACTCGTTCCAGGACATCGTCATCCACGAGACCGGGCACGCCATGGGCTTCACCTCGGGCGGCGACTTCCGCAGCCGCGACATGGAGGTGCTCGACCTCTTCCGCTTCCAGGGCACGGACGGCTCGGGCGACTACAACCCCGACACGACGGCCGAGTTCCAGGTGCGCCCGCGCCTGGTGCGCTACAACGCGCCGAACGACGACCACAACTCGGACCTGATCTCGGTCGAGTACCGCATGTCGGACGGCTCGCCCTACCAGATGAGCCACTTCCGCGAGCAGACCGCCAACATCGGTCTGATGGATCCGGCCCTGGCGCCGGGGCAGACGTTCTACCCGGCCTTCTACTCGACGGCCGACCTCGCGATGTTCGACGCGATCGGCTACGACTACTGAGCCGCGCGGCTCCGCGCCTCCGGCGCGGAGCGCGAGCGTCTCGGTACGCCCTCATCGTGGCGCGCTGCGCGCGCCAGAAGCGCACGGGCCGGCTCCGGATCTCCGGAGCCGGCCCGTGCCGTTTCTCGGGAGCGCTACTTCGCGCAGGGTACGGCGCAGCCGCTCGCCGGCGCGACCTTGGCGCCCGGCCCCTCGCAGGGCTTCTCGCAGACCTTGTCGCAGGGCGCGTCACAGGGGATCTCCTGCTGGCACACGATCTCGTCGTTCGCGTCGGTGCAGGTGACGAGGCACGTGTCGCGCTCGGTGCACTCGACCGTCACGCGGCAGTCCTCGGCCGGACACGACAGCGGACCGTCGGCGGGAGCGACCTCGGGCGTGGCCTCGGCCCGCAGGCCGAACCAGCCCGCGCCGACGCCGGCCAGCAGCACGGGGATCAGGAGCAGTTTCATCGCGTTTCCTTCTCTGGGTTGTGAGCACGTCGCGTGCTCGGACCCCCGTTCGACCGGCGGCGCGCCGGCCCATTCCGCCTACTTGCAGCTCGTCGCGCCGGGCGCATGCCCGCAGCGCTCGAGCAGCGCGCGCACCTCGCCGGCGCTCAGCACCTCGCGCACGCCGAGGATGCCCTCGACGCAGGCCGTCAGCGACTGGCGCCGCAGCTCGGCCACCGCGCCGATCAGGCGCGCCGTGGCCGTGCGGTCGATCTCCTCGGCCGAGAGGCTGGCGAGGAGCTCGGCCTGCAGCGCGTCGGCGCGGCGCTCGAGCTCGTCCGACTCGGCACAGGAGCGCGCGCAGATCGCCGCCAGGCGCTGCTCCTGCGCTGGCGCGAGCTCGGCGCAGGCCAGGTCGAGGGTGCAGCTCGTGTCCGTGCCGCAGGCCGCCGCAGGCGCCGCGGTGGGGGCCGTGCCGGCCTCGGCCAGCTTCCAGTTCCAGCTCAGGCTCGCCAGCAGGGCGCCGCCGAGCAGCCAGGTCGTGATCGACTTCATCGGGTTTCCTCCACGGGCGGGAAGGCGCGCAGGACGCGGTATTCGGGCAGGTCGGCGAGCAGCGCGCCGGCGCGCTCGCCCCGGGCGAGGTGCTCCAGCAGGTGGCGCGCGGCCGGCTCGCCATCCCCCGGTGCGAGCCAGCGCGCCGCCGCGCCGACGCCGAGGAAGCCGAGCAGGGCCGCGGCGACGCGCGCGAGCAGCGGGCCAGCCGCGCGCGGGCGCGCGCGGCGCTCGATGGCCGGCCACAGGTCGGTGGAACCGACGGGCTCCGCGCGCAGCGCCGCGAAGCCGCGGGCGAGCCGCGCGAGCTCGCGCTCGTGCGTGCGGCAGGGCGCGCAGCGGCCGAGGTGGGCCTCCAGGGCGCGGGCCTCGTCGAGCTCGCCGTCGAGCCGGGCCGAGAGACGCTCGCGCGCGCTCGCGCAGGTGAGGTCGTCGAGGATCATGGAGCCTCCAGGAGCGGACGGGGGACGGGATCCGGTTCGGCGCGCGGCGCCGTGCCGGCCAGGCGCACGAGCTCGGCGCGGGCGCGCGCCAGGCGCGACATGACGGTGCCCTCGGGCACGTCCAGGGTCGCCGCGATCTCGCGGTAGGAGAGGCCCTCGAGCTCGCGCAGGACCAGCACGGCGCGGTGCTCGCCCGAGAGGCGCGCGAGCAGGCGCTCGAGCTCGAGGCGCGTCTCGGTCCGCGCCAGGGACTCGTGCGGAGCCTCGCGACCGTCGGCCGCGAGGTCGGGCTCCGGCAGCGGGCGCACCAGGCGCAGGCGCTCCTTCTCGAGACGGTGCAGGCAGGTGTTCACGGTGAGCCGGTGGAGCCAGGTCGCGAAGCGCGCGCGTCCGTCGAAGGCGCCCGCGCGCTCGAAGAGCTTGAGGAACACGTCCTGGGCCGCGTCCTCGGCGTCGGCCGGGCGCCCGAGCATCCGCCGGCACAGGCGCTGGACGCGCTCGCCGTGGCGCTCGTAGGCCTCGCGCAGGGCGCCCATCTGGCGGCGCCGGAGGCCGTGCACGAGCTCCAGGTCGGGGTCCATCGCGGGCAGGCTACGGGCCGGGGCCCGACCGGGTTGGGACCGGCGGGGGCCGTGCGGCATTCCATGGACGGCCGGAATCCCGGGAGGACGCAGCTCGCCCGCTGAATCGGCAGCCTCCCGGCGCGTAGGCTCGCCCGTCTCTCCGACCCCCTTCCACCGAGGAGCCCGATGGGCCTGATCAACTGGATCTTCGACATCTACCAGCACACCCAGATCGACAAGGCCAAGAGCGAGGCCGCCGCCGCGCGGGCCGAGCTGGCCTCGGTGCGCTCCGGCGGCAACTCGGTCGACGCCGCGCGCCTCACCGTCGCGCTGGAGGAGCTGGCCCTCGCCACCAAGGCCCTGCAGCGCACGCTGGTCGAGAAGGGCGTGTGCTCCTCCGACGAGTTCGCCCGCACCCTGCGCGCGATCGATCAGGAGGACGGGATCGTCGACGGACGGCTGCGGGGGCGGTAGCCGGTAGCCCTACAGCTCGCCCAGGTACCTCGGCAGCAT
>DASVAP010000259.1:0-49249 GCA_036376275.1 Planctomycetota bacterium | reverse complement strand
GACCTCGAAGGGGTGGCCGATCTTCGCGATGCCCGCGCCGCAGACGCGCGTGAAGAAGGTCGGCTCGTTCTCGCACAGCTCCATGGCCTCCTGGAACTGGCCCTCGTCGAAGAGCGCCTGGATCTCGTCGATCAGCTCCGGCGGGGCGAGCTTCTCGCGCTTGAGCGAGACCCAGGCCTCGATGATGAGGGCCAGGGCCACGACCGAGAGGGCCACGATGACCCAGCCGATGAAGCCCGAGTCGACGATCAGGTTGCCGACCGTCAGGGGCTTCACGTTCGCCGCGGCCGGATCCTGGGCCAGGGCGGGAACGGCGGACGCAGCGAGGACGAGGGAGGCGCCGGCGAGCCGGGCCATCAGCGAACGGGGATTCATGGGCGCGAGGGACTCCTGGAGGAGTGGGACCCGCCGGACACCCGGGCGGGGCAGGGGACAGGGGTGGGAGCTCAGATGTGGCTCAGAGGTTCTTTTCCAGCTCTTGGGCTTTGAGGGCAGCCGGCGTGTCGCCGTGCTGCGTGCGGACCGCCTCGAGCCACAGCTTGGCGTCGTTGCGGGCGTTGAGCTTGAGGGCACTCTCGGCAAGGCCGACCAGCGCGCGCGCCGTGCGGTCGCGGTTCGTGTGGTCGATGGCCGAGACCTGCGCGAACTCGATCTGCGCCGCGCGGGCGTTGCCCTCGGCCAGCAGCACCTCGCCCAGGCCCAGGTGCGCGCCGAAGCGCCGCGCCGGGTTGTTCTCCGCGCCCGTGAGCTGGCCCTGGAAGAAGGTCCGGGCCTGTGCGAGGCTGCCCGAGGCCATCAGGCAGTAGCCCTCGCCCAGGCGCGCCTCGCTCTGCAGGGCCGTGTACTGGACGCGCAGCGGGTCGCCGTCCGGCAGGCTGGCCAGGGCGCCCGCGATGGCGCTCTCGAGCGCCAGGTAGATCTCTCTCGCGCGCGCCGCGTCACCGATCAGGAGGTAGGCCTCGCCCGCGCCGATCCCAGCCTGGAACGAGAGCAGCGGCGGGTAGCCGGGCGTGGCCGCGGCCGCCTCGCGGAAGAGCGCGGCGTAGGTCTCGGCCGCCTTGGGGCCGTCGCCCGCGAGGCGCTGCACGCGCCCGAGCAGGAGCCGTGCGCCGGGCACGTCGCGGTTGCTGGCGAACTCGGACAGGAACAGCTCGCACTCCTTCTGCGCAGAAGCCAGCGCGGCCTCGTCGCCGCGGCTCTTCTTGAGCCAGCTCTCGGCCGCCGCCAGGCGCGCGCGCGCGCGCACCACCGGCCGTGCGCCGGCGTCCGCCGCCGCCAGCGCGAACTTGGCGGCCGCGTTCTCGAAGTCGCCGCGCTCGGCGTAGGCCTGGCCCTCGGCGAAGGGCGCCGGCACGTCGCCGAACTCGATGCGCTGGACGGCCATCGCGTCGAGCTTGCGCTGCGACGAGCCGGTGTCGACCACCACCTGGGTCAGCGAGTTCTCGCTCACCTTGCCGATCACGGTGTTGACCTGTCCGCGCGCATTGCGCCACAGCACCTGGTCGGGGCGGGCCTGAGCGCCGGCGGGCGCCGCGGCGCCCAGGGTCACGAGCAGCCCCAGCGCCCAGGCGGCGCGGCGCGGCGAGCGGCTCACGGAAGGGTGGCTCATGGCGGCCGAGAAGCGCGACATTCTAGTGAGGCCGGATCGGCCCGCAACCGTCAACCGGGCCGGGCTCATCGCGCCTGGCTCCGCAGCCACAGGAAGCGCTTGCGGAGCTCCTCGTTCCCGCACTTCCTGGCGATGTCCTTGACGTCCGGGTCGCCGAGCTGGCTGGCGATGTCGTCCAGGAGTGCCTTGGCCTTGCCCTGCTGGGCCGAGTCCGCCTTGGACCACTGCCACAGGGCGTAGGCCTGCTCGAGCTTGAGGCGGTACCAGGGGCAGGCCCAGGCCTCGCTCGAGGTGGCCTCGGCCACGATCAGCTTGCCCAGGAACTCGTTGACGAGCGCGAAGTTGCCGCCGACCCCCGGGACCTCGACGATCTCCGCCTCGCCCTCGATCCAGCCGGCCACCGCGCGGCACCAGTTGCGCACCACGGCGCTGGAGGGTTTGCGCGTGTCGGCCGCCTCCTTGGGGATCAGCGGGTCGAGCACGGCGAAGGCCTCGGGCACGCGCTTCTGCCCGAGCAGGGCCTCGCCCAGGTCGGGCTGCACGAAGCGCTCCAGGTCCTCGGCCCGCGCCGGGTCGGCCTGGAAGGCCTGCAGCGTCGCGCGCAGGGCCTTCTCGGCCGCGACCCACTCGCCCAGCTCGAGCCACAGCCCCGACTCGATGCGCAGGCCCGCGAAGCTCGCCTCCGAGGCGGTGTCGTTGGACACGCCCATGTAGTGCGCCATCTCGCGCTTGAGGGCGGTCGAGCGCTCGGCGTCGCCGGCCTGCGCGGCGGCCTCCTGCTCGGTCTTGAGGGCCTGGTACAGGTTCAGCGCGGCCTTGCCGGTGGCCGCGCTCGACTCGAAGACCTGCTGCATCTTGCCCGTGGTGGTGCGCGCGCCGGCCAGGTCCTTCCGGGCGATCTGCGCCAGCGTGACCATGTAGAGCGCGTTGGGGGCGTAGTCGGTCTGGGCCGGGAACTTTTCCTCGTAGCCCTTCAGGATCGCCAGCGTCTCGTCCCAGTCCTGCGCGTCGTAGGCCATCTTGCCCAGGTAGTAGAGGGCCTGGGCGCTGGACTCCTCGCGCGCCGCCTGCTTGCGCGCGCCCTGGATCGCGTTGCGCGGATCGGGCACGAAGGCCTCGACGTACGCGCGGAACTCCTTCTTGGCGCCCTCGCGGTCGTTCAGCTTGTAGAGGCACAGGGCGGCCTTGACGATGGCCTTCTCGTGCTCGTCGGCCACGGCTCCGACCGTCAGGTAGCTCTTGCGCGCGGCCTCGAAGTTGCCCTGGCCGTAGGCGCGCTCGGCCTCGCGCCAGCGGATCACGTCGGCGCCCGTGCCGGTGTCGGACTCCTTGACGAGCTGCTCGCCCGACAGGAACAGCTCCTCGATCAGCTTGTCACCGCCCGCGGCGCGGCGCACCGTGCCGATCTCGCGGTAGAAGCCCTGGGCCAGCCGGGGCTGGTACTCGGGGTCGCCCTTCCAGGTCGTGGCCCCGTCGCGGAAGGCCATGGCGGCCTCCAGCGGGCGCTCCATGCGCGCGAAGGAGAGCCCGAGCTGGTGGAGCACCTTGGGCATGTACTCGCGGCGCGTGGCGTCGTCGCGGCTGTCCAGGGCGCGGATCACGTCCTTGAGGGAGTCGACCGCCGCGGCGTAGTTCTGCGTGTTGTACTCGCCCAGGGCGGCCTCGTAGAGCACGTCCGGCGGCACGACCACGCCGGGCCGGCTGATCACGTCGGAGATCAGCTTCTGGGCGCGCACCTGCAGGTTGGTGCGCGGGTTGTCGGCGTTGACGTCCTGGGCCGTCTTGAGGGCCAGATCCAGGGACGTGCGCGAGTCGCGCGCCGAGTAGTTCGCGGCGCGGAACTCCTCCTCGCTCTCGAACCACTTCAGGTCGCCCTGGGTGATCGAGCCGCCCACGTAGCCGCCGGCGTCGAGCAGCGTGCGCGCGCAGGAGAGGAGCGCCAGGTAGCCGAAGGGCGAGAGCGTGAAGCCCTCGCGCTTCCAGGTGTTGTGGAAGTAGAGCGCCCACCGGCAGGCCGCCGCGGTCTTCCCGTCGGCGCTCAGGCTCTCGACCAGGTCGGGGATCGCCAGCTCGACCAGCTTGAAGCGCTCGGCCTTGGCCTCGGGCGCCAGCTCCTTCCAGTCCGGGTTCTCGTGGTCCACCGGGACCGCGATCGTGACCACGAACTCGGAGAAGGCGGACGCCTCGCCCATGCGTCCGCGCGCGCGATTCAGCTTGGCCAGCGCCAGGAACGCGTTCAGGCCCGCGCCGGTGGTCTCGCCGGACTCGACCGCGACCTTCTCCAGCTCCTTCTCGGCCAGGCTGTAGTCGAGCTCGGGCGCGTCGCTGACGTTGCCGTGCGTGATCAGCATCTGCGCGCGGTCGAGCATCAGGCGCCACTTGTCGAGCTTCTCGGCCGCCGTGAGGTCCGGGCGGTCGTAGGCGTCCTTGAGCGAGGCCGTGCGCTCCAGGCCCTCGTCCAGCACGGTCTTGATGCGCGCGCGCAGGGCCGTGGTTTCCTCGCCGACCGCGTCCTCCAGGGCCAGCTCCAGGGCGCGCCCGTAGTTGTTCACGAGTCCGAGGTAGGAGCGCTCGGCCTCCGGCAGCAGCTCGGAGAAGGGGTGCGCCGCGAAGAAGTCGCGGAAGGACTGGGCCGCCTTCTCGAAGGTCTCCAGGCGCTTGACCGGGTCGCCCTCGCGCTTGGCGCCCTCGGTGAAGACCTGGCTCTGGACCAGGGCCAGCGACTCCTTCTGCTTGTCCCCCAGGCGCTCCTTGGCGAGCTCGGCCAGCACCGCCTCGGCCATGTCCATGTACTGGTAGCGCACCGCCAGCTCGCGCGCGAAGGCCATCTCGTCGCGCAGATAGCGCTCCGAGCGCTGGGCGTGGGTCGGGGCGCGGGAGAGGAGGGCGCAGGACAGGACGAGGAAGGCGGGGGAGATCATCAGGGAACGCGGAGGGGCGGTGGGGCCGTGGCGTGCGAGCCGCGGCGCGCTTTCGGCGGCGAGCTCTCGGAAGGCGTCGGCCCGGTCCATCCCCAGGCGATATCCGAGGATCGCCAGGCGAGCTACCGGGTTTCCGCCTCCCGGGGGCGGCCAGGAGGATCGAGCACTCCGCCCCGCGCGCCGCGCGGGCGCCCGGGGGCGGAGGGTGGTGGGGTGGGACGCCTCAGCGGCCGAGCGCGAGGCTGGAGTCCAGGCCCATCTGCGACGGGCTGGGCTCGCTCTCCTGCGGGATGACGATCTTGGCCTTGAGCAGGATCAGGAGCTTGCGGTTCGAGACGAACGTGCCCTGGCGCTCGAAGAGGAACGAGATCAGCGGGATCTTGTTCAGGATCGGGACGCCCGAGCGCAGGTCCTGGTTCTGGTGGACCTTCATGCCGCCCAGCAGGACCGTGCCGCCGTCCGGCATCGGGATCGAGGTCTTGATCATCGACTTGTCGACCTCGGGGAGCTGGATCGTGACCGAGTTGCCCGAGGCGCCCAGCGAGGTCGTGAAGGTCTCGATCGGGCGCTTCAGCTCGGCCACCGTCGGGCGCACCTCGAGCGTCAGGAAGCGGCGGTCGGCCGAGACCACCGGGCGCACGTCCAGGATCACGCCGTCCTCGACGACCGCGATCAGGGGGTCGGCGATCGAGGCCGCCTGGGCGATCTCGACGTCGAAGTCCTGCACGTAGGCGACCTGGTTCATGACCGCCAGGTTCGAGCGCGCCGTGTTGAAGACCAGGATGCGCGGCGCGGTGACGAGCTGCACGCGCTCCGACTTCGAGACGGCCGTCAGGATCATCTCGAGCTGCAGGTCGTTCAGGTACGTCCACTGCAGCTGCAGGCCGCCCGAGCCGGTCAGCACGTCCTCGTCGCCCAGGAAGCGGTCGAAGAGGTTCTCGGTCCGGCCGCGGATGTCGCCGTCCTCGCCCTCGTCGAGGAAGGCGCCCAGCTCGGTGTCCGTGCCGATCTCCTGGCCGAGCGTCTGCTGCGCGGTCGAGTCGCCGAAGTCGTTGAAGAAGGCGTTGGTGCCCTTGCCGGGCGCACCCAGGCCGCGGAAGTCGACGCCGATGTCCTCCAGGAAGTTGTCCTCGACCGTCAGGAAGCGCGCCTGGATGTCGACCATGATGCCGGTCGCCTCGCGCAGGTCGTCGAGCAGCTTCTGGATCTTCTCGTGCACCTCGGGCGTCTGGTTGACGACCATCGTTCCGTTCGAGATGCGCAGGGCGTTGGCCGGGTCGGCGTCCCACGACTCGGGCGCGACGTTGTCGCGGATCAGCGTGTCGAGCGTGTCGTCGCTGACCAGCAGGAACTCGCGCTCCTCGATCTCCTCGTCCGACTCGGGCACGCCGCCCGAGGGCTGGATGTTGATCTCGCGGCCCGGGAAGTCGCGCACCGGCCGGATCAGGTCGCGCACCTCGTACATGCGCAGCACCTGGCCGCCGACGAGCTCCTCCTTGGTCACGAACTTGACCACGCCGTCCTCGATCTTGTAGCGCAGGTTCTCGCGCACCTCGGTGATGATGTCGAGCAGCTGCTTGACGCTGCGCTCCGGCAGGTCGAGCTGGATCGACTTCTCGGACTCGTCGAGTTCGTCGCGCACCTTGGCCGAGAGCACGAAGTTGATGCCGGTCACGTTCTGGAGGTAGCTGGCCACCTCCTCGAGGGGCGCGCCCTCGCCGTCGGCTCCGAAGCGGGCCGGCACGCGGCGCTCGCCCAGGATGCGCAGCACGGACTCCTTGTCGGTGTTGTCGAGCGCGTCCTGGCCCGAGAACTCGTAGGGCTGGCGGGCCGAGACCTCTTTCCAGCGACCGAGGTCGAACTGGACGATGTCGGCCTGCGGCACGCCCATCGAGCCCAGCTCCTCGAAGGTCCGCACCCAGTTCTCGCGGAAGGTGCGACGGTTCAGGTCGTTGACCGCCAGGTGGCGCGCGTCACGCGCGATGTCGCGCATCTGCGTGGCGGCCTCGTTGCCCGGGTCGTAGAGCAGGATCTGCTCGGCCAGCGTCTGGGCCTGGCCGTACTGCTCGCGCTGGAAGGCCGCGTTGGCCTCGGCGTAGAGCTGGCGCAGCTTGGTCTCGCGGTAGGTGCGCTGCTCGGCCTCCTTCGCCGCGCGCTCCTCGCGGGCCGCCTCGGTGGCCGCCTGGCGCGAGGCGCTGTCGCGCTCCTCCGCCAGCTGCACGGCCGACTGGAGCTTGCTGTCCAGCACGCGCTCGTCGAGCGTGCGGTCGGCGATCAGCGGGTGGAAGCGCAGGATGTTCAGCGCGCGGCGGTAGTTCTCGATCGCCTGGTCGTACTCGGCGGCGCGCAGCGCGTTGTCGCCGTCGATCGTGAGCTGCTCGGCCTCCAGGCGCGCCTGGGCGCGGCGCACGGTCTCGCGCTCGATCGCGTCCTGGATGCCCTGGGCCGCGCTGGCGAAGCCCTCGCCCATCAGGCTCTGCACGCGCCGGATGCGCTCGCGCGCGTCCTGGTTGTCCGGGTCGACCTCCAGGGCCTGGCTGTACTGGGACAGGGCGCCCTCGTAGTCGTTCTGGTCGAGCAGCGCGTCGCCCTGGGACAGGTACTGCTGGCTCAGGAAGTCCGACTGCTGCTTCAGGCGCTCGACGCGCTCGGTCGCCTGGCCCATCTGCTGCCCGGGCGCCGGCGCGGGCTCGGCCTGGCTCGGCTCGGCGGGCGTTCCCGTCCCGGCTTCCGGCGTGCTGCGCTCCTCGCGCGGAGTGCTCTTCTCCGCGGAGCGGCAGCTGAGGACGGTCACGAGCAGGCTCGAGACGAGCAGGGAGCGAGATCGCATGGCGTGCGCCGGACGGCGGCGGTGGGTGCAGGGGTGGGACAGGACGCCGGCCCTGGAGATGCGACGCTCGCCAGCCCGGGCGCGCCGTGGCTGCGGCTCGCGAGCGACGCGCGCTCGCGCTCGAGGTCGACTCGGGGCGGTGGAGGAAAGAACGCCGGACTGCGGGCGGGGATCGCTGGGACCTCGCTCCACGCGGGAGCGGGGTCCGCAGCGGGCACCCGAGTCGCCGGCCGGGGGCGGGGAAGATATCCGCACCCCAGAAGGGGGTCAATCGCTGCGGACTACCGCTCCGCCCGCCCCGGGTTACGCCGGAGCGGGGCGACTGGGCGCCGGGGGCGGCTCCAGGCCGAGCGCGCGCATCGCGAGCTGGATGTCCTGCCAGCAGTCCTTCTTGGCGGCCGGGTTCCGCAGCAGGTAGGCCGGGTGGTAGGTCGCGACCACCTTGCGGCCCTCCAGCAGGTGCACCTTGCCGCGCAGGCGCCCCATCGAGAGGGTCGAGCGCAGGAGGTGGCGGGCGGCGTGCAGCCCGAGCGCGATCAGGACCTCCGGGTCGACCAGCTCGATCTGGCGGTCGAGGTAGGGCGTGCAGCGCGCCTTCTCCTCGGGGGCCGGCTCGCGGTTGTCGGGCGGCCGGCACTTCAGGACGTTGGCGATGTGGACCTCGGCCCGGCGCAGGCCCATGCCCTTCTGGATGATGTCGGTCAGGAGCTGGCCGGCGGCGCCGACGAAGGGCACGCCGCGCTCGTCCTCGTGCTGCCCGGGGGCCTCGCCCACGAACATCACGCGCGCGCCGGCCGGGCCGTCGCAGAAGACGGTCTGGGTGCGCGTGCGGGCGAGCTCGCAGGCCGTGCAGCCGGCCACCAGCTCGCGCAGCTCGGGGAGGCCCGCGCAGGCGCGCGCCCGGAGGCGGATCCCGGCCACCTCGGGGGCCTCCGGGGGTGCGCCGGCCGGCGCGGCGGAGGGGGTGAGCACGCCGAGGAGCTCGTGGGCCGCGGCCGGGCGCGGCGCTGGGGCCGCCGCGCGGGGCGCAGCCGGCGCGGGGACCGGGTGCGCGAGGACCGGGGGCTCCTGGGCGGCGCCGGGGACCGGCGCGGGCGCCGCGCTCACGGCGGCGCGCTCGATCCCGGCCGCGACCTGGCGCTCGAGGTGCTCGGAAAGGGCCCGCGCCAGGCGCGCGACCTCGGCGCGCGGGTCGTCGCTCGGCGCTGCGGATCGGGCTTCCATCGGGGCGCAGGATAGCGCCGCTCGCCGCGCAGGTGCCGGATAGACTCGCGCGCGCATGCGCCGTCTCGCCGTTCTCCTCCTCGCGCTGGCCGCCTCGGCCTGCTCCGAGGGCTCCGACCCGCCGTCGGCGGTCGCCGCGGCCCCCGTGCGCCGCGTGCGCGACCCCGAGCTGGCCGAGGTGCGCGCGGCCCTCGAGTCCTACCGCGGCGAGGCCGCCCTGGCGCTGCTCGAGCGCGTCGGTGGCTTCGAGGCCGAGTGCCTGCGGGCCCGGGCGCTGCTCTTCACGGGCGACGCCGTCGGCGCCCTGGCCGCCCTGGCGCGAGCCGAGGTCCTCGACGCGAGCCACCCCGAGCGCCTCGCCACCGAGATCGAGTGCCTGGCGCTGCTCGACCGGCTGCCCGCGGCCCAGGAGGCCCTGGCGGGGGCGATCCGGCGCCTCGGTCCGCAGCCGGAGCTCTTCCGCGCCCAGGGCGTGATCGAGCTGCGCCGCCAGGGGCACGGGGCGGCCGCCCTGGAGGCGCTCGAGCGCGCGCGGGCCCGCGACCCGGAGCTGCCCTTCGTCGCGCGCCCCCTGGCCCAGGCGCACCTGCTCGTCGGCCGCGCCTGCCTCGAGGCCCGCCCGGCCGAGGCGACGGCCCATGCCATGGCCGCCCAGCGCCTGGTGTCGGACGGCGACTCGGTGCTCGACGAGGCGCTGGAGCTCGAGGCCGAGGGACTGGCGGGCGAGCTGCGCTTCGAGCAGGCGCTGGAGCGCCTGGAGCGGCTCGAGAGCCGTGGCGCCGACCACCGCAAGCTGCGCGCGACGCTGCACCAGCGCTGCGCCACGCGGCTGCTCCTGGAGCGGGCGCGCGCGCGCGCGGTCGAGCACTACCTGGCGGCGCGGCGCCTGGGCCTCTCGGACGAGGAGCTGGGCTTCGGCGCCGACGTCCTGCGCGAGGAGGGTCACGCGGCGCTGGCGCGCGCCGGCGAGGCGGACGCGCGCGGGGACTGGCCCGCGGCCCTGGCGGCCCTGGCCGAGGCGCGCGAGCGGCTCGGGGACGATGCGCAGCTCGAGAACCACCTCGCGCTGGTGCGCTTCCGTCAGGGCGAGTACCGCGCGGCGGCGGAGGGCTGGGAGCGCGCCCTGGCCCTGGCCCGGGCGCGCGGGCAGGAGCTCCTCGACCCGGTGCCGCTGGACCTGGCCAAGGCCTGGCGCCTGGCGGGGGAGCCGGAGAAGGCCTACGCGGTGCTCGCCGAGCTGCTCGACGCGGCCCCCGACGGCCCCTGGAGCGAGGACGCGCGCGAGCTGCTCCTGGTCCTCGAGGCCGAGGCCCTGGCGGGGCGCTAGCCGCCGGCGGACCGGCGCGGCCGCCGGCGGCGCCCACGTTGCCCGATCCGCGCGCGATGGGTAACCTCTCGCGTTTTCCCTGCCCCACCCCGACCCATGGCGCGCCGCAAGAACCTGCTCGAAGCCTTCCAGCGCTCGTCGCCGAGCGCCGCGGGCTCCGCGTCCGCGTCCGGCGAGCCGGCCGCGCCCGCGCCGCTCTTCGACGCGCCGCCGTCCGCGCCGCGGGGTCCCGGCTACGCCTTCGGCTGGCCGCTCGCGCTGGTGGCCGTGGTGCTGGCCTTCGCGCTCGGCTACGCGCTCGGACGCGGGCAGGGCCGCGAGGCGCGCGCCGAGGAGCCGCCGCCCGCCCTGGTCGCGCCCAGCAACCAGCCGCGCGCCTTCCAGGAACGCGTACCGGCCGCCGGCGCCGAGGCGCCCGCCGCCGCGGGTCCGGCCGCGCCGGCGCGCATCCAGGACTCGGCCCTCTTCGATCCGGCCAACCTCTACACCGTCATCGTCGCCAGCTACACCAAGGGCAAGAACAACGCCAACCAGGACCTCGCCTGGGCGACCTACCAGCACCTGCTCGAGGCCGGCGTGACCGTGTTCCCGCCGGTCGAGTCCGGCAACCTGCTGGTCGTCCTGGCCGGCGCCGCGCCGAGGAAGCAGGACCTCGAGGCGACCGAGGCACGCGTGCGCGCGCTGGTGCGCGACGGCGAGAAGCCCTACTTCGACGCCTACCGCGTGCAGATCGACAAGCTCATTCCCCGCACGAAACCCGCTGACTGATCGCAGATCCAAGGACCGCCAATGACCATCCACTCCAGCCTGCGCGGCGTGAACACCCTGAGCGGTGAGCGCAGCGTCCTGACGCGCCAGGAGCGCATCGCCAAGCTCACCAAGGACGGCAAGTTCAAGGCCGAGACGAGCCCGGTGTGGGGCCTCCCCAAGGTGCGCACGAAGTTCAAGGTCGCCGGCGCCAAGAAGGTCAAGGCGGCCGCGGCCGAGGCGGCACCGGCCGAGGGTGCAGCCGCGGCGGCCGCCGCTCCGGCCAAGGACGCGGGCAAGGAAAAGGCGCCCGCCAAGGGCAAGAAGTAGGGCCCGCGCGGCGCACGCGCCGCGCCCGCCACCATGGGCGCGCTCCCCGCATCGTCCGCGCTCCGCGTGCGGGCGCCAGTGCTCGAGGTCTTCGCCTCCATCCAGGGCGAAGGCCGCTTCGTGGGCGAGCCGCAGGCCTTCGTGCGCCTGGCGGGCTGTCCGCTGCGCTGCCGCTGGTGTGACACGCCGGGTTCCTGGGCCGTTCCGGCCGCGCCGCGCGCGCGGGTCCGCGCGGGCGCCGCGGCGCGGCGCGCCGCGGGCTGGGCCACGCCGGAGGACGTGCGCGCCTGGATCGAGGCGGTCGAGGCGGGACCCGCGCGCACGGTCAGCCTGACCGGCGGCGAGCCGCTGGCCTGGCCCGCCTTCGTGCGCGCGCTGCGGGCCGAGCTCGGGCCGCGGCGCCTGCACCTCGAGACCGCCGGTGCGCACCCGCGCGCGCTGGCCGGCGTGCTGGCGGCCGTCGACCATGTCAGCCTCGACCTCAAGCTGCCCGCCGACCTGGCGCCGCCGGAGCCGCTCGGGCTCGCGGGCGACGGCGAGGGCGAGCCCCACGGCGCCGCGGCCTGGGCCGCGGTGCGCGCCGAGGTGCTGACGCTCGTGCGCGGGCGCGACGCCTGCGCCAAGCTGATCGTGGCCGGCGACCGGGCCGCGGCCGAGTTCCTGCCGCTGCTGGAGGACGTCGCGCGCCTGGCGCCGGAGCTGCCGCTCGTGCTGCAGCCGGTGACGCCCGTGAACGGCGTGCCGGCGCCCTCGGCCGCGCTGCTGGAAGAGCTCGTGAACGCCGCCCTCGCGCGCGGTCTCGAGCTGCGCGTCGTGCCCCAGATCCACCGCCAGCTCGGCCTGCCCTGACCTCCCGTGTCCCTCCCGCGCGTCGCCATCGTCGGCCGCCCGAACGTGGGCAAGTCGACCCTGTTCAACCGCCTGACCGGCAGCCGCATCGCCATCGTCGAGCCGACGCCGGGCGTCACGCGCGATCGCGTCAGCGCCGTGGCGCGGCTCTCCGGCGACGAGGGCGAGCGCGCGGTCGAGCTCTCCGACACGGGCGGGATCGGGGTCGTCGACCGCGACGACCTCGGGCCGGCGGTCGAGCGCGAGATCACGCGCGCGCTGGAGCGCAGCGACCTGGTGCTGTTCGTGGTCGACGCGCGCGCCGGGCTGACCCCGCCGGACATGGAGGTCGCTGCGCGCCTGCGCAAGCTGGGCCGGCCCGTGGTCCTGGTGTGCAACAAGGTCGAGGGCGAGCGCCTGGCCTGGGAGGTGGACGCCTTCCGGCGCCTGGGCCTGGGCGGCGAGCCGCTCGCGATCAGCGCCCAGAACGGCGAGGGCATGGCGGCCCTGTGCGACGAGGTCCTGCGGCGCCTGCCGCCGCCGGCGCCGGACGAGGCCGCCCCGCGTCCGACCTTCAAGCTGGCCATCGTCGGCCGGCGCAACGCGGGCAAGTCGACCCTGGTGAACGCGCTGGCGGGCGAGGAGCGCGTGATCGTCTCGGAGGTGCCGGGCACGACGCGCGACGCGCTCGACGTCACGATCGAGCGCGAGGGCGAGTGCTTCACGCTGATCGACACGGCCGGCGTGCGCAAGCGCACCAAGCACGAGGACGCGATCGAGTTCTTCTCCTTCGCGCGCAGCTACCGCGCCATGCGCCGGGCCGACGTGGTCGTGCTGCTGTTCGACGCCACCGAGCGCATCTCGGCCGTCGAGAAGCGCCTGGCGCGCTACATCCACGACCACTACCGCGTCGTGATCCTGGGCGCCAACAAGTGGGACCTGGTGCGCGCGGGCCTGGAGCCGGAGGATTTTCGCGCCTACCTCGACCAGGAGCTGCCTGGGCTCGCCTTCGCGCCGATCGCGTTCCTCTCGGCCAAGACCGGCCTCAACGTGGACGGGATCCTGGCGCTGGCGCGCGAGCTGCACCAGCGCGCCGGCGCGCGCATCCCGACCGGCGAGCTGAACCGCGTGCTGGCGCGCGCGGTCGAGTCGCGCTCGCCCGGCAGTCGCGGCCAGCGCGTCAAGATCCACTACGCCACCCAGGCCGAGACCCTGCCGCCGACCTTCGTCCTGTTCGTCAACGACGCGCGCCTGATCGGCAAGGACTACCTGCGCTACCTCGAGAACCGCCTGCGCGAGCTGACCCCGCTGGCGGAGGTCCCGCTGCGCTTCGTGGTGCGCGACAAGGACAACGCCGCCGTCCCGGACTCCCGCTGACCTCCCGAACGATGAAGTCCATGCGCTCCCTCCCGGCCCTGCTGCTCGCCTTCCTCGCGGCCGCCTGCGTCTCGCAGGCGCGTCAGGACGCGCTCGACTCCAAGGAGGCGCGCTGGAGCTCGATCGAGGTCGAAGCACCCTCCGATCGGGTCGTGTGGCAGCTCGCGCTGCTGGCGCTCTCGAGCCAGGGCTACCCGCTGGCGGCCGGCACGGACCCCGGCGCGCGCGCCGTCCAGAGCGGCTGGAGGACCGACCTGCAGCCCTTCCAGGGCGAGGGCCAGCGCCGGCGCGCCATGCTGCGTCTCGAGGCGCTGGAGCCCGGGCGCTGGAAGGTCGAGGCGCGCGTGCAGGTCGAGCACAACAAGAACCTGGTCTCGCCCCTCGATCCGGCCCGCGCCGACTGGAAGGGGGCGGCCGACGACGAGCCGGCGGCGCGCACGCTGCTGCAGCACGTGCGCGCGCGGCTCGCGCCGGAGCTGCCGACCAAGCCGGCGGCGGGGTGAGAGCGCTGGGGCAGGGAAGACCTGGAAGGGGCGCGCGAGGCTCGCGCGCCGTGGACGATCCAGAGAGTCTGGCAACGATGCCGGAGGCAACGTTGCCAGACTCTCTGACCCTCCTGGGGGGCGTCCTTTCTTTCCTGGGCCTCGCCCGCTACGGTCGCGCCGGCCGAAGAAGGGCCGTCGCATGAGCCCGGAACGAGAGCACGCCCTGGCCGCCGAGTGGGTCACCGCGCGGCCCACCGCCTGGCGCGAGGTCGGGCTGCGGCTCGTGCGCCTGCCCTGGCTCGTGGCCCAGCACTGGGACCTGGTGCGCACGACCCTCAAGCGCGACATCGCCGCGCGCTTCCAGGGCACGGTGTTCGGCTGGGCCTGGCCGGTGCTCCAGCCGCTGTTCCTGTTCGGGATCTACTTCTTCATCTTCACCGAGATCCTGCAGCAGCGGCTGGGCGACCTCCCCGAGGACAAGAAGGCCCTCATGGGGATCTACATGTTCACGGCCATGCTGGCCTGGTCGGCCCTGAGCGAGTCGCTCTCGCGCGGCGCGACGGTGATCGTCGACAACGGCAACCTGATCAAGAAGCTCGTCTTCCCGGCCGAGCTCCTGCCGCTCAACGTCGTGCTGGCCTCGCTCACGGTGATGCTGTTCGGGATCGGGATCTTCGTGCTGGCCACCGTGCTCACCCCGATCTGGCACGCGCCGGGCCCGGCGATCCTGTGGGTCCCCGTCATCCTCGTGCTGCAGGCCCTCTTCCTCTACGGCCTGGTGCTGCTGCTGGCGACGCTGCAGGTGTTCCTGCGCGACACGGCCCAGATCATGGGCATGCTGACGACGATGTGGATGTTCCTGACGCCGATCTTCTGGATCCCGGAGCTGATGGGCGAGGGGCTCGAGCCCTACCGCGGCCTGCTGGAGGCCAACCCGGCCTACCACATGGTCTCGGCCTGGCGCGGCGCCCTGATGGGGGACGTGATCGTGCCGGCGGGCCAGCGCCTCATGGAGCCGGTGCTCGTGGCGCGCATCCCCGAGCACCTCGGCACCTTCGCGCTGTGGGCCCTGGCGACCTATGCGCTGGGGTACACCTTCTTCACCGTCTCGCAGCGGCGCTTCGCCGA
Organism: Planctomycetota bacterium; assembly: GCA_036376275.1. Classification (GTDB taxonomy): domain Bacteria; phylum Planctomycetota; class UBA1135; order UBA1135; genus JABFRZ01. The sequence goes on along the minus strand of DASVAP010000259.1, from coordinate 34,443 downwards.
CGAGGTCTGAGGTGACGGAGTACGCGATCGAGGCCCAGGGGCTCGGCAAGGCCTACCGCATCTACCCCAAGCCCCTGCGGCGCGTGGGCGAGTGGCTCACCTTCGGGCGCTACCGGGGCCACCACGAGTTCTGGGCCCTGCGCGGGATCGACCTGGCGCTGAAGCCCGGCTCCTCGCTCGGCCTGTGCGGCGCCAACGGGGCCGGCAAGTCGACCCTGCTCAAGGTCCTCTCGGGCACCACCGCTCCGACCGAGGGCCGCTATCGCATCCGCGGGCGCGCCGCCAGCCTGCTGGAGCTCGGGGCCGGCTTCCACCAGGACTTCACCGGGCGCGCGAACATCCTCCTGAACGGCGTGATGATGGGCTTCTCGCGCCGCGAGCTGATCCAGAAGACGCCCGAGATCATCGACTTCGCCGAGCTCGGCGCCTACATCGACGAGCCGGTGCGCACCTACTCCTCCGGGATGGGCCTGCGCCTGGCCTTCGCCATCGCGGCCTCGGTCGACCCCGAGGTGCTGATCATCGACGAGGTCTTCGCGGTGGGCGACATGTACTTCCAGAAGAAGTGCGTGGATCGCATCTACGAGTTCAAGAAGCGCAACCGCACGATCGTCTTCTGCAGCCACAGCCTCTACGACCTGCGCCAGTTCTGCGACGTGGCCCTGTGGCTCGAGAGCGGCAAGGCGCGCGCGCAGGGCGACTCGATCTTCGTCACCAACGAGTACGCGGCCTTCCAGCGCCAGCACATCGGCTCGGTGGCCGAGGCCGTGCACGGCGACATCCCGCTGGTACCGGCCTCGGCCAAGCGTCGCCCGGAGGACATGCCGAGGATCGTCGACGCGCGCATCTACCGCCTGGGCACGGACGAGGAGTGCTACGAGGTGCAGAGCGGCGACTCGCTCGAGATCCGCGTGTGGTGGAGCAACCCGCGCCCGGCCGAGACCCCGATCCAGATCGGGATCGCCTTCATGCGCGGCGACATGACCACCTGCGGCGGCCAGGCCACGCACTTCAAGGGCGTGACCCTGGCCGGCACCGAGGGGTGCCTCGTGCTCAAGGCCCCCGAGCTGCGCCTGCTGGCCGGCCAGTTCCTGATCCCGGTCGTGCTCTTCGACGGCGAGGGCGTGCACCGCTACCAGGACTACCTGATGCCGCAGAACCTGCTGGTACGCGCCTACACCAAGGACATCGGGCTGTTCCGGCTCGACCTCGAGTTCGAGCAGCGCCGGCTGGCCCCGCCCGCGCCCGAGGACGCGCCCGTGGAAGCGGGCGCGCGCCCATGAAGCACGACGTCGGCCTCGCGGCCCTGATCGTCAACTACAACTCGGGTTCCTACGCCGAGAGCTGCGTGCGCTCGCTGCTGGCCGAGTGGGCCCGCGACGGCCGCGCGCGCGAGAAGCTGCAGGTCGTGCTGGTCGACAACGCCTCGCCCGAGCCGCAGGAGCATTACCTCTCGCGCATCGAGGCCCTGGGGGTCACGGTCGTGCGCTCGGCCGAGAACCTGGGCTACGCGCGCGGCATGAACCTGGCCTACGCGCACACGCAGGGGACACGCGGGGACGTGGTCGCGGTGCTCAACCCGGACCTCTTCTTCCTGCCGGGCGCGGTCACGACCCTCTTGGACTACGTGCTCGACCACCCGCGCGTGGGCGTGGTCGATCCGGCCACCTCGGTCGATCCGCTGGGCACGATCAACCTCCCGCCCAACCTCCTGCCCACGCCGCTCGAGCACCTGCGCATCACGCTGGCCAACCTGCATCCGGCCCTCGGACGCTGGTACGCGCGCTTCCGCCTGCGCAAGTGCCTGCTGTGGTGGACCTCGCGCACGCCGGTCGAGACCGACATGCTCTCCGGCTGCTGCCTCTTCCTGCGCCGCGCGGTGATCGAGGAGCTGGGCCAGGTGATGGACCCGCGCTACCCGCTCTACTTCGAGGACACCGACCTCTTCCGCACGCTGGAGCAGCGCGGCTACGCGGTCGTGCACCACACCGGCGCGCGCATCCTGCACCACTGGTCGCGCTCGGCCAAGGTCGCCGGGACGCCCGACGACCCGGCCATCCAGCGCCACGAGGCCTCGCGCGAGCTCTACTACGAGAAGTTCTACGGGCCCCTCGGGCGCGGCCTGTACGCCTTCGGGAACTGGCTGGCGCGCGTGTGGCCGCGGGCCTGGTTCGCGCGCCCGATCCACGCCCTGAAGGCGCTCGGCCCGCAGAGCGGCCCGCCCGTGCTCGAGCTGCCGCGTGCCTGCCGCCACCTGGTCGAGCTCTCGGTCCACCCGGCCTTCGTGATCTGCTCCGGCTCCTTCGGCCAGGGCGCGCGCTGGGCCTGCCCGCCGGAGGCCTGGGAGTGGTTCTTCCCGGCCCCCTACTTCGCGCGCGTGCTCGACCTCGACACGGGCGAGGTGATCGCCGCCTACACCTTCTCCAAGGTCGACGCGACGCGCGCCGAGGCCCTGGCGGCGGGCGAGGTCGAGGCCCTCGGCGCGCGCCTCCTGGAGCACGCGCCGGTACGCTGAGGCGCCGATGGGCCTCGACCCGACGAGCGAGCGCGCGCCCCTGCCGGAGACCTCGGCCCGGCCGCCCCACGGGCGCGTGCTCTTGCTCGCGCCCCACGCCGACGACGACGTGCTCGGCGCCGGCGGGACCTGCGCGCTGCACGCGGCCCAGGGCGACTTCGTGCAGGTCCTGGTGGCCTACGACGGCGAGGCCGGTGATCCCGAGGGGCGCTTCGCGCCCGCGGACCTGCGCGCGCGGCGGCGGCGCGAGGCCCAGGCCGGCGGCGCGCACCTGGGGCTCACGCGCTACGAGTTCCTCGACCAGCCCGAGGGCCACCTGCCGGGCCCGCACGAGCTCCTGGCCGGCGCGCGCCTCCTGGCCGAGCGCGTGCAGGCGCTCTCGATCGACACGGTCTACGCGCCCTGGGTCGGCGAGCACCACCTCGACCACCACGTGCTGGCGCGCGCCGCGCGCCTGGCGCTGGCCCTGGCCGGCTTCCGCGGCCGCGCCTGGGGCTACGAGGTCTGGACCCCGCTGGTGGCGACCTGGATCGTCGACGTCAGCACGGTGCATGCGCGCAAGCTCGCCGCGCTGGGTGAGCATGCGAGCCAGCTCGCCTACCACGACATCCGCGTGAAGGGCCTGGCGCTCTCCGCCCAGCGCGCGATGTACCTCGCGCCCGCGGCGACCCACGGCGAGGCCTTCGCGCCGCTGGGGGAGCCGTTCGGGGACGATCGCGAGCTGCTGGCGGGTCACCGGGCTCTTTGAGGAAGAGGAAGAGGAGCGCGGAGACGCGGAGGGAAGACGCGGAGGACGCGGAGGAAGCAGGAGAGGAGGAAGCAGAAGAGGAGGGAGGGTCAGGGTTTCCGGCTCCGCCCTCACACGGTCTTGCGCTCAGGAGCGCGCCTCCGCCGCCCAGCCCTGCCCTTGTTCTTGCTTGCTCTGCTCCGCGTCCTCCGCGTCTTCCCTCCGTGCCTCCGCGCTCCTCTTCGACGGCCGGCTCGCCGCCTACACGCCGCGCCGGATGCGCCGGTCGGCCCAGGCCCAGAAGCGGCTCTCCTGCGTCTTCCAGTGGCTGCGCGCGCCCAGGAACTGGGCCGCGGCCTCGGCGTAGCTGTAGGGGATCGCGTACAGGCTCCAGTAGCGCTTCTCGGCGCGCGAGAGCGGCTGGGACTCGAGCAGCTCGCGGTAGACGCGCTGCTGGCCGGGCGCGCCGTGCCAGATCGCGCGCCAGGAGCGCACGGTGCGCAGCTCGAAGAGCTCGATCAGGTTGCGGTGGTCGCAGTAGAGGCGCTTGAACTCGCGCACGATCGAGATGCGGTGGCTGTGCTCGACCTGGGCGCCCGGCTCGTAGGCGATCGCGCCACCGGAGAGGAGCACGGCGCGCGCCCAGGCCACGTCCTCGCCGAAGGGGCGCGCGGGGAAGGGCTGGCGTTCCCAGCTCGTGCGGCGCACGGCCGAGGCCACGTTGTCGAAGATGCAGGTGAGGTAGCGCTGCATCGGCTCGAGCGCGTCGAAGAGCTTGCGCGAGCCGGCGGCGTCGCCCGGCACCAGCACCTGCAGGTCGGGCGTGTCGCGCGCGGCGCTCCAGCGCCGCAGCCGCTCGGCCAGGATCGGATCGCAGTCCGGACGCGGGTACTGGCGCGCGTAGACGCCGTCGATGCGCGGGTTGGCGAAGGGGCGCTCCAGCGCGGCGAGGTATCCGGGCCCGATCGGCAGGGCGTCCTGCGTCAGGAGCGCGACCACGGCCCCGCGCGCCAGGGCGATGGCGCGGTTGCGCGTGGCGCCGTGGTTGAACTCGCGCTGCGGGATCGACTCGAGCCGCGCCCCCGCCGCGCGCGCGGCCTCCAGCGTGCCGTCGCGCGAGCCGGAGTCGATCACGACCAGCTCGTGCTCGCGGTCCTGCGAGGCCAGCGCCTCCAGGAGCTCGCGGAAGCGCGCGCCCCCGTTCCAGGTGGGGACGACCACCGACAGCGCGCGCGATTCGGGGACGATCGCGCTCGCGCGGCTCATCCGACCTGCGCCCGCGCGAGCAGCGCCTCGGCCGCCTCGCGCGCCGCGATCACGCACTGGTCCGAGTTGAAGTAGTCGTAGCGTCCGAAGCGCCCCAGGGGCACGATCCCGTTCGCGCGGCACCAGGCCAGGGCCGCCGCGCGCCGGCGGGCCAGCTCGTGGTCGTAGACGATGTAGGCGTAGCGGCAGTGGCTGCGGTCGGTGAAGAGCACCTCCTCGCGCCGCACGAGCCCGGCCGCCTCGATGCCGGCCAGGGCCTCGCGCTCCAGCTCGCCGCCCGGCGGCGTGCTCCCGCCCGGCAGCGTGACCTCCAGCAGGAACGAGGTCTTGCCCTCGGGCGCCAGCGCGGGCGAGTAGTTCGACATGTAGGTCAGGCGGTTCACCGGCCCCTGCTCGTGGTGCGGCAGGTAGATCCACGAGAGGTCCGGGTGCGCCGGCCGGTCGAGGGCGACGAGCAGCGTCACGATCGAGTTGTAGGCGAGACCGCGCATGGCCGCGGCCGCGTCCGGCGGCATGTCCTGCACGACGTCCGGCAGCTCGTTGAGCGGTAGGGTGCTGACGACCACGTCGAAGGGCTCCCCGTTCACGCGCCAGCCGCCGTCGGCGGCGCGCACCAGGTCCTCGACCGGCGTCGACAGGCGCACGCGCGCTCCCAGGCGCGCCGCCATGCCGTCGGTGATCGCCTGGAAGCCGCCCCGGCGCGGGTAGAAGAAGATCGCCTGGTGCGTGTAGCCCTCGGTGCGCTGGCCGATGGCGGCGCGCAGCACGTCGTCGATGGGCGCGTCCGGCACGCGCCCCGCGACCCAGTCCGAGGAGATCTCGGACAGCGGGCGCTTCCAGATCTTCTCGTTGTAGGGCTCCATGAAGTGCTGCGCGATGCCGGTCCCGAAGCGCCAGTGGATCCAGCGCAGGAAGTCGGCGGGCGCCGCCGTGCCGTGCTTGTCGCGCGCGTGCCAGGCCTCGACGTAGCCCCGCAGGCACTCGAACTTGGCCTGCTCCGGCAGGTCCCCCAGGCCGTTCTCGAAGGGGTAGTGCACGAAGCGGTTCCCGAAGCGGATCTTGGTGTGCCGTTCGCGGCGCACGAAGGCCTCGTCCCCGCCGGCCTCGTCCTTCATCCACTGCATGACCGCGCGGTCCTTGCTGAACAGGATGTGCCCGCCGGAGACGTCGTAGGTGAAGCCGTCGACGGTCTTCGAGCGGCACAGGCCGCCGGCCACGGGCGCGGCCTCGAACAGCGTGATGTCCGCCAGCGGGAAGCCGCGCTCGACCAGGGTCCGCGCGAGCGCGAGTCCGGAGACGCCGGCGCCGAGGAGGGCGATCTTCAAGGCAGGGAGGGGCGCTACCTTAGGGCCCGTCCGGGCCCGAGGAAAGGCGCGCCTCCTCGGCGTAGCCCAGCTCGGCCAGGGCCTGCACCAGCTCGGCCGGCGGCTCGCCCTCGGCGCGCAGGCGCGGCCGCAGCGCCGGCCGCGCGCGCTCCAGCAGGGCATCGAGTAGCGCCGGCGCCACCTCCGCGGGCAGGGCGCGCGCGGCGTGCCCGGTGGGGTCCGTGCGCAGGTCCGCGTAGCTCGCCTGTGCGAGCGCGGGATCGTGCGTCACCTGCCAGCGGCCCGGGCGCACGAAGGTCGAGGCCGAGGCGCTGGCCTCGCCGGGCCGCACGCCGCGCAGCACGGTCTCGGCCACCAGGCACGCGCGCCCGCCGCGGCGTGCGAGCGCCACGAGCGCGCGCCCGTCCAGCCCGGCCGGCGGCGCCAGGCCGCAGGCCTCGAGCAGCGTCGGCGCGAGATCCACCAGCTCGACCGGCTGCGCGGGCGTGCCGGGAACCTGCTCGTGCTCCTGCGGGAACTTGAGCAGGAGCGGGACCGAGAGCTCCGCCAGCGAGAGCCCGCCGTGCCCGACCGTGGCGCCCTCTCCCAGCGCGAAGCCGTGGGCCGCGGTCAGCACGAGCAGGGCCGGCTCGTACAGGCCGCGCGCGCGCAGGCCGTCGAGGAAGGTGCCCAGCTCGGCGTCGAGGCGCGCGAGGCGCGCCGCGTAGGCGGCTTCCGGCGCGGCGCCGCCGTGGCGGCCGGCCTCCTCGCCCGGGACGCAGCCGGCCAGCTCGCTCGACTGCACGAACAGGAACGCGCGCCGCCCGCGCACGCGCTCGAGCCAGGCCAGCGCGCGCCCCAGGGTCGCGGCCAGGCCGCCGCCGGACGCGTCGAACTGCTCGAAGCCGCGCGCGAAGCCGGCCTCCGTGGTCAGGACGATGCCGTCGGTGAAGGCCGCCGTGCGGAAGCCGCCGGCACGGAAGGTCTCGGCCAGGTGCGGCTGCACGCGTTCGAAGGTCGCGCGCAGGTAGTCGGCCGGCTCGCGCACGGCGGCCAGCTCGAGCAGGTCGGCGCCGGTCTCCTCCAGCATCAGGAGCCCCGGAGAGCGACCGCTGAGCAGCGCCTTGTGGGCCACCAGCGCGTGCGCGGCCGGCGCCAGCGCCTGCTCGAAGGCCAGGGCCTCGTCGCGCAGCCGAGCCAGGCGCGGGGCCGCCTCGCGCGCGCCCGGTCCGCGCAGGCGATCGGCGCGCAGGCCGTCGAGCGCCACGAGGATCACGAGCCCGACCGGCTCGGCGCGGGCGTCCGCGGGCGCTCTCGAGCGTGGCGTGGCACGCTCGCCGCGCTCGAGCTCGATCAGCACGCGCGAGAAGGAGCGCGAGCGCTCGAGGATGGCGGTCGAGGCGAGCAGCACGACCGTGCACAGCGCGACCGCGAGCCAGCCCTCGAAGCGACCGTGGCTGGGACGCGGCGCCGGTCGGGGGCGCTCGCCGCGCGGCGGGGTCGCGCGGTTCATCTGGCCTGGTTTCGGCTCGCGCTCGCGCGGGGCCTGATCCCCGCGTGTAGCACTTGCGCTAGGGCCGCCGTCGCGCCGCCGCCGCGGACGCGCGCCGCCCGCTATCCTGCCGCGCGCCATGGGAATCCTTTTCCGCCCGGCCCACCTGGCCGACGCGCCGGGGCTCGTGCCGCTGGTGGAGGAGCTGGGCTATCCCGCGCCAGGGGCGCAGATCGCGGCGCGCCTGGCGCGGCTGCTCGCGGCGCAGGACCAGCTCGTGGTCGTGGCCGAGGAGGAGCGCGCGCTCCTCGGCTGGATCCACGCCCAGGAGTTCCTCTCGCTCGCCAGCGACCCCGCCGCGCTCGTCACGGGCCTGGTTGTCGATCCGGCCGCGCGCCGGCGCGGGATCGGGCGCGGCCTGGTGGCGGCCGTCGAGGCCTGGGCGCGCGCGCGCGGCCTCGTCTCGCTGCGCCTGCGCACGCGCGTCGCGCGCCGCGACGCCCAGGCCTTCTACCTGAGCCTGGGCTTCGAGCTCGCCAAGCGTCAGCTCCAGTTCCGCAAGGAGCTGTGAGGGTCACGCGTCGCCGTCAGCGCGTGCGCACGAGCTGCTCGCGCGCCAGTCCGCTGCGCGCCAGGGCCGGGGCCGCGTCCGCCAGCCAGCGCGAGCCGTCGCCGCGGTAGCCGGCCGTGGGCGCGAGCTCGGGCTGCAGGCGCGCGAAGTAGGCGTTGAAGGCGCGCATCTCGGTCTCGCGCGCGTACTTCGCGCAGCAGGAGGCGAGCGCGGTGGCGAAGGACGTGCGGTCGCCGTCGACGCGGAACTCGAGCTCCATCGCGCCGCTGCCGTCCCGCGCGACCAGGGCGTAGGCCGAGCGGCCCTGGTCCTCGCGCACCAGCGTCACCACGGCCTCGGGGAAGGCGCGCCCGAGGTGCGAGCCGTAGTGCCGGCGTCCGCCGAGCATGTCGACCGTCGTGCGCACCGGGCCGAGCGTGCGCCGCGCCCACACGTGGCGCAGGACCTCGAGCACGCGCTCCCACACCGACTCGGCCTTGTTGGCGGTGGCGGCGAAGGAGGCGTTCAGCTCGCTGGCCGGCACGAGCCGCACGCCCAGGTCGAGCAGCTCGAGCTCGGCCCGCGCCAGGGCGCGTTCCAGGAGCGCCGCCGAGAGCTCCAGCGCCTCCGTCTCGGTCGCCCAGGGCAGGCCCGGCAGCTCGGCGCGCCAGGGCAGCGCGCGGTGCTCGGCCGGCGGCGCGAGTGCGCCGAAGAGCAGGTCCTCGGCAAGGCGCGGGGCGCCTCCGGCGCGCTGGTCCAGGAAGGAGAGCACGGTGCTCTCCAGCCTCTTCTCGCCGCGCGGGTTGCGCTGGTAGACGAGCTTCGAGTCGGCCACCACCAGGCGGCTCTTCGCGCGCGGCGAGCGCGCCACGCGGCCGCGCAGGCGCTTCCAGGGTTCGGGCTCCTGCTCCGGAGCCGCCAGCACCGCGTAGCCGATGGCGAGCGAGCCGAGCAGCGGGCCGAGCCCCGCCTCGTCGATGCCGGCCAGCACGACGCGCCCCACGCGTCCCTCAGGCCGCGGGCGCCGCGCGGCGCTTGACGAACAGGACGCCCGCCGCGACCAGCAGCACGATCGACACGAGCTGCGAGGTCGAGAGGAGGCCCCCGAACCACACGCCGCGCACGGAGTCGCCGCGGAAGGCCTCGATCACGAAGCGGCTCAGCGCGTACTGGGCCAGCAGCAGCGCCGCCGTCAGGCCGGGACGCAGCCCCAGGCGCAGCCACAGGCACCCGGCGGCCGCGAGGAGCAGCGCGTTCGCGCTCATCCACGGCTGCGAGGCCCACAGCACCTTGCCGGCGAGATCGTGGTCGAACAGGCTCTCCGAGTTCGCCTGCAGCCACTCGAGGCGCGGCACGCGGATCGTCAGCGGGCCGACCTCGCCCCCGTTCCCGAGCACGAGCGGGCGCCAGCTCGACTCGAAGCGCTCGGGCACGAGCGAGCCGTAGTCGTCGCCCACCATCAAGCAGCCGATCCGCCCGACCGCCAGGCCCACGAAGCCGGCCGCCAGGCCCGTGTCGAGCCCGCGCCAGGGCTCGAGCCCGTACTTCCGCGCGCCGTGGAGCCCGAGCAGCATCCCGCCCAGGAGCCCGCCGTACATCACCAGGCCGCCCTGCCAGATCAGGAGGATCTTGAAGGGGTCGTGCAGGAAGTCGTGCCCCACCTGCACGCGCCGCGCGGCTTCCAGCTCGCCCGGCGCGAGCGTGCCCGCCGCGCGCGCGTCGCCCGCGAGGTAGGCCTGCATCGCCGCCGTGCTCTCGGTCGTGAGGTAGCGCGTGACCTCGACGCCCACGTAGAAGAGCCGCGCGCCGACCAGGATCCCGATCACGAGCAGGAGCGCAACCTGCGAGGCGCGCTCCGGATCCTTGGCCGGCTCCCTGCCGTGGCGCGCCAGCAGCCGGCCCCACACCCACAGCCCGAGCAGGATCCCGGCCGCCACCAGGGCCCCGAAGGTCCGCACGGGGAAGTCGAGCCCGGGCAGGCGGAAGAGGACCGGGTGCATCGCGGCGGCCCAAGGTAGGCTTCGCCGCCTCGAATCCGAGCGAAATCCCGCGCCCCTGGGCTGCTCCGGCGCCTTTTCCGGGGGCCGCCCGGGCGCTATCTTCTCCGCCCCTTCGCGCGCGGCGGGCCGCCGCGCCGGGAGCCGAACGTTCCACTCGTTCCGGGGGCGGCACCCCCGAGTTCGCACGATGAATCGACCCCCCCAGACCAAGGTCTACCTCGAAGGGCGCTACCGCAAGCTCGCGCGTGACCTGCCGCAGACGGTGTTCTTCTGCCCCGACTGCAAGGGCCACCCGCGCCGGCGCAGGAAGTGCGCGCGCTGTGAGGGCTTCGGCAAGCTGACCAAGGACTCGGTCCAGGAGCTGCTCGGCTGGGTGGCCGGCAAGGCCTTCGGCACGCGCAAGCACGTCTTCCACGGCGCCGGACGCGAGGACGTCGACGTGCGCATGCTCGGCAGCGGCCGGCCCTTCGTGCTCGAGCTGGTGGCCCCCAAGGTCTTCGACGTCGACCTGGCCGCGCTCGAGGCCGAGATCAACCGCCGCAACGAGGGGCGCCTCGAGATCCAGGGCCTGCACTGGACCGAGAAGAGCCGCATCGCGATCCTCAAGGAGACGCCCCACGCCAAGGAGTACGAGGCCCTGGTCGAGCTGGAGTCGCCGCCGGACGCGGCCGCTCTGCGGGCCCTGGTCGGGCGGCGCCTGGAGGTGACCCAGCACACGCCGGAGCGCGTCGCGCACCGTCGCGCCGAGAAGGACCGCAAGCGCTGGATCGAGCTGCGCGCGCTCGAGCCGGAGGCCGACCCGCGGCGCGTGCGGGTGCGCCTCTCGACCCAGCACGGGACCTACGTCAAGGAGGTCCTGAGCGGCGAGGGCGGCAACACGACGCCCTCGCTGGCCAGCCTGCTGGGCATCCCCTGCACCTGCCTCGAGCTGGACATCCTGACGATCCTCAACGCCGAAGGCCAGTCCGAGCCGGCCTACAGCGCGCCGCCCGTGTTCGGTTCCGGGCTCTGATCGTCCCGCCGAGCTCCGACCCGATCCTGGCTCGATCTCGCCCGTCTCCGGGCTCCTCCGTCTCCCTCCGCGCCGCCGCGGCTGGCTCGAGTGCGGCCCGAGGGACAGCGCAGAGCCGTCGGCCCTACAGCTGCATCCCGCTGATCCCCGCCTCGAACACGATCTTCCCGTCCACCAGGCCCTGGAACTGGTAGGAGAACATCACCTTGCCGCTGTGCACGCGGCTGCGCTCGGCCTTGCCGACGAAGAACAGGCGGCAGGGCGGCTCGACCGTGGCGCGGAAGCGCGTGTGGGCGATGCCGGTGAAGGCGATGAAGGAGAGCGGGACCTCGGGGTGGCGCTGGAAGAAGTCGAAGCTGCCGAGCTGGGCCGCGGCCTCGACCATCAGGACGCCGGGGAAGATCGGGCGCCCGGGGATGTGGTCCTTGGCCCACCACTCGTCGGCGCGCACGTCGTGGTAGCCCACGACGCACTCGCTCTGGGCCGGATCGAGGTGCAGCACGCCGTCGATCAGGGCGAAGGTGCCGCGCTGGCGCAGGACCTTCTGCATGTCGGCCACGGTGAAGACCACGCGCGAGAGGTCCACGCTCGCGAGGTCCAGCAGGGGGGTGGGCATGGACCGCGGAGTGTACGGACGAGCCCTCGCGATGCAACGCCGTGGACCGGCCTTGCCGCCGGCCCGCGCGGCGCGTGAAGTGGCGCCATGGCCGACGCTCCCTCACCCCGCGGGCTGCGGCCCGCGACCCTGTGCGTGCACGGCGGCGAGAGCGGTCCCGGAGCGCCGCTCGTGCCGCCGATCGTGCGCAGCTCGATCTTCCGCCTCGACGACGCGGCCTACGCCGCGCGCGCCGCGGGCCAGGGCGACCGCGTGCGCTGCTACACGCGCGAGACGAACCCGACCCTCGAGGCCGTCGAGGCGCGCCTGGCGGCCCTGGAGGGCGCCGAGCGCGCGCTGCTGTTCGCCTCCGGGCAGGCGGCGCTGCACGCGCTCCTGATGGCGGTGCTCGAGCGCGGCGAGCGCGTCGTCGCCTTCCGCCAGATCTATGGCGGCACGCTCGACCTCGCCAAGCTGCTCCTGCCGAGGCTCGGGGTCGAGCTGGAACGCATCGACGCCAACGACCTCGCGGCCCTCGAGCGCCTGTGCGACGCGCGTCTGCGTCTGGTGCTGTGCGAGAGCCTCTCCAATCCGCTGACGCTGGTCTCCGACCTGCCGGCCGTCGCGCGGCTGCTGCGCGCGCGCGCGCCGCGCGCCCTGCTCGCCGTGGACGCGACCCTGGCCTCGCCCCTCGGCCAGCGTCCGCTCGCGCTCGGGGCCGACCTCGTGTGGCACTCGGCCACCAAGTACCTCGGCGGGCACTCGGACCTGATCGGCGGCGTCGTGGCCGGCTCGGCCGAGCGCCTGAAGCCGGTCTGGCTGTGGCGCACGAAGGCCGGCGGCTGCATGGACCCCGATCCGGCCTACCTGCTCGACCGCGGCGTGCGCACGCTGGCCCTGCGCCTGGCGGCCCAGAGCGCCAGCGCGCTGGCCCTGGCGCGCGTGCTCGCGCGGCACCCGAAGGTCCTGCGCGTGCACCACTGCGGGCTCGAGGACCACCCGCACCACGCCCTGGCGCGCGCGCTGCTCCAGCACACCGGCGGCCTCTTCTCGTTCGTCGTGCGCGGCGGCGACGACGAGGCCCTGCGGGTGATCCGGCGCCTGGCGCTCTTCGCCGAGGCCGCCAGCCTGGGCGGCGTCGAGAGCCTGGCCAGCCGCCCGCGCGACCTCTCGCAGGTCGGCCTCTCGGCCGAGGAGCGCCTGCAGGCCGGCCTCGAGCCGGGCCTGATCCGGCTCTCGGTCGGGATCGAGGATCCGGCCGACCTCGAGGCGGACCTGCTGGCCGCGCTGGCGTGACGACCCGGCTCAGCGCCCCCGGGGCTTCGCGCGCTCCGGGGTCCAGCCGTGGAAGACCGGGCGCGCGAAGGCCAGGCGTCGCGCCATGACGCGCAGGGCCTCCTCGCTGCGGTCGATCAGCAGCGCGCGGCGTCCGTGGCGCAGCGCGGCCTCGCCCAGCGTGCCGGAGCCGGCGAAGGGATCGAGCAGGAGGTCGCCGGGGCTCGAGTGCACCTTCACGATGCGCTCGAGGATCGCCAGCGGCTTCTGCGTCGGGTAGCCGGTCTTCTCCTTGCCGGTCGGGCTGACGATCGTGTGCCACCAGGTGTCGGTCGGCGTCTTGCCGCGCGCGGCCTTCTCCGGCCCGACCAGGCGCGGCGCGAGGTAGGGGATGCGGTCGATCGCGTCGTGGTGGAAGGTGTAGCGGCGCGGGTCCTTCGCGTACCACAGGAGGTTGTCGTGCTTGGGCGCCCAGCGCCGGCGCGTGCGCGCGCCGTAGTCGTAGGCCCAGATGATCTCGTTCAGGAACGAGGCGCGCCCGAAGATCGAGTCCAGCAGCACCTTCGCGTAGTGCACCTCGCGGTAGTCGAGGTGCAGGAACAGGCTCCCGTCCGGGCGCAGCAGGCGGTGCGCCTGGCGCAGGCGCGGCTCGAGGAAGGCCAGGTAGTCGTCGAAGGCGTCCTCGAAGGCGCGCGTCTCGTGCCGCGTCGTCCTGTAGCGCCGGCCCTGGAAGCCGGTGCGGTCGCCGGCCGCGTCGCGCACCGTGGAGAGGCGCGTGCGGCGCTGCGCGCGGCCGGTGTTGAAGGGTGGGTCGAGGTAGACGAGGTGGAAGCGCTCCGCCGGCAGCGCGCGCAGGACGTCGAGGTTGTCGCCGAGGTGGATCTCGAGCCCCGCGGCGCGCGGCGCCTTCATAGTCCGAGCCAGGCGCTCATGGCCCGAGCAGGACCGGAGCCTCCGCCACCTGGCCGGCGACGACGTCGACGGCCACACGGGTCGCGTAGGCCTCGTCCAGGGCCGGGTGCGAGAGGCGCAGGCGGTAGCGCCCGGCCGGCAGGTGGCGCGCGACCAGGCGCCCGTCGTGGTCCGTGCGGCCCTCGACGAGCCCGCCCTCCGAGCCGCTGCCGCGCACCTCGACGCCCTCCATGGGGCGCTCGAGCGAGTCGACCACGCGCACCTCCAGCGTGCCGAGCGGCGGGAGCTCGATGTCCGGGAACGTCAGCCGCGGCGCGGCGAAGCGCAGCGGGCGCCGCTCGGGGACGAGCACGGCGCCCTCGCGCCCGATCAGGAGGTCGTAGGCGCCGTCCGGCAGCTTCGCGAAGCGGAAGATCCCGGCCGCGTCGGTGACGGCCTCGCGCGCCTCGCCGCCCTGCTGCGCGAAGAGCGTGAGCGCGACGCCCTCGGCCGGGACCCCGTCCGCGTCGAGCACGCGCCCCTCGAGCAGCCCGGCCGGCACGAGGTGCAGCACGACGTAGGGACTCGCGCTGCGCTTCTCGAGCAGCACCGGCAGGGGCGGGCCGTTGAAGCCGGGCGCCTCGGCTGCGAGCTCGTAGCCGCCCAGGGGCAGCTCGGCCAGCACGAACTCGCGCTGCCCGCCGGCCAGCTCGAGGCGCCGCTCGACGGCCGTCTCGCGCCCGGGCAGGTAGCGCGCCGGCCGCGCCACCAGGGTCCAGCTCGCGGGGAACGGCTCCTCGCCCGCGACCTCGACGCGCCCGCGCACCGTTCCGGCCGGACCGATGAAGTCGTCCGGGCTCGTGCGCGCGCCGACGAAGGGCTCGAGCTCGCCGTTCACGGGCGCGTCGGGCGCGTCGGGCGCGACCGGTGCGCGCCCCGGCTCGCGCAGCGGCGCGGGCTCCGGCTGCGGCTCGCCGGCGGTGTGCGCCGGCGCTGCGGCGGGCTCGGGCCGGCTCGCGCGCGGCGCGCGCGCGCTCGTCCACAGCCAGACCAGCCCGACCAGGAAGAAAACGAGGATCGCTACGAGCAGCGCCCGCCCCGCCGTAGGCTCGCCGCCGCGCACGGCCGGCCGGCCCCGCGGGTCCGCCTCAGCCGCGCGCGCCGATCTGCCGATCTTTCCCCTCTCCCTCGAGTTCCCCCCCCTCCGCGGCGGCCGCCCGGCGCCCGCCCCGTCCAGCACCGTGGTCCAGCACATCGGCGGGGGATCCTAGCTCCTCCCCGACGTCCGGCCACGCCCTCCCCATGATCCGATCGCGGTCCTTCCCGACCCTCTTCCTCGCCCTCCTCCCGGCCCTCGGAGTGCCTCCGGCCGCGGCCAGCGAGCCGCACCCGGCTCCGGCCAGCGAGGAAGGCCGCGTGGTCGTGCTCGGCTTCGACGGGGCCGATGCGCGCACCGTGAAGGAGCTGATGGAGAAGGAGCCGGCGCGCTTCCCGAACCTCGTCAAGCTGGCCAAGGAGGGCACCTTCGCGCCGCTCGAGGTGGTCGTGCCGACCGAGTCGCCGGTCTCCTGGGCCTCGCTGAACAGCGGCCAGAACCCGGCCAAGACCGGCGTGCCGGGCTTCATCCGCGTGAACCGCTCGGGCAGCTCGCCGCGCCCGGACTTCGGCTTCGTCGAGAAGAAGAGCCTGCCGCTGGAGGAGTTCCCCGACGCACCGCTGCCGCACTGGAGCCCGGCCGCCACGGCCGGCGTCGCCGGCGGCGGGGCCTTCCTGGTGGTGCTGCTCCTGGCCCTGCTCGTCTTCCGGCGCCTGGGCGTGGCGCTCGCGCTCGGCCTCCTGAGCGGTGCCGGCGCGGCCTTCGCCGGGCTCTCGGCGCGCAAGGCCCTGCCGGCGACCTACCCGCACACGGCCAACGTGAACCGCTCCGAGAGCGTGTGGGACCACGCCGCGCGCGCGGGCATCCCCAGCGTCGTGCTCGACGCGGCCCAGTCCTTCGGCGCCCCGACCACCTCGGGCGCCAAGGTCCTGCACGGCCTCGGCCTGCCGGACGCGCGCGGCGACGTCGGGCAGTGGTTCCTCTACACGACCGATCCGGCGCAGTTCAACCGCCAGGGCAAGGACACGACCACGGCCGGGACGATCTTCCGCGTCGACGACGAGGGCGGCGTGATCCGCTCGAAGATCTACGGCCCGCGCGACTTCTACCGGCTCCAGCTGGTGCAGGAGGAGTACGACGCGCTCGACGCCGAGTCGAAGGCCAGCCCCTCGCTCGAGCTCGCCACGCGCAAGGACGGGATCAAGGAGGAGCTCGACCGCCTGAAGGGCGCCGGCAAGTTCGCCGACGACAAGACCGCCGGGCGGGTGGCGGTCGACATGGAGATCCGCCTCGAGGGTGGGCAGGCGCGCATCCGGGTCGGCTCCGAGGAGCAGGTCCTGGGCGTGGGCGACTGGTCGGACTTCTTCTCGCTCGACTTCCAGATGAACTGGATGCTCTCGGCGCGCGCGATCACGCGCCTCAAGCTGGTCAAGCTCGAGCCCTACTTCGAGCTGTTCGTCAACGTGCTCGACATCGACCCGCGCAGTCCGCCCTTCTGGCAGCCGATCTCGAGCCCCTCCGGCTTCGCGGCCGAGCTGGCGGCCGACTGCGGCCTGTACGAGACCTACGGCTGGCCGACGCTGACGATGCCCTTCAAGGACGAGAAGATCGAGCCCGAGATGCTGCTCGAGGACGTCGAGTTCACCGAGCAGTGGCGCGAGCGACTGACGCTCGAGCGCCTCGCGCGCGACGACTGGCGCTTCCTGTGGAGCGTGTTCAGCACCACGGACCGCGTGCAGCACATGACCTACCAGTTCTACGACCCCGAGCACCCGCTGCACCGCTCCGAGGTCGCGGCGCGCGAGATGACCTTCTTCGGCGAGCGCATCAAGCTCTCCGAGGCCATCCCGGCCATCTACCGCCAGATGGACGCGATCATCGGCAAGGTGCTGGCCAAGCTGCGCCCGAGCGACACGCTGATGGTCATCTCCGACCACGGCTTCCAGAGCTTCCGGCGCCAGGTGCACCTCAACAACTGGCTGGCCGAGAACGGGTACCTGGCGCTCAAGCCGCTCGACAAGAACAACCGCCAGGCGCTGCTCTACGTCGACTGGGCCAAGACGCGCGCCTACTCGCTGGGCCTGGGCTTCATCTACCTGAACCTCGAGGGCCGCGAGCCCAAGGGCATCGTCTCGCGCGACGAGGCACGCCCGCTGATCGACGAGATCCGCGCCAAGCTGCTGGCGGCGGTCGATCCCGAGACCGGCGAGAAGATCTGCAACGAGGTCTACATCCCGCCCGACATCCACGAGGGGCCCCACATCGGCCTGGAGGCCGACCTGATCCCCGGCTTCCGCCCGCCCTACCGCGTGGGCTGGTCGACCTCCTCGGGCGGGATCTCGACCGTCAGCGAGGGCGGCACCTACCGCCCGAGCCCGGTGTGCACCGACAACGACTCGAACTGGTCCGGCGACCACGTCTCGATGGCGCTCTCCGACGTGCGCGGCGTGTTCTTCTCCAACCGCAAGGTCACGCAGCCGCCGGAGGGCGTGCGCGCGCTGCAGATCGCGCCCACCGTCCTGCACCTGCTCGGCGCCCCGATCCCGGCCGAGATGGACCTGCCGCCGCTCGAGGTCGCCCGCTGAGTGTGGGGCCGGGGCTCGCGGTCCCGGCCCTCAGCCCGGCGGATCCACGTGGTCCTCGCAGGCCTCGTGGCCCTCGGCTCCGACGCCGCGACTGGCCCCTTCTGCGGCCTGTCGCTGCCGAGGTCTCGTGGACTCGGCCGCGCTCAGGAGGCGATCGGCTTCCAGCGCGCGCGCCGCACGCCCGGCAGGCCGGCGACTCGCTCGGTCACGCGCGGAGCCTGCGCCGTGTTGCGCAGCGACAGGAAGAACACCAGCTCCTGCGTGCCGTGCTCGTTGTCGTGGCCGCTGGCCACGTCCAGCACGAGGATCGCCTCCTCGACCAGGATCGCGCGCACCTCGCCCACGAGGGGCTCGAGGCGATCGCACTGCGAGAGTACGATCAGGCGCCGGTAGATGGTGGGGGGGATCACGCCCGCGATCCGGTTCATGACGGTCAGCACGAGCAGCACGATGCCCGTGCACAGGGTCGCCAGGGCGTAGCGCTGGTCGCCGAGCACGATCCCGAGCCCCGCCACGAACCAGATGCAGGCCGCGGTCGTCAGGCCGCGCAGGAAGTCGCCGCTGCGTAGCACGGTCGAGGCCCCCAGGAACCCGATCCCGGTCACGATGCCGGCCCCCATGCGGTTCGGGTCGAACACGACCCGCCCGGCCTCGATCGGCTCGCCCCCCAGGTGGCGCGAGACCTGGATCAGCATGGTCGAGGACAGGCACACCAGGATGTGGGTGCGCAGCCCGGCCGGGCGGCCGTGGTACTCGCGCTCCAGGCCGATCGCACCACCCAGGAGCAGGGCGAAGACGAGCGGCAGGATCTCGGAGGTGTCCATCGTGCTGCGTCTATCGGCAGCCGCCGCCGCGCGGTCGCAGCGCGCCCCCCGGGCTCCCGACGTGCCCGGGCGGGCGGCCCGTGCCTGCGGATGCTCCCGCGGGAAGGGGCCAGGCACTAGAATCTGGCCCCTCGGGTGGGTACTTCCTTGCCTCCCGAGCCCCCGCGGCGCCCGCCAGCAGACCTTCTTCGAGCTTCTTGACGATGACCGACCTCGCGCTGATCGAGCGCATCACTCGCTCGCTCGCCTACATGCTCCGCCACCAGCCGGAGGCCTTCGACCTGGAGCTGGATGCCCACGGCTTCTCCGACCTGGACGACGTCGTCCACGCGCTGAACGAGCGCCTCGGGGAGCCCATCGAGGAGGAGGACGTGCGCGAGGCCGTGCAATCCGGCGACCGCCCGCGCTACCAGATCGAGGGCGACCGCATCCGCGCCCTCTACGGCCACTCGATCCCGGTCGAGCCGGGACCGTCCTCGAAGCCGCCCGAGTTCCTCTACGTGGCCATCCCGGCCTCCGAGCTCGAGCGCGCGCGGCGCTTCGGTCTGCGCGGCGGGCGGCGGCGCTTCCTGCACCTCGCGATCACCAAGGAGGACGCGGCCGAGTCCGGGCGGCGCGCCTCGCGCTCCTACGCGATCCTGCTGATCCACGCCCTCGACGCCTGGGAGGAGGGCGTGAGCTTCTTCGACCGCGTCGCGCTGTGGCTGGCGGAGGAGGTCCCGACGCACCTGATCGAGGTCGAGGGCACCTACGACGACGGCGTCGAGCCGCTGCGGCGCCACGAGCACGAGCGCGAGCACGGGGGCCACTCCGAGCGCGGCGAGCGCGGCCGCGGTCCCGAGCGTCATGGAGCCCAGGGCGCCCACGGAGGCCAAGGTGGCCACGGTGGAGGCGACGGCCGCGGTCGGCGCCGGCGGCGGGGGGGCCGCGGGCGCGATCGGAATCGCGACGATGGCTTCCGGGGCGAGCGGCGCGAGGGCGGGCGTGGGCCGACGGCGGACGGCTTCCGCCCGGAGCCCGGCCCCGCGCGCGAGCCCGCGTTCGACGCGGCGCCGGCGGGGCGTGGCGACCGGGAGCAACGGCGCGACTCCTTCCCGGCTCGAGGGGCTGGCCCCGCTCGGGAGCATGGTTACGAGGATCGCCCCCGCGAGGATCGCCCCCGCGAGGATCGGCCCCGTGAGGATCGCCCCCGCGAGGAGGGCGCGGGGCGCGGTCGGGACGGACGGCGCGAGCGCGACGAGTTCCGCACCGAGCGTCGCCCGCGCCCCGAGCCGGCCGCGCGCGGTGAGCGCGAGCGCCCCGAGTCGCGTCCGCTGGAGCGGCGGCCCGAGCCGCCGCGCCGCGAGCGGGCTCCGCTGCCCAGCTCGGGCCCGGGCGGCGGCTTCGGCGCCGGCCTCGAGGGGCACGAGCCGCCCCGCGAGCGCGAGCGCGACCGGGAGGCCGAGCGCGAAGCCCGCCCCGCCCCTCCGCCTCCGGCCGCTCCGGCGCGCCGAGATCCGCCCGACGCGGACCGTCCTCGCTTCGGCGCTGGCCTCTGAAGCCGCCGCTGGGGCTCAGGGCGGTCTTCGCCGAGCTGCCCGACGGATACGAGGTCGTCCGCGGCCGGCGCGGCTGGCTCGCCTTCGAGGTCACGGCACGGGCCACGCTGGCGGCCTCCGGCTTCGATCCGGACGGCACGGAGCGCCTGCCCGCGAGCGATCTCGCGGGCCGCGCCGAGCTGGGCTCGATCGTGGCCGGGAGCGAGCGCTGGGTCGTGCGGCGCTTCCACCACGGCGGGCTCCTGCGCGCGCTGGGAGAGCACCTCTTCCTGCGGCCGGCACGGCCGTTCCGCGAGCTGGTGCTGGCCGAGACCCTGCGCGCGGCGGGCTTCGCCACGCCACGCGTCGTGGCGGCGCGGGCCGTGCGCTCGTGGGGGCTGACCTGGAGCCTCACCCTCGTCAGCGTGCGCGTGGAGGGCCTGCTCGACGGGCAGGCGCTGCTCGACGCGCTGGGACGGGGCGCGCTCACCCTCGCGGAACGCCGCGCGCTGCTGGCCGCGGCGGGGACGCTCGTCGGTCGCCTGCACAGGGCCGGCTTCGTGCACGCCGATCTGACGCCGAACAACCTCCTGCTCGATGCGCGCACGGGCTCCGGCTGGGTGCTCGACCTCGATGGGGGCCGCTTCGTCGCCGCGCTCCGCGCGGAGGACCGGCACGCCAACCTCCGGCGCCTGCAGCGGGCCGTGGAGAAGCGAACCCGGCGGCGGGCCGCGGGGCGGCCGCTGCTGACGCGCGGCGACCGCCTGCGCTTCCTGAGGGCCTACGGCCGCGCCCTTGGGGCTGACGCCGACTGGAGGGCGGACTGGCGCGGGATCGCCCGCCAGGAGCGCCGCGCCGCGCGCTGGCACCGCCTGGTCTGGTGGCTCGAGGAGCGTCTCGGGGGCGCCTGGCGCGGCAGTCACACCCCGCCCTAGCCCGACCGGTTCACGGGCCCTCGGCTGCCTCGCCGCGACGGCGGCGTCTGCTGCGATTCGCTCCCCGCGGGACCGCGTGAATGGGTCGCGCCAGGCCAAGGCTCCCCTTCCTTCTCCCTCGCGCGTCCCCCGGCCGGGAAAAGTCGCTTCCTCCTTGCTATTGAGACTCGATCTCATTTAGCCTCCGGCCCGTGCTGGCCGCCGCGCTCCTCGCCCTCGCCCCCCAGGCCGCCCCGACCCCCTCCGACGGCGGGCTCGTCGAGCGGCGCCTGGCGGCCATGGGCACCTGGCTCGAGGTCACGGTGCAGGCGGCGGATCGCGCCACGGCCCTGGCCGCCAGCGAGGCCGCGGTGCGCGCGATCGAGGCCTGCGAGGCGCGCCTCTCGACCTGGCGCGAGGACTCCGAGCTCGCACGCTTGAACGCGGCGCCGCTGGCGGACTGGCGCGAGCTCTCGCCCGAGCTGGCGGACGAGCTCGAGCGCGCGCGTGCCCTCTGGCAGGCCACCGAGGGCGCCTTCGATCCGGGACTCGGCGCCCTGGTCGAAGCCTGGGGCCTGCGGAGCGGCGGGCGCCAGCCGGCTGCGGAGGAACTCGCCGAGGCGCTCGGGGCGCGCGGCTTCGCGGGCTTCACCCTGGAGGGGCGCCGGGCCATGCGGCACCACCCCCAGGCGCGGATCGAGGAAGGCGGCTTCGGCAAGGGCCTGGGCCTCGACCAGGCTCTGCGCGCGCTGCGCGCGGCGGGGGGAAGGGTGGCGCGGCTCGACCTCGGCGGCCAGGTGCTCGTGCACGGCGCCGAGCAGGCGATCGAGCTGGCCGATCCCGACCAGCGCGAGCGCGCCCTGCTCGCGCTCACGCTCGATTCCGGCTCGCTGGCCACCTCCGGCAACTCGGAGCGCGGCATCGTCGTCGATGGCGAGCGGCGCGGACACCTGCTGGACCCGAGGAGCGGCGCGCCGGCACCCGACTTCGGCAGCCTCACGGTCTGGGCCGCCGATGCCTTCACGGCCGACGCCCTCTCGACCGGGCTCTACGTCCTGGGCCCGGAGCGCGCGCTGGCCTGGCAGGCCGCCGCGCGTGCGGGTGGGCCGCGCCCGGAAGGGCCGGCCTGCGAGCTCCTGCTGCTGCTGCGCACGGAGCGCGGCCCGCGCGCCGTCGTCACCGCCGGCCTGCGCCCGCGCGTGCGCGCCCTCGTCCCCGGGCTCGAGATCGAGCTCGCTCCCCATCCCTCCCACTCCCTGTTCACCCGGAAATGATCCGTCCGCTCCGCGGGCTCGTCCCGGCCCTCTTCCTCCTCGCCAGCGCCGCGCCGCGGGCGGCCCAGCAGGAGCTCGTGCAGCGCGTCGAGCAGCTCGAGCGCAAGAACGCCGAGCTCGAGGCCAAGGTCGAGGCGCTCTCCGACGAGCAGGAGAACTTCCTGCTCGGCGGCCTGGTCTGGCCGCAGGGCGACCCGCGCTTCGGCCTGGGGCCCTCGGCCTCCAAGGTCTACGCGGTCGAGGAGGGGCTCTCGCTCGGCGGCTACGGCGAGTGGCTCTACCAGCGCCGCAGCGGGCCCGCCAACGACGAGGCCGACCTGCTGCGCATCGTGATGTACCTGGGCTACCGCTTCGACGAGCACTGGGTCTTCAACTCGGAGATCGAGTACGAGCACGGCGGCGAGGAGCTGGGCGTCGAGTTCGCCACGCTCGACTACCTGTGGCGCGAGGAGCTGAACTTCCGCGGCGGCCTGGTGCTGATCCCGATGGGCTTCGTCAACGAGATGCACGAGCCGCCGACCTTCCTCACCGCCCGGCGCAGCGAGGTCGAGCGCCGCATCCTGCCCTCGACCTGGCGCGAGAACGGCGTGGGGGTCTTCGGCGACTCCGGGCCGGTCTCCTACCGCGCCTACGTCGTCAACGGCTTCGACGCCACCGGCTTCACCGACGAGGGCCTGCGCGGCGGGCGCCAGAACGGCGGCGAGGCCCTGGCCGAGGACGTGGCCTTCGTCGGGCGCGTGGACTGGACGGCGACGCCCGGGCTCCTGGCCGGCGGCTCGGTGTACGTCGGCGACGCGGGCCAGGACCAGCCCGGCCTCGGGAGCACCGGGGTCGCGATCGGCGAGCTGCACGCCGAGTGGCGCGCCGAGGGCCTGTGGGTGCGCGGGCTCGTGGCCCTGGCCGAGGTGGACGACGTGGCCGAGCTCAACGCCGCGAACGGGTTCGCAGGCGCCGACTCGGTGGGCGAGGAGCTCGACGGGCACTACCTCGAGGCCGGCTACGACCTCCTCACGCTCTGCTCCGAGCCCTCGGCCCAGTCGCTCTCGCCCTACGCGCGCTACGAGGCCTACGACACGCAGGCCGAGGTGCCGGCGGGCTTCGCCTCGGATCCGGTCAACGACACCGACATCGTGACCCTGGGCCTGAACTGGCGCCCGCGCTCGAACCTGGCCTTCAAGCTGGAGTACCAGGACCACGCGGACGCCGAGGACGGCTGGAACCTGGCGGCGGGCTTCTCCTTCTGAGCCCGATGCGTTCCGCCCTGCTCGCCCTCGTGCTCGCCGCCGCGCCGGCCACGGCCGGCGGCGGCGCCGGCAAGGTCTTCCTGACGGTGGACGAGGCCCTGGCGCTGGCCTTCCCCGAGTGCACCATCGAGCGCACGACCGAGGTGCTGACGGAGGCGGAGGAGCAGCGCTTCGAGAAGCTGGCGGGCTTCGCGCTCGAGAACCGCATCGTGCGGCCCTACGTCGCGATCAAGGAGGGCGAGCGGGTCGGCACGGCCTACTTCGACGCCCACCGCGTGCGCACGAAGAACGAGGTCCTGATGCTGGTCGTCACGCCGGCCGAGCGCCTGGCGCGCGTCGAGGTGCTGTCCTTCGCCGAGCCGCTCGAGTACCTGCCGCGCGCCGCCTTCTACGCGCAGTTCCAGGGCCAGCGCCTGGACGAGCGCCTCGACCTCGGACGCGGCGTGCGCGGCGTGGCCGGTGCGACGCTCTCGGCCGAGGCCACCACGCGCGCCGCGCGGCGCACGCTGGCGCTGCACCGCCTGCTGGCGGAGCGCCGACCGCCGCCCAGCCCGCCGCCGCCGGTCGCCGCGCGATGACGCGCGCCGTGGCCTGGAGCGTGCACCTCGCCGCGCTCGGCGTGGGCGGCACGGGCCTGGTCTACGCCTGGATGCGCTACCTGTGCACGCCGGCCGACGAGCTGGCGCTGGTCCACCACCCGCTCGAGCCCGCCACGCAGCACCTGCACCTGTGGCTGGCGCCGCTGCTCGTGTTCGCCGTCGGGCTCCTGTGGCGCGACCACGTGTGGAAGCGCGTGCGCACGGGCTTCGCGCCGCGGCGCCGGACCGGGCTCGCGCTCTTCGCGCTCTTCTGGCCGATGGTGGCCTCCGGCGTGTGGGTGCAGCTGGCCGAGGCGGAGCTCGCACGCACCCTGGCGGTCTGGAGCCATGCCCTGAGCGGGACGTTGTGGTGCCTGGCCTACGTGGCGCACCTCGTGACCCGCCCGCCCCGGCTCGCGCCGCCGCCCTCCTCCGAGCGCCCCCGCGGCTCCGCGGTCGGCTCCTCCTGAGCGGGGCGTCCAGCCCCCCGGGGGCCCTGTTTTTTTGGGTTTCGAGGATGGAAAGGGCGCGGCATAATCCGCCTATCTAGGAAGTCGCTTCTGGGTCGCGCGCCGATTCCCCTGCGCCGCCGCGAGGCCCCAGCGCCCGCCACACCATGAAGCCGCACCTCTTCGCCGCGCTCCTGCTCGCCCTTCCGACCGCCAGCGCCCAGGTCACGCTCTTCGAGGGCCGGCCCGGCGAGGTCGGGGACGTCGTGGTGCGGGCTGGGATGCTGCACCGGCCGCCGGAGCTGCAGGGCGTCGTGCTCCTGCCGCTGGAGTGCGTCGGGCGCACGCGCCTCACCGAGCTGCTCGACGGGCACACGCGCCGGCGCACCGACGTGCCGGGGGCCGCGCGGCTCCTGCTGCCGGACCAGCGCGGCTCGCTCTACAAGTACCGCCGCGACGCGGCCGGCGGCGGCGCCAGCTTCGGCTTCTTCCTGGTCCGCGCGGGCGGGACCGTGACCCCGCTGTTCGAGCTGCCCGGCACCGGGACCTCGGGCGCGGTCGACCCGTTCCCCGGGCACCTGGCCTGCGCCGGCGATGGGCGCGCGTTCCTCGTCGCCAGCGCGCCGGCCGCGGGCGGCGATCTGTGGGAGATCGAGCTCGTGGGGCGGGCGACGAACCGCACCGCCCACCTCGGCCCGCTCGAGTTCGGCCAGAACGGGCTGGCCCTGCTCGGGGTCTGGGGCCTCGGCGTGGGCGCGGACGGCGTGTACCGCTTCGAGCGCGCCAGCGGAGGGCTGGCGCACGAGGTCGACCTGCCGCTCGACGCCGACTGGTTCGGCAGTGACGTGGTCGCCAGCGCGGACGAGTCCACCGTGGCCTTCGTGGCCGGGATCGAGCCGACGCGGGCGCGCGTGCTCACCTGCCGGCGCTTCGGCGACGCGGTGCTCGCCTCGGATCGGTCCATGCACGTCTCCGGCGGCGGGTTCCTGCCGGAGGACCGCACCGGACCGGCGCTGGCGCTCTCGACCGACGGCTCCTGGGTCGCCTGGCGCGCCCAGGGGACCTACTCGCGCGAGGTCTTCGTGCGCGAGACGCGCTCCGGCTCGCGGCCGCCGCGCGAGCAGCTCACCTCCGACGCGAACTTCTACTACACGCTGAACGACACCGGCGTGATCGCCTTCTTCGATCGCGACTCGGCCGTGCTGTTCGTGGGCCGCGGTCAGGGCGGCGACATCGGCATCGGCGACCTCTTCACGGTCGACCTCTCGGCCTCGGCCGCGCCCGCCTTCGCCAACCTGACGGGCACCTCCGGCGACGTGGTGGTGCCCTTCGACTACGGCACCCTGAACACCGCCGACGGCCTGTTCCAGGTGCCCGGCTCGTCGCCCTCGTTCCTCGTGCACGACCGCGACGGCCAGGGGCGCCTGCTGTGGACCACGGCGCAGGGCAGCGCGCACTCGATCCTCGACGGCGTGAGCGCGCTCGACACGCTGGACACCTGTGGGGCCTACCTCGTGGCGGGGGTCACGCGTCCGCCGGGTGCCGGCGATCCGCTGCTCCAGACCCTCGGCCTGCTGCAGGTCCCGCCCGGGGGCCTGGGCGCTGTCTTCGTGCGCCTGCCGGACGGCTGCCACCTCGACCGCACCGTCGCGGCGCGCTCGCACGACGTGTTCGCGGCCGTGCTGAGCTTCCCGGGGGGCGAGCGCATGGGCCGCCTGCAGGTACCGGGCACCGGCACCCTGCAGGCCTCGCCCGGACTGCTGACCTTCGGTCCGACGGCCGGGCTCTCGTCCCAGGGCGCGGTGCTGGCGACGGTCGAGATCGCACGCGAGCACGCGACCTTCGCCTGGTCGGATCTCGGCGCGAGCGTGCTCGACGTCACGCGCGCGGAGTCGTTCCTGCTGCCCGGGCTGTAGGCCCGGCTCAGGCCTCCGTGGCGCGGCGCGGGAAGACCGGGCCCTCGCCCGACAGGACGGCGCGCAGCAGGCGCTCGCAGTAGACCTTCTGGGCCGCGCGCAGGTCGGCGGCGGCGAGGCGGCGCTGGCCGGCGCGGATGCGCCGCTCGAGCTGGGCCAGCGTGCGCGCGGCGGCCGAGGCGTGCCCGTGGGCGCGCAGCAGGAAGACGCGCGTGCCGGCGATCACGATGCGGTCGGCCAGCTCGGCCCCGTGGCGCTCGACCAGCAGCAGCGCCTGCCCGCCGTCGCGGTCCGCGCCGGCCTCGTCGCCGCGCGCGTGGCGCAGGCGCGCGAGCAGGGCCAGCCCCAGGGCCTCGGCGCGGTAGAAGGCGATCCCGCGCGCGATCTCGAGCGCGCGCTCGAGCGAGGCCAGGGCCTGGGCCTCGCCCTCCTCGGCCTCGAGCTGTCCCAGCCACAGGGTCGAGAGCGCCTGGCCGCGGCGGTCCTCGATCTCGTTCGAGAGCAGCAGCGCCTCGCGCAGCTCCAGCTTGGCCCGCGCCGGCTGGTCGAGGTCCAGCCACAGGCCCCCGCGCCGCGCCAGGGCCTCGACCTCGAGGCGCCGCTCGCCGGCGCGCCGCGCCAGCAGCACCGCGCGCTGGATCGCGGCCAGCGAGCGTCGCGGCAGGCCGGCCGAGCGCCAGACGCGCGCGCGCAGGAGCTCGGCGTAGGACAGGACGCCGGTACGCGGCTCGCGCGAGCGGCGCAGGCAGGCGAGCGCTGCGTCGACCTCCGCCAGGGCGCGCTCGGTCTCGCCCTCCAGCACGTCGACGTGCGCCAGCGCCAGGTGCGCGAGGGCCTCCTGGTTCTCGCCGCTGGCGCGCCGCCGGGCGCGCCGGGCCAGCGTGCGCGCCTCGGCGAACTCGCCCACCTGGGCCTGGACCTGGGCCAGGCGTCGCAGGGCCTGGGACAGGAGCCAGCCGTCCTTCGAGCGCTCGGCGAAGGCGACCGCGCTCTTCAGCCAGCCGCGCGCCAGGCCGTACTGGCCCGTGCCGGCCGCGTAGCGCGCGTGCAGGAGGTACAGGCGTGCGGCCTCGGCCGGCTGGGCCTCGGGGTCGAGCGCGAGCCCGGCCAGGTGATCCAGCAGCGCGCGCTGGTCCTCGCGCGCGCCGAGGCGGTCGGCGGCGTCGGCCGCGTCCTCGAGCAGCTCGAGCCGCAGGCGGTTCGCGTCCTCGGGCGCCGCGCCGTGCTCGAGCGCCTCCAGGCCCCAGCGGGCGAGCGTCGCGCGCCGCTGGGCCGAGGCGCTGCGCCGCAGGACCGGGAGCAGCGCGCGCACCGTGGCCAGCAGCTCGCCGTGCTCGCCGGCCGCCTGCAGGTGGAAGGCGCGCTGGAAGGCCTCCTCCAGGTCCTCCGGATCGGCGCCCAGGCCGCGCGCGGCGGCCGCGTGCAGGCGCCGCCGGCGGGCCGGGGCGAGGGCGCGGTAGAGCGCCTCGCGCAGCGCCGGACGCTCGAAGCGGTAGCGGTCCTCGGCCGGCACCAGCCAGCCCTTGCGCGTCAGGCGCGCGAGCACGTCGTCGACCTCGCCGCGCCGGGTGGGGGGGAAGGCGGCCAGGAGGAACTCGGGCGTGATGCGCCCGCCCACGACGGCCAGGCGCTCGAGCCAGATGCGCTCGCCCGGCTCCAGGGCCGCCAGGCGCTCGCGGATCAGGCGGTCGAGCGAGCGCGGAACGGGCAGCTCGTCGGGCGCGATCGTGAGCACCCAGCGCGGGTCCTCCGCGCTCGCCGGGCGCACGCCGCCGCGCGCCTCGAGCGCGCGCAGGATCTCGGTCAGGAAGCCGGGATTGCCGCGGCTGCGCTTCCACAGCGCCTCCGTCAGGCGCGCCAGCGGCTGCGAGTCGTGGAACAGGCGCGCGACCAGGCTCTCGACGGCGGCCGGCTCGAGCGCGCGCAGCTCCAGGCGATGGAAGCGCGGGCCGGCCGCGCCGGCCTGCTGCAGGCGCTCGGCCAGGCGCGCGAGCGGGGCCGGCTCGGCCGCCGGGAGGTCCTCGCGCAGCGCGAGCACGAACAGGACGCGCGCGTCGCGCAGGAGCTCGAGCGCGCTCGAGAGCGCGCCCAGCGTGACCGGCCCGGCGCGGTGCAGGTCGTCGAGGATGACGAGCACCGGACGCTCCTCCGCCAGGCGCGCGAGCCAGCGCGCCAGCTCGGTCGGGACCGAGCGGTCCGGGCTGCCGCCACTCCTGGGGTCGAGGGCCTCGAGCAGCGGGCGTGCGCCGGCCGGGCCCAGGCGCTCGACCAGCCGCTCGGCCTCGCGCGCGCGCGGCGCGCGGCCGCTCTGCAGCGCGAGCCAGCGGTTCAGGAGCGCGAGCACGGCCCCCGCCGGGCGCGCCTCGTCGGCCTCGCTCCAGCGCGCCTCGAGCACGAGCGGTGGCGCCGCGCCGGCGCGCACGCGCCGCGCGAAGGCCGTCAGGAGGCGCCACTTGCCGCTGCCCTCGGGCCCCACCAGCCAGACCACGCCGGCGCGCGGCGGGTCGCCGGCCACCTCGCGGTACAGGTCGTCGAGCGTGGCCAGCTCGGCCTCGCGCCCGACCAGCGGCCAGGTGGTCGGGTCCGCGTCCTCGCGCGCCGGCTCCTCGCCCGCCGCCGTGCGCCGGGCCTGCCACCACTCGCCGCCCTCGCCGGCCGCGAGACGCGCCGCCAGCTCGGGCGCGCTCGGGCGCTCCTCCGGCGTGCGCGCCAGCAGCTCCTCGAAGAGCCGGTCGAGGAACGGCGAGAGCGTCGGCACCAGGCGCGAGGCGGGCGGGAAGCGCGCCGCGTCGATCGCGGCCAAGAGCTCGTCCGCGCCGGCCAGCTCGAGCGAGCGTCCCACGATCGCGCCGCTGGTCGAGTGGCGTCCCAGCGCGGCGCGCCGGCTGGCGGGCGTGAAGGGGTGCAGGCCGGTGGCGAGCTCGTACAGCACGATCCCCAGCGCGAACACGTCGGCCGGCGGGCCGGCCTCCTCGCCGCGCACGCGCTCGGGCGCCAGGTAGGCCAGCGAGCCGGCGTCGGCGCGCACAGGGGCCTCGTGTCCGGCCCGCAGGCGCCGCGCGAAGCCGAGGTCGAGCAGCACCGCGCGGCCCTCCTCGTCCAGGCGCGCGTTCTCGGGCTTGACGTCGCCGTGCACCAGGCCGTGCGCGTGCAGCGCGGCCAGGGCCGCGGCCAGCTCGGCCCCGAGCGTGCGCAGGCGCGGCTCCGGCAGCGCGCCGTCCTGCTCGAGCAGCTCGCGCAGCGTCCGCCCGGGCACGTACTGCAGGAGCAGGTAGGGCTGGCCGGCGCGCGCGCCGTGGTGGACCAGGTGCACGAGCGAGGGCGCGCGCACGGCCGAGGCCGCCGCGCTCTCGGCCTGGAAGGCGGCCCGCGCCGCGCCGGCGTCCGTCGCGCGCCCGGCGGGCGTCTTGAGGGCCAGCTCGGCTCCGGCCGGCAGTCCGGCGAAGGGTTCCAGCAGGCGCACGAGCTCGACGCGCGCCGTGGCGCCCGCGCCCAGCGGGCGCACGACCTCGAAGCGGGGCTCTGTTGCGTCCATCGCTTCGACTATCATCCCGCGCGCCCGTCCCCGCGTCACCTTCCCCGAGCCGCATGGCGTTCCAGGTCTACGACTCGCTCAGCAAGGAGAAGCGCCCCTTCGTGCCGCTCGAGCCGGGCCGCGTGCGCATGTACAACTGCGGCCCGACGGTCTACGGGCGCGCGCACATCGGCAACCTGCGCTCGTTCCTGCTGGCGGACACGCTGCGGCGCTGGCTGGAGCTCTCCGGCTACCAGGTGCGCCAGGTGATGAACATCACCGACGTCGGCCACATCCAGGGCGACGCCGACGAGGGCGAGGACAAGCTCGAGGCCCAGGCCCGCAAGGAGCAGCGCGACCCCTGGGAGATCAGCCGCCACTTCACGCGCCTGTTCCTGGAGGACCTGGAGGCGCTCGGCTTCCGCAAGGCCTCCGTGAACCCGCGCGCGAGCGAGCACGTGCCCGAGATGCTCGCGATCATCGAGGGGCTGATCGAGAAGGGCTTCGCCTACCGCACCGACGGCAACGTCTACTTCGAGGTCGCCAGGTTCCCGCGCTACGGGCGGCTCTCGGGCAACACGGTGGCCGAGCTGGAGGCCGGCGCGCGCATCGAGGTGCGCGAGGAGAAGCGCCACCCGGCCGACTTCGCGCTGTGGAAGAGCGATCCGAAGCACATCATGAAGTGGCCCAGCCGCTTCGGGCCGGACGGCTTCCCCGGCTGGCACATCGAGTGCTCGGCCATGGCGCGCAAGCACCTGGGCGACGAGCTCGACATCCACACCGGCGGCGAGGACAACCTCTTCCCGCATCACGAGTGCGAGATCGCCCAGAGCGAGGCCTTCACCGGCAAGCCCTTCGCGCGCTACTGGGTGCACGCCAAGTTCCTGCAGGTCGATGGCGGCAAGATGTCGAAGTCGCTCGGCAACGTGTGGAACCTGGACGACGTGCGCGCGCGCGGCTTCGCGCCGCGCGTGCTGCGCTTCGCGCTGATCCGCGGGCACTACCGCGGCCCGCTGAACTTCACCTGGGGCATCCTGGAGGAGGCTCGCAGCGCGCTCGACAAGCTGGACGAGCTTTGTGCGGACGTGCTGTCGGCATCTCGTACCGATAGCAAGGTCGATCAGGAGCCTGCACTTGCGCAGGTGCGGATCTCGAAGAGCAGCTTCGACGATGCGATGGACGACGACCTCAACGTCCCCAAGGCGCTCGCGAGCCTATTCGAGCTCAGGACGGCGATCCGGGAGTTCGGCTGTGGCGGACGCACGGCCGCCGAGGCCCTGCCCTTCCTGCGCAGGGCGCACGAGGCGCTCGGCGTGCTGAACCTCGAGGAGTCCACCCTCGACGCACGCCTCGACGCCCTGCTCGCCGAGTACAAGGCGGCGCGCGCGCGCAAGGACTACGCCAGCTCGGACCGCATCCGCGCCGAGTTCACCGGCCTGGGCTACGTGATCCAGGACACGCCCCAGGGCACCGTCTGGCGCAAGAAGGGCTGACCGCTCCGGGAGTGCCAGGCTCCGGCCTGGCCTCATCGCCCGCTCCGCTATCCTTCCCGCGCGTGTTCCGCCGCTTCCCGACTCCGCCCGCAACGACGCTGGCCGTGCTCTGCGCCGCCGCCGGCGCGGGCTTCCTCGGCCTGCTTCCGGGCCTCGCCGGCGCGCGCGATCCCGTGACCGTGCTCGGCTGGGCCACGCTCGTCGCGCCGGCGCTCGGAGCCCTGTGCGGGAGCACGCGTGTCGCCTTCTTCCCCTTCGCGCTCGCCGTGCCGGCCGCCTGGGGCCTCGCGCTGGTCCTGGCGCAAGCCGGTGCGACGCGGCCGCTCACCGGCGCGCACTGGGCCCTGTGCGCGCTCGCGGGGCTCTTCGCGCTGGGCTTCGCCTGGGGCCGGCGCGCGCGCGCGCCGCTGGGCGGCGCCGGGATGGTGCTGCTCGTGACGCTCGCGCTGGCCGCGGCGCCGGTGGGTGGCGGCCTGCTGGCGGGGGGCGCCGAGCTCGCCCGCGCCGGCCATCCGGAGGCGGCGGCGGCGCTCGTCGAGCTCTCGCCGCTGGTCTGGGTCTTCGACTGCGCGGGCTGGGACTGGACCCACGCGCAGGGCGACGTCTACCGGCGCGCGGGCGTCGAGTGGTTCCAGCGCCGGTCTTCCGCCGGGAACCTTGCGGGCCCCGGCGTGCTTGTGGTGGGATGCGCGCTCGCCATCCTGGTCCGCGCCAGGAACGAGCCCTGAGGCAACCGACGCATCCCCATGGCCCTGCGCAAGTACTTCTGCACGTTCCCCCAGGAGCTGATCAAGGAACCGATCATCAGCCACACCCTGAACGCGCAGTTCGGCGTGATCCCGAACATCCGCGCGGCCAGCATCACCGACCAGGTGGCCATGGTCGCGGTCGAGATCGAGGGCTCGCCTGAGAAGATCGAGCAGTCCGTGGTCTACCTGCGCGAGCGCGGCGTGACGGTCGAGGAGATCCGCGAGGAAGACGCGCGCGGCGTGTGAGCGCGGCGAGGGCGGCGCGTCCCGTGCGCTCGGGTGGGCTCGTCCACGGCGTGCTCGGCGGCACGCTGCTCGTCGGGACGGCTCTGCTCGCCGCCTGCGTGCGGCCCTCGCGCTTCGACGAGGGCGGCCCCTGGCCGCCGCCGCGAGCGGGGATGGTGGTGAGCGAGCACCCGCTGGCGACCGCCGTCGGCGCGGCGATCCTGGAGCGCGGCGGCAACGCGGCCGACGCCGCCGTGGCCACGGCCCTGGCGCTGGCGGTGGTCCTGCCGCAGGCCGGCAACCTGGGCGGCGGCGGCTTCGCCGTGTGGGTCGCGCACGAGCCCGAGGAGGCGCCGCGCTTCCTCGACTTCCGCGAGACGGCCCCGGCTGCGCTGCGGACCGAGCACTTCGTGGGTCCCGAGGGCCGCTTCGTGCCCGCGCGCGCGCTCGAGACCGGGCTGGCCGTGGGCGTGCCCGGCAGCCCGCGCGGGCTGTTCGAGCTGCAGCGCACCCTCGGGCGCCTGGCCTTCGCCGAGGTGGTCGCGCCGGCCATCGCCCTGGCGCGCGACGGCTTCCCGGTCGACGAGGACCTGGCCCGCGATCTGGCCGAGGAGGCGCCGAAGCTCGCGCGCCATCCGGGCGCGCGCGAGCTCTACTTCCCCGGCGGCCTGCCGCTCGCAGCCGGGACGCGCTTCGCGCAGCCGGACCTGGCGCGCACGCTGGCGCGCTACGCGGCCGAGGGCCCGGACGCCTTCTACCTGGGCGAGGTGGCCGAGAAGCTCGTGGTCGAGGTCCAGGCGGCCGAGGGCGTCCTGACCCTGGCGGACCTGGCCGGCTACGAGGCGAAGTGGCGCCCGCCGTTGCGCGGCTGGTTCCGCGGGCACGAGATCGTCACCGCGCCGCCGCCCTCCTCGGGCGGGGTGGCCCTGCTGCAGGTGCTGGCACTGCTCGACGGCTTCCCGCTCGACGAGGAGCGCATGCGCGCGCGCGCCGAGGACCCCTCCGATCCGGTCGGGCTCTCGCAGCGCGCGCTGCACTGGTGGGTCGAGTGCATGCGCCTGGCCTTCGCCGACCGGGCCGAGCACCTGGGCGACCCGGACTTCCAGCGCGTGCCGGTCGAGCGCCTGCTCTCGCCCGAGCGCATCAATACGCTGCGCGTCGGGATCGGCGAGCTGGCCAACCCGCGCGTGCGCTCGGCCGCACTGGCGGCGCGCGAGGGCAGCCAGACGACGCACCTCTCGGTGCTCGACCCGGAGGGCAACGCCGTGGCCCTGACCACGACCCTGAACACGAGCTTCGGGGCCGGGATCGTGGCGCGCGGGACGGGCGTGCTGCTGAACGACGAGATCGACGACTTCGCGATCGTGGCGGGGGTGCCGAACGCCTACGGGCTGGTGGGCGGCGCGGCCAACGCGCTCGCGCCGCGCAAGCGTCCGCTGTCGTCGATGACGCCGACCGTCGTGCGCGACGGCGGGCAGGTCGTGAAGCTCGTGCTGGGCAGCCCCGGCGGGCCGCGCATCATCACCAGCGTGCTGGGCGTGCTGCTGCGCACGATCGCGTACGGGCAGGACCTGGAGGCGGCCGTGGCCGCACCGCGCATCCACCAGCAGTGGGTCCCCGACGTGACGCGCGTCGAGCGCGGCTGGGACGAGGCCCTGCTGCAGCGCCTGCGCGACAAGCAGCACCGCCTGGAGGTCCAGGACGAGCGCTGGGGCAGCGTGCAGGCGATCGCGGTCGAGGTGGGGGGCGAGCCGGTGGGCGTCAGCGACCCGCGCAGCGGCGGGAGCGCGCAGCGCGCGGTGAAGCGGCGCTGAGTCGAGCCCCGCTCCTTCCGGCGCCCTCTTCCATTCTTGGGGCTTCAGGCTTGCGTGTGGGTGGCGGCTGGGCGGCGGTGGATGGGGGATTCGTCAGGGTGGCTTGGGGGCGGGGCGGTCGGGGTCCTGTGGCTGGGACGAGACTTCGCGCCCGTCGGGGCCCCGCCACTGCTCCGTGGCACTACCGCCGGACCCGTGGCGCCGTGCAGTCGAGCTCTCGAGGCTCCACGCGGTCCGGAGGCGCGCGCTTCGCGCGCTCGCGGGGCGTCCGGACCGCGTGGCGCCTCGAGAGCTCGACTGCACGGCGCCACGGGTCCGGCGCAAGCGCCACGGAGCAGCGGCGGGGCCCCGGCGGGCGCGCAATCTCGTCCCAGCCACCTCGCCCCGACCGCCCCGCGCCCAATCCACCCAGACGAATCCCCCATCCACCGCCGCCCAGCCGCCCCCCACACGAAAGCCTGAAGCCCCAAGAATGGAAGAGGGCGCAGGAAGGAGCAGGGCTCGACTCAGCGCCGCTTCACCGCGCGCTGCGCGCTCCCGCCGCTGCGCGGGTCGCTGACGCCCACCGGCTCGCCCCCCACCTCGACCGCGATCGCCTGCACGCTGCCCCAGCGCTCGTCCTGG
>DASVAP010000231.1:0-4617 GCA_036376275.1 Planctomycetota bacterium | reverse complement strand
GGTCGGGCTCGACCCCGGCGAGCGATCGCGAGGGCCGCTTCCGGGTGACAAGGGTCGGACTGGAGGTCACCCGGGTGCGCACGCAGGGAGATCTCCTGAGGCAGGGCGAGGTGGCGCTCGACCCGTCACGGGGGGACGCGCTCGACCTCGTGCTGCGCGTCACGCGCGGCGGGACGATCACCGGTGACGTGACCTGGCCGGACGGCACGCAGCCCGTCTCGTTCAGCGTCCAGGTCGAGGGGCCTGGGTACCAGGACAGGAGCGGACACACCGGTCGTTTCCAGGTCCGCGGGGTTCCTCCAGGTCGCTACCAGGTCCGCGTCCGGGCCGCCCGCGAGGGGATCCTGGGCCGCGCGAGGGTGGACGATGTGGAGCCGGATGGAGCTCCGCTGCGCCTGGTCCTGGTGGAAGAGGCCTCCTGCACGCTGTCCGGAGTCGTCTTGGATGGTTCCGAGGAGCCCGTGGAGAGTCTCCACGTGTCCGCGGACCAGGTGGGTGGGGACCAGAGAAGGGAATCCGCGCAGGGCAGCGGGGGACGGTTCCAGCTGAAGAACCTGACGGCCGGCGTATGGATCGTGCGCGTGAGCGCCCGTGGCTTCCTCGACGCGGAGCGGCGAGTCGAGCTGAGCGCGGGCTCGACGCAGGAGCTGCACATCGTCCTGACAGGCGCCGGCCGCATCCGTGGTCGGGTGGTGGACGCGAGCGGGCGAGCGGTGGCGGGAGCCTGGGTGGGTGACGAGGGGTCGGCCTACACCGCGTACTTCCGCTCGGGCGAGGGTGGAACCGACGCCGAGGGACGCTTCGAGCTGGAGCCCGGCAAGCCGCGGATCCGGCTGCTCGCGCTTTCTGACGAGCACGGACCGAGCGAGCCCCTGGAGCTGGAGGTTCCCGCCGGCCACACGCTCGAGAACGTCGAGCTGCGGCTGACCCCGGCCTGCCGGCTGGCGGGGCGCGTGCTGGACGAGGATGGCCGTCCGCTGGCCGGGGCACGCGTAGCCGTGGCGACCCGGAGCCACCTGCAGGACACGGCCGAGACCGACCCGCGCGGGCACTTCGAGCTGCTGCGCCTTCCGCCGGGGGAGCACACGATCGTGGCCACGCACGAGTCTCGGCCCTGGGCCCTGGCCAGCGCGAGTGCGACGGTCATCTCGGACTCGAGCGGGCTCGAGCTGCGCTTCCAGAAGGAGGAGCCCGTGGTCCTCGAGGGGCGCGTCACGCGTGGCGCGCGGCCCTGGTCCGGGCCGGTGAGGCTGTTCTCCCGGCACGGTCAGGCCGAGCTCGAGGTGGGCGCGGACGGGCTCTTCCGGACGACCCTGCGCTGGCCCGGGGAGTGGAGGGGCGCGATCCTGCTGGATGGAGTGCTCGGAGAGGAGGGCGCCGACCTCCGGCGCTGGGAGCTGGTCGTGCCCGAAGCCGAGAGGCACGTCGTGGCCCTCGAGCTCGAGAGCCTTCCGCCCCTCGGCCAGCCCTGGGACCTGTGGCGGTGAACACGTCCACGCGCGGCATCGCCGTGGACGAGCTGGCCCAGGCCCACGAGACACCGGCCGGCCGGCCCTTCGCGCCGCGCAAGGGCCACGCGGGTGTCTATGGCGAGGCGTCGGCGCGCTTCCGAAATGCCGTGGAGCGGCTGCACGCCAGGCGTGAGATCATCGAGGCATGACCGAGGTAGGCTTGCTCGTGCCGAGCGACGACGACCTCCTCTTGCCGAGCACCGTCGTTTTCCTGTACGTGCTCTGGGGGCTGTTCGTCCTGGGCCTGGCAGGCTTGATCTACACGTGGATCCGCCGCCAGACCCGATGGAACGATCAGAGACGGAGGCGCAAGACCATGACGACTGCGGATCCGCACGCCACCGGCGGAAAGCCACCCGGTTGGACCGACGCGGAGATCTGAACCCTCGTCCCGCGCAGCGTCACTCTACCGGCCACAGGATCTGCGTGCGCCAGGTGGAGGGGTCCGGTTCGAGGCCCGGGTCGGTCCAGTAGATCTCCCAGAAGCCGCCGCGCGCGCTGAGGCCCTCGCGCTTCATCCACGCTCCCAGGCGGTCGTAGCTCTTCTGCAGGTCGTGGTAGGAGCCGGTGTGCCAGGTCACGGCGGTGCGGCCGGCGGGGAGCTCGCTGGCCTTCACGCGGCCGCTCGGCGTGATCGGGGCCGCGACCGGGATGCCGGCCTCGAGGTCGATCTTGCCCTGCTCGACGTCGATCACGTGGTAGCGCGAGAAGGGCGGGCCGCTCATGGCGGCGCCCTGGGCCTGCAGCACGGTGCCGACCTCCGGGAAGATCGAGGCCAGCGTGGCGCTGACCTTGTCGACGTCGCAGGTCAGGCGCACGGTGGCGACGTGCTGGCGCGCGACGGTCTCGAGCGCGCAGGCGTCCGGGTCCTTGGGCGGCGCCGGGGCGCGCAGCTTCGGATCGGCGATCGCGGCGGCGACCTCGGGCGCGGGCGCCACGCGCGCGAGCTCGACCGGCTCGTGGCGGATCGAGGAGCAGGTGTAGGTGAAGCGCATGGGGAGCGCGTCGGCCGTCTCCCCACCTGCTGCGACCCCGCCCTGCACGACCTGGCCGCGCTCGTGCGGGTAGAGGATCCCGTCGACCGCGCGCCAGTCGCCGAAGGTCCACTCCATCGGCAGGGCGCCGCCGGTCGGGTTCGGGTACACGACCGCGACGCGCACGAGCTCCAGCGTCGCCGGATCGACGAACCAGCGCTCGCTCTTGCCCTCGGCCGGCGTCAGCTCGAGCTCCAGCAGCTGGCGCCCGTCGCGCTCCGCCGGGCCGATCGTCCTCGCCGAACGGTAGAGCGCGCGCCAGGGCGTGCTGCGCTGCAGGGCCCAAACGCGGCGCACGGCCATCTGCTCGACGCCCTCCTGGACCGAGACCCCGAAGGCGGGATCGGTCGTCCAGCTCACCTTGCCGTCGGTGCCCTGGGAGGTCGAGCCCCAGCCCTCCATGGTGAGCGTGAAGCGCACGCGCTCCTCGCCGGGGCCGACGCGGTGCAGCTCCTCGAAGGTGGCGGCCGGGCCGCCCGGCATCGAGAGCGACCCCTCGACGACGACACCGCGCGCGCCGCTGCGCTTCTCGAGCGGGCCGAGCCTGGCCTCGCGGCGGTCGAGTAGCTCGGCTGCGTCGGGCAGCGAGGTCTGGCACAGGGAAAGGGCGAGCAGGGCGGGCGTGAGCATGGTTCGCGGTCTCCGTTCGGCGGGTATCGTAGTCGCGAGGCCGAGCGGCCTCCTTTGTCCGGTACGCGAACGCCGCGCGCGCTCATCGCTAGCCCGCCTGATTCATGAAGCCTCGGCTCCAACGTCGCAACTGCCGGCACCTGCAGGGCTTCGCTCCCTGCGAGGCCTCGACGACCTGCCTGAGGTCGTCTCCGGTGCTCTCGGTCGCGAATCCCTGCATCTGCCGGCATTCGCGACGTTTCGCTCGAGGCTTCATGAACCAGGCGGGCTAGTGGACGCAGGAACCTTCCCCACCACCCTCTGGTCGGACGTGCGCCGCGGCGGCGGGGCCGGGCAGGCCCGCGAGGAGGCCCTCGGCGCGCTCGCGCGGCGCTACCAGGCGCCGGCCGAGGCCTACCTCGCGGCCGCGCTGCGCCTCCCCCGCGAGCGGGCCCACGAGCTCTTCCAGGAGTTCTTCGCCTGGATGCTGGCCTCGGACTGGCTGGCCAAGGCCGAGCCCGAGCGCGGGCGCTTCCGCGCCTTCCTCAAGGTGGCCCTGCGCAACTTCGCGACCGATGCGCTGCGCCGCGAGCAGGCCGCGAAGCGCGGCGGGGGCGCGCACGGAGCCTCGCTCGACGCTGCGGACGCGCCCGAGCCCGCCGATCGGGCCACGCCCTCGCCGGAGGAGGCCCTGGACGCCGCCTGGCGCGCGGCGCTGGTCGAGGCGGCCTTCGAGCGCACGCGGCTCGAGCTCGAGCGTGGCGGGCGCGCCGTCCACTTCGCCGTGTTCCGCGACTACTACCTGGCCGGCGGGCCCGAGCCGGACTACCGCGCGCTGGCCGCGCGCCACGGGATCACCACGACCGACGTGTCGAACTACCTCCAGCGCACGAAGAAGGCCTACCGCGAGCACCTGCGCGCGCTGGTCCTCGAGACGGTGGCGAACGCGGCCGACCTCGGCGACGAGCTGGCCTGGCTGGTGGAGGAGCCGCGGTGAGCTCCGCGCTCCCTCCGGAAGCCCGCGCGCGGCTCCTGGCCGACGCGCGCGAGCTGGCCGCGCCGGCGGGGGAGCTCCTGCACGGCCGCTATCGCCTGCTGCGCGAGCTCGGGCGCGGCGGGATGGGCGTCGTGTACGAGGCCGAGGACGTGGCCCTGCGCCGGCGCGTGGCCGTGAAGCGCCTGACGCTCGTCCCCGGCGCCGGCCCGGGCCTGGCCGAGCCTGTCCTGCGCGAGGCGCGTGCCGCCGCGCGGCTCGACCACCCGCACATCGCCGCGGTCTACGACGCGCACCCGGACGCGATCGTGATGCAGCTCGTCGAGGGGCGGCCCCTGTCCGAGGTCAGCGACGCGCCGCTCCGGACCCGGGTCGCGTGGATCCGCGACGCCGCGCGCGCCGTGCACCACGCCCACGAGCAGGGCATCGTGCACCGCGACCTCAAGCCCCACAACCTGATGGTGGCGGG
>DASVAP010000222.1:0-15580 GCA_036376275.1 Planctomycetota bacterium | reverse complement strand
TCCCCGAGCTGCTCTCGGCCTGCGCCTTCAGCGGGGCGATGCTGTACTACCTGGACAACTGGCTGAACGAGCGCAGCGCGCCGCAGAACAACTACGCGCGCGAGCTGCTCGAGCTGCACACCCTCAGCGTGCACGGCGGCTACTCGAACGCCGACGTGGACGAGGTGGCACGCTGCTTCACCGGCTGGACCCTGAACGGGGATCCGGACTCACCCGACCACCTGCGCGGCACCTTCGACCCGGACCTGCACGCGCGCGGTCTCAAGTTCGTGCTCGGCCACGTGATCGGCGGCACGCCCGCGGTCGGCCGGCCCGGCCAGCCGGTGGCGCGCAACGAGGCCAAGGAGGTGCTCGACATCCTGGTCCGACACCCCAGCACGGCGGCCTTCCTGGCGCACAAGCTCGTGCGGCACTTCCTGACGCCGACGCCTCCGCCGGAGCTGGTCCAGCAGGTGGCCGAGACGTACCGCGCCACCGGCGGAGACATCCGGGCCATGCTGCGGGTGATCCTCACGCGCCGGAACCTGGCGGCCCACTCGGCCGTGCTGGCCCCCAGGTACCGGCGCCCCTTCCACCACGCGGTCTCGCTCTTCCGGGCCATGGATGCGCAACATCGCGCGAGCTCGAACGCGACGCTCAACCACCTGGTCGCGATGGGGCACTCGCCCTACGACCACGTCGCGCCGGACGGCTACCCGGACGGATTGGAGGCCTGGGGCGGCTCGCTCCTGCCGCGCTGGATCTTCGCGACCACGTACCTGCGGCACGACTTCATCTTCGCGGGGGTGCGCTCGATCACCCCCGCGGCCCTGAGCGCACGGCTCGGATTCGCCGGGCCGGCCGACGTGCCCGGCCTGGCGCGACGCATGAACGAGCGCTTCTTCGGACAGGGGCTCTCGCCGGCGGACGAGGCCATCCTGCAGGCCTACATGGACGCCTATCCCGTCCCGTTCGACGTCACCGCGCTGTACGACTGCCTGGCCCTCGGCGCGGAGCTCCCCAGCTACCAGTGGTACTGAGCGAGGTCCTCCATGACGCACCAGCACGCACACGACTCCCACGGCCTCACGCGCCGGACCCTGCTCGGGGGAACGGCCTCGCTGGTCACGGCCACGGCCTTCGCGCGGCCGGCCCACGCGCGCGGCGCGGCCCACAAGCCGACCCTGATCCAGGTCTTCCTGCGCGGCGGGATGGACGGCCTGACGGCCGTCGTGCCCCACGGCGACGGGGACCTGTACGTGCTGCGCCCCACGCTCGCGGTGCCGCCCCCGGGGGCGGCCGGGGGAGCGCTGGACCTCGACGGCTTCTTCGGCCTGCCGCCAGCTGCGGCGCCGCTCCTGACGCCCTACGGCAACGGACACCTCGCGATCGTGCACGCGATGGGCTCGACCGACGTCACGCGCTCGCACTTCGAGGCGATGGAGACGATGGAGTTCGGCGATCCGAGCGTGCCGCCCATGAGCCTGACCTCGGGCTGGGGGGCGCGCTATCTGGTGGCCACGGCTGCTCCGGGCACGGCCGACCTGCGCGGGCTCTCGATCGGCAACAACCTGCCGACCACCTTGCGCCAGGCGCCGGACACGCTGCCGGTGCGGGACTTCACCTTCGACTTCCCGGGCCGCGCCACGACGGCGGCCCAGCGCCAGGTGGCGCTGCTCGAGGCCTACGCCCGGCGGCACCCGCTGGTGGCCGAGCCCGCCTTCGAGACGATCGCCTCCTTCAACCTGGGCGGCGTCGACTTCGCGGGCTACGTCCCTGAGAACGGCGCCGTGTACCCGGCCGGGCCGTTCGGGGACACCCTGCGCAACGTCGCCGCCCTGCTCAAGGCCGACACCGGCGTCGAGTTCGTCAACATCAACAACAACAACCTCTGGGACCTCCACGCCTTCCTGGGGCCGCTCGACGGGCTCATGGCCAGCCTGCTGAGCGACCTCGCGCGCGGGCTCGAGGCCTTCTACCTCGACATGCTCGGGCACCTCGACGATTACTTGCTCTTCGTCGTCTCCGAGTTCGGCCGGCACGCGCCCGAGAACGGCAGCGGTGGCGTGGACCACGGACGCGGGAACGCCATGTTCGTGCTGGGCGACGTCAACGGCGGTCAGGTGATCGCGGACTGGCCCGGGCTCTCCCCGGCCGCGCTGGACTTCGAGGACCTCGCCGTGACGATCGACTACCGCGACGTCCTGGGCGAGCTCCTGCTCGCGCGCCTGGGCGTGACCGACCTCGCGCCGATCTTCCCCGGGCACCTCTACTCGCCGCGCGGCGTCGTCTCCTGAGCGCGCACCCGGCGCGCGAACCACCAGCCGCCGGCCGCCACCAGGGCCCAGGGCGCGAACA
Organism: Planctomycetota bacterium; assembly: GCA_036376275.1. Classification (GTDB taxonomy): domain Bacteria; phylum Planctomycetota; class UBA1135; order UBA1135; genus JABFRZ01. Next base: position 13,243 of record DASVAP010000222.1, on the reverse strand, counting down.
GGAGCACCAGCGTCGCGTGCTGGAACCCGCCTGCCAGGCGGGCCGTCTCGGGGGTGTCCCCGAAGCGCGGTCAGCAGGACTGGGCCGGCAGCGGGGCGCCCGCGCACCACAGGGCTCCCGCCGCGACGAGCACGCGCAGCCAGCGCACGGCTACATCGCCCTCGCGTCGGGCACCATCAGCGCCACCAGCACGGCCGAGGTCAGGAAGATCCCCAGCAGGACCGTCCAGAAGAGCCGCCGGTGCTCGTGCCACAGGTGCATGTAGAGCAGCGTGATGATCCCGGCCTTGGCCAGGATCCCGCCCACCAGGATCGCCGGCGCGCCCACGTAGACCATCGTCAGCGTGAGCGCGAGCAGGATCAGCCAGGCGCCCCAGTAGGTGCGGTAGGTGGGGGAGGAGTGCGTGGTGGTCATGGGCCCGCGACCTAGATCAGGTAGAAGCAGCCGAACACGAAGACCCACACGAGGTCGACGAAGTGCCAGTAGAGCCCGGTCACCTCGACCATCTCGGCCGCATTGGGCCTGCGCAGCGAGCGCGTCGCCGTGAGCAGCAGCACGAGCACTCCGAGCAGCACGTGCGTGCCGTGGAAGCCGGTGATCAGGAAGAAGTAGGCCGAGAAGCCCGGCACGCCCCAGGGGTTCTCCCAGGGGCGCCCGCCGTCCTCGATGAAGTGCGTCCACTCGAAGGCCTGCATGCCCAGGAACAGCAGGCCGATCGTGGCGGTCGCGAGCAGGAAGGCGCGCGTCGCGGAGCGATTGCCGTTGCGCGCGGCCAGGACCGCGCTCGCCATGGTCGAGCTCGACGTGATCAGCGCGAAGGTCATGACCGTGATGAAGCCGAGGTCGAAGACCTGCGTGCGGTCCGGCCAGGGCCGGTCGCTCGCCAGGCGGCAGAAGGCGTAGCCCCCGAGGAAGCCCGCGAAGAGCAGGGCGTCCGTCACGAGGAACAGCCACATCATCAGCTTGCGCCACTCGACGCCGTGGAAGGAGCGCTCGGTGGTCGCCAGGGCGGGTGCGTGGGCGAGGCTCATGCGAGGTGGAGGAGGCCGAGGACGTAGAGCCAGGCGAGGCCCAGGAAGTGCCAGTACACGGCCACCCCTCGCGGGGCTGCGCGGCGGTGGAGGATCCAGGCGAGCGCGACGAGCCCGCCGAGCAGGTGCAGCCCGTGCACGGCCGAGAGCAGGAACAGGAACGCGCCCTGGGGCGTGCTCGTGACGAAGGCGCCGTGCTGCGAGAGCGCGCGCCACAGCCCCACCTGGCCGGCCAGGAAGACGAGCCCGAGCGCCAGCGTCCCTCCCAGGGACCGCCAGGCTCCAGCCTGGCCCTCGCCCCGCGCTGCGACCCGCCCCCGCTCGAGCGTCAGGCTCGACAGCGCCAGCACCGCCGTGTTCGCGTAGGCGAGCCAGGGCAGCTGGAGCCGCCCCCAGTCCGAGCCCGTGCGCCGGATCAGCCAGGCCGAGGTGAAGCCCGCGAAGAGCATGACCACCGTCGCCAGGAAGGCGAACAGCAGCGTCTGCGCGGCGCGCTCGTTCCGTGCGGGGCTCAGGCCGTCCACTGGGGTGCGAAGTCCTGCCGGGAGCCGGGCGGGGCGTACTCGTAGGGACCGCGCCGCGCGACCGGGTCGTCGGCGAAGTTGCCGTGGGGCGCGGGCGAGGCGGTGTTCCACTCCATCGAGGTGGCCTCCCAGGGGTTCTCGCTCGCCTTCCGGCCGCGCAGCGCGCTCCAGGAGAAGTTCACCAGGAACACGAGCTGTCCGGCGATGGCGGCGAAGGCGAAGTACGAGATGACCCTGGCCAGCTCGATGCCCTCGGCCTGGAAGGCGTACATCGAGTGGTCGTAGTAGCGCCGCAGCATGCCCGAGAGGCCCTGGTAGTGCATCAGCACGAACACGGCCATCATGGGCACGTAGGTCAGCCAGAAGTGCAGCTTGCCGAGGCGCTCGTCCATCAGGCGCCCGAACATCTTCGGGAACCAGTGGTAGCAGGCGGCGAAGGTGCCCATCAGCGTCACGACGCCGATCATCAGGTGGAAGTGGCCCACCACGAAGTAGGAGTCGTGGAAGTAGATGTCCGAGGTCGAGGTGCCGAGGTAGAGGCCTCCGAGCCCGCCGGTGCCGATGACCGAGATGATCCCGAGCGCGAAGACCATCGCCGTCGTGAAGCGGATCTTCGCGCGCCACAGGCTCGCGATCAGGTTGATGCCGAGCACCGAGAAGGGCGCCGTGATCGAGACCGTGGCGATCGAGAAGTACTCGCCCACCAGCGGGTTCATCCCGCTGACGTACATGTGGTGGCCCCACACGATCATCGAGAGGAAGGCGATCAGCAGCGTGGCCCAGACCGAGATGCGGTAGCCGAAGGGCGGGCGGCGCGCGTGGGCCGCGATCACGTCGAAGGCGATCCCGACCGCCGGCAGCACGATCACGTAGACCTCGGGGTGCCCGAGGAACCAGAAGAGGTGCTGGAAGAGCAGCGGCGTCCCGCCCTCGTGCGCCAGGACCTCCTCGCCGAAGACGAGGCCCCCGGGCAGGAAGAAGCTCGTCCCGAGGTGCCTGTCGCCCAGCAGCATCAGCGCCGCCGCCGTCAGCGGCGGGAAGGCCAGCACGCCCAGGACGGCCGAGACGAAGAACATCCACACCGAGAGCGGCATGCGCATCAGCGTCATGCCCTTCGCCCGGCAGTTCAGGATGGTCGTGATGTAGTTGAGCCCGCCCATCGTGAAGGAGGCGATGAAGAGCGCCATGGCCAGCAGCCACAGCGTCTGTCCCAGCCCCGAGCCGGGCACCGCCTCGGCCAGGGCCGAGAGCGGCGGGTAGGCCGTCCAGCCCGCCGCCGCCGCGCCGCCCTCGACGAAGAAGGCCAGCAGCATCAGGAGGCAGCCCGGCACGATCGTCCAGTAGGAGAGCGCGTTCAGCAGCGGGTAGGCCATGTCGCGCGCCCCGATCTGCAGCGGGATCAGGAAGTTCCCGAAGCCGCTGACCAGCGCCAGCGAGACGACGAAGAACACCATGATCGTCCCGTGCATCGTCACGACCGAGAGGTAGGTCTCGGGCGAGACCACGGCCAGCGTGGGCCAGGCGACCTGCACGCGGATCAGCGCCGCCAGCCCGCCGCCGACCAGGGCCATGAGCATGGCCGTGACGAGGTACTGCAGCCCGATCACCTTGTGGTCGGTGCTGAACACGTAGCGCCGCAGGAACCCCCGCGGCGCGGGGTGGGCCCCGGCGTGCCCCGCGTGCGCCGCGGGTGCGCTCAGAACGCCGGATCCTGATCGCTCAGCCATGCGTCGACCTCGCTCTGCTCCTGGACCTCGATGAACCCGCGCATGCGGTAGTGGCCGAGCCCGCACAGCTCGGCACAGGCGATCTCGAACTTGCCCGCCCGGGTGGGCTCGAACTGGGTGCGGCCCAGGAAGCCCGGGATCAGGTCCTGCTTCACGCGGAACTCCGGCACCGTGAAGCTGTGGATCACGTCCAGGGCCCGCAGGCGGATCAAGACCGGCCGTCCGACCGGGAGGCGCAGCTGGCCGCGCGTCCACACGTCGTCCGCGACGTTCGGGTCCTTCTTGTCGAGGCCGAGCGGGTTGCGCGCGTCGCTCACGAGCTCGGCACGACTCTCGCCGAACTTGCCGTCGGCGCCGGGGTAGTGCACCAGCCACTCGAACTGCTTGCCGACGATCTCGACCACCCACGGGTCCGCCGGCGTGTCCACGTAGAGCTGGCGGAAGGCCGGCAGCCCGACGATCAGCACGCCGCCCTCGGACAGGACGCACATCACCAGCACCGGGACCAGCGCCCAGCGCCACTCGGTGCGCGCCGAGGCGTGGGGCGAGCCACGCTCCCCGGCGCCCGCGTAGCGCAGCACGAAGAAGGCCAGCACGCCGTGCCCGAGCAGGAACAGGATCCCGGTCGCCACGAGCAGGTAGCGGATGACGGCGTCGATGCTGGCCCCGTGCCGGCTGGCCAGGGCGGGCATGCGCCCGTGCGTCCAGACCCCCAGCACGACGAGCAGCGCGCAGGCCACGAAGGCCGCGGCCAGGAGCGCCGGGAGCCCGCGGCCGGGAGCCGCGGCGGGAGCAGCAGGGGAGGACGACACGGAGCTACTGCTCGGCGAAGCTGAAGCTCGTCTCGACCGTCCCGCCCGCGGCGACGGTGAGGGTCGTCTTCTGCGTGCCCAGGGCCTCGTGCTTGGCGGTCAGCGTGTACTCGCCCGGCGGCAGCTTCGGGATCTCGAAGGAGCCGTCGGCCCTGGTCACCGCGAAGAAGGGGTGCTCGACCACGCCCACGTAGGTGCTCATCCAGCCGTGGATGTCGCACTTGATCTGCATCAGCACCTCCTCCTTGTCGAAGACGTGCTCGAGCTCCTTGCCGCCCGACTGCTGGCTCTGGTTGAAGGCCTTGTTCTTCTTGGCGAACGAGTGGACGTTGTGCGTGACCGGGTCGCTGTTCCGGATCACCAGCTTCTGGCCGACCTGCATGCCGAGCACGTGCGGCACGTAGCAGCAACCCTTCTGGTCCAGCACCGCCGGCTCGGTGGGGGGCGTGAACTTCCCGTCGATCCCCTTGCTGACGTACACGAACACGTTCGCCAGGCCGCCCTTGTCGTCGACCAGGATCGACTCGTCGCGCAGCGGCTCGGCCTCGTGCAGCGCGTGACAGGCCGGATCGCTGCCCATGTCGACCTTGCGCCGGCGCGGGGCCTCGCCCTGGAAGGCGGCCTTGCCGCGCACGGTGCCGGGCTCGTCTCCGGGCGCCGCCGTGGCCGGGCCGATCGAGAGGCCGCGGGAGCCGAGGAGCGCGAGGAAGGGGAGGGTGAGCAGGATGGGTTTCATGGCGCCCTGAGATATCGGGGCGCCCAGGGCACGGCCCATCCGCACAAGGACGCAACGGCCCCCGCGGGAGTGCGCAGCGGCTGCGCGCGGCTCGCCTGAGCCATGCCGGCCGCCGACGGGCCGGAATCCCCCTCGCCCCGTAATCCCGCCCGCCCGCGCGCGTCGGCCCCGGCATGCCGACCGGATCCCAGCCCTCCACCCCCCGCGGCGCCGCCCCGGCGGCGGTCCGGGCCCGGATTCCGGGCTCCTGCTCCAGCCCCTTGCTCTTACTAGACGACTGGTCTACTCTGAGGCCCATCATGACCCCCACGACGAAGGAAACCGGGACCCGCGAGCGCCTGCTCGAGGTCGGCGCCCAGGCGGTGGCCGAGAAGAGCTTCAACGCCTGCGGCCTGACCGAGATCCTCAAGCGCGCCGGCGTCCCGAAGGGCAGCTTCTACCACTACTTCGCCTCCAAGGAGGACTTCGGGGTGGCGCTGATCGAGCGCCAGATGGCGCTCCACCTGGAGACCCTCGGCCCGATCCTCTCCGACCGCCGCAAGAAGCCCCTGGCCCGCCTGCGCGCCGTGTTCGAGTTCGGGCGCGAGGAGTGCATCCAGCACGGCTCCGAGCGCCAGTGCCTCATCGCAAAAATGGCCCTGGAAACCGGGCAGCTCTCCCCGACCGTCCACGCCGCCCTGCAGCTCGCCTACGACCAGTGGACCGCGATCCTCGCGCGCGTCGTACGCGAGGCCCAGGCGGAGGGGGAGATCGTCCTCAGCCACGACCCCGAGCGCCTCGCCAGCATCCTCGTGATGCTGTGGGAGGGCGCCACGATCCGCAGCCAGATCGACCGCAGCCTGCAGCCCGTCGAGGACTGCCTCGAGTTCGTCTTCGGCGACCTCCTGAAGCCCTCGCGCTGAGGCCGAGCCCACCCGCCCCCGTCCACCGCCACCGCTCTATCTCCTGCCGCCTAGGCGACCGGTCTACTCAATGCCCGCCCTACCCGCCATGACGCTCTCCTCTCCCCTCCGCTCGGGCCTCCTCCTGCTCCTCCTGGCTGGCACCGGCGCCGCCCTCGCGGCCTGGAAGCGCTCCGACCTCGAGCGCCAGGCCCAGGCCTCGGCCGCGCAACCCGAGCCGACCGAGGTGGTCAGCGCGGCGCGCGCGCGCGAGCGCCAGCACCAGCCGGCCACGACCGCGATCGGCACCGTGCGCGCGCTGCGCTCGGTCACGCTGCAGAACGAGCTGGCCGGCACCGTGCGCGAGGTCGCGCTCGTGCCGGGGGCGGTGGTCGAGGAGGGGCAGCTCCTCGTGGCCCTCGACGTGGCGGTCGAGGAGGCCGAGCTCGAGGCCCAGGCGGCCCAGGTGGCCCTGACCGAGACCCTGCTCGGACGCATGGAGCGCGCGCAGGCGAACCGCGGGGCCTCGGAGGCCGACGTGGACCGCGCGCGCGCCGAGCGCGACGTGGCCCTGGCGAACGTGGCGCGCACGCGCGCCGTGATCGAGCGCAAGACGATCCGCGCCCCGTTCCACGCGCGCGTGGGCCTGGCGGACGTGCACCCGGGCCAGTACCTCGACAGCGGCACCGTCCTGACCACCCTGCAGGGCATCGACGAGCGCGTGCACGTCGACTTCACCGTGGCCCAGGCGGTGGCCGCCGGGCTGCGCGCCGGGCTCGGGGTCGAGGTCACGCTCGCCCCGGGGACGACGCGCACGGCCACGATCGTCGCGCTCGACGCGCGTGTCGATCCCTCCACGCGCAATGCGCTGGTGCGCGCCGAGCTGGAAGGTCCCGAGCTGCCGACCCCCGGCGCCTCGGTGCGCGTGCACGTGCCGGTCGGCCCGCCGCGCGCGGCGGTGACCGTGCCCGTCAGCGCCCTGCGCAAGGGCCCGGCCGGCGACCACGTCTTCGTGGTCGAGGCCGACGCCCAGGGCCAGCCACGCGCGCGGCTGCGCGCGGTCCAGGGCGGGGCCCTGCTCGGCGACGAGGTCGTGATCGACGCCGGCCTGGCGGCCGGCGAGGAGGTCGCCACCTCGGGCTCCTTCAAGCTGCGCGAGGGCGTGCGCCTCGTCGTCCATCCCGAGGCCACCGGCCCCGTCACGCACTAGTCCCGCCGCCGAGCTCCTCCGATGCGCTCCTTCACCGACGTCTTCATCCGCCACCCCGTCCTGGCCATCGTGGTCAACCTCGTGCTGGTCCTGGTGGGCTGGCGCGCGCTCTCGGCCCTGCCGGTGCAGCAGTACCCGAAGATCGAGAGCTCCTCGGTCGTGATCACCACGGTCTACACCGGCGCCAGCGCCGAGACCGTGCGCGGCTTCCTGACCACGCCGATCGAGCGCGTGGTCTCGGCCATCAGCGGGGTCGACTACCTCGAGTCCACCAGCCGCGCCGGGATCAGCACGGTCACGGTGCGCCTGAAGCTCGACCACAGCGCCACCGCCGCCCTGGCCGAGGTCACGGCGCGCCTGCAGCAGGTGCGCTCCGAGCTGCCGGCCGAGGCCGAGCCGCCCATCGTCGAGGTGCAGCGCGCCGACCGGCCCTACGCTTCCTTCTACCTCTCGTTCACCTCCAGCGAGCGCGGCATCCCGGCCGTGACCGACTGGCTGGCGCGCACGCTGCAGCCGCAGCTGGCCACGCTCGAGGGCGTGCAGCGCGTCGACATCGTCGGCGGGCGCCCGATCGCGATGCGCGTGTGGATCGACCCGGACCGCCTGGCGGCCCTCGACCTCGCCCCGGGCGACGTGCACTCGGCCCTGCAGCGCAACAACTATCTGGCGGCCGTCGGCCAGACCAAGGGCAACCTGGTGCAGGTCAACCTGCTGGCGAACACGGACCTGCGCACGGTCACGGAGTTCGAGGAGCTGATCGTGGCCGAGCGCCGCGGCGCCGTCGTGCGCCTGGCGGACGTGGCGCGCGTCGAGCTCGGGGCCGAGGAGCCCGACATGGTCGCCAAGTTCAGCGAGAAGGAGGCGGTGTACCTGGGCGTGTGGCCGCTGGTCGGCGTGAACGAGATCGAGGTCGCGCACCGCCTGCGGGCCGAGATGGAGCGCCTGCGCCCGACCCTGCCGGCCGACATCGACATGCGGCTCGCCTACGACGCGACCGAGTTCATGGAGGACGCGCTGCGCGAGATCACCAAGACCCTGATCGAGACGATCGCGATCGTCGGACTGGTCGTGTTCCTGTTCATGGGCTCGCTGCGCACGGCGCTCGTGCCGCTGGTGGCCATGCCGGTCTCGCTGGTCGGCGCGGCGATCGTGATGCTGGCGGCGGGCTTCTCGCTCAACCTGCTGACGATCCTGGCGATCGTGCTCTCGGTCGGTCTCGTGGTCGACGACGCGATCGTGGTGGTCGAGAACGTCGAGCGCCACGTGCGCTCGGGCAAGACCCGCGTCGAGGCCGCCCTGGTCGGGGCGCGCGAGCTGGTCGGGCCCGTGATCGCCATGACGATCACCCTGGCGACGGTCTACGCGCCGATCGGGTTCCAGGGCGGGCTGACGGGCACGCTGTTCCTCGAGTTCGCGATCACGCTGGCCGCCGCGGTGGTCGTTTCGGGCCTGGTGGCCGTCACGCTCTCGCCGGTGATGAGCTCGCGCCTCGTGCCGGCCCACGGCCGCGAGGGACGCCTGACCGGGCTCGTCAACCGCGGCTTCGAGGCCGTGCGGCGCGTCTACGCGCGCCTGCTGGAGGGGGCGCTGGAGATGCGCTGGGCCATCGCCGGGGCGGGGCTGGTCGCCACGCTGGCGGCCTGGCCGCTCTACGCCTGGTCGCGCAAGGAGCTGGCCCCGGTCGAGGACCAGGCGCACATCTCGCTCTACCTCGACGCGGCACCCGACGCGACCCTGGCGGCCGTCAACCGCCAGTCGCTCGACGTCGTCGAGACCATCACGGCCTTCCCGGAGGCCGAGTTCATGTGGTCGCTCTCGGCCTCCTGGGGCGGCTTCGGCGGCATGAAGGCCAAGGACTGGCGCGAGCGCACGCGCTCGACCGAGCAGATCTACGGCGAGGTCTTCGGGGCCGTCTCGCAGATCCCCGGCCTGCGCATCTTCCCGCGCCTCGATCCGCCGCTCCCCAACGCCGGCCAGTACGACGTCGAGCTCGTGCTGCAGACCGCGCAGCCGGTCGAGGAGCTGCTCGAGACCGCGGCCGCCGTGCTGGGGGCCGGCTGGCAGAGCGGCAAGTTCCTGTACGTCGACACCGACCTCAAGATCGACCGCCCCGAGGCGCGCGTCGTGATCGACCGTGAGCAGCTGGCCGACCTGGGCCTCGACCTGGCCGGCGTCGGGCGCGAGCTCGGCACGCTGCTGGGCGGCGCCTACGTCAACCGCTTCAACTACTTCGACCGCAGCTACAAGGTCATCCCGCAGATCGGCGACGAGGACCGGGCCACCTTCGGCCCGCTGCTCGACCTCAAGATCAAGACGCCGGGCGGCGAGCTCGTGCCGGTCTCGACCTTCGCGCGCATCGAGGCCTCGACCTCGCCGCGCACGCTGAACCGCTTCCAGCAGCGCAATGCCGTGCGCCTCTTCGGCGGCGTGCAGCCGGGCGTGACCAAGGAGGAGGGCCTGCGCGTCCTCGAGGAGGCCGCCCTGGCCGCCATCGGTCCCGGCGTCACCCTCGACCACGCCGGCGAGTCGCGCCAGATCCGGCGCGAGGGCTCGGCCCTGGCCGGGACGCTGGGCTTCGCGTTGGTGCTGATCTACCTGGTGCTGGCGGCGCAGTTCCGCAGCTTCCGCGACCCCCTGATCGTGCTGCTCGGCTCGGTGCCGCTGGCGATCTCGGGCGCGCTGGTGTTCACCTTCCTCGACCTGACCACGATCAACATCTACTCGCAGGTCGGGCTGATCACGCTGGTCGGCCTGATCGCCAAGAACGGGATCCTGATCGTCGAGTTCGCCAACACCCTGCAGGAGCGCGGCCTCGCCAAGGTCGCGGCCCTGCGCGAGGCCTCGCTCACGCGCCTGCGCCCGGTGCTGATGACCTCGGCCGCCACGGTCTTCGGGCACTTCCCGCTGGTGCTCGTCAGCGGCCCCGGCGCCGAGGCGCGCAACTCGATCGGCATCGTGCTCGTCGCCGGCATGCTGGTCGGCACGTTCTTCACGCTCTTCGTCGTGCCCGTCTTCTACGTCCTGATCGCGCGCCAGCACGTCACCGAGCCGGTGGCGGAGCCCGAGGCCATCCCCGTCGCCGGCGAGCCGGCCCTGGGGGCGGCGTGAGCGCGCGTACCCGCCGAGATCCTCCGATGAAGCCGAACCTCCTCCTCTCCGCCGCCGCGCTGCTCCTCGGCGCCTGCATCACCGTCGGCCCCGACCACGAGCCGCCCGCGCGCGAGCTCGCGCCGGAGTGGAGCGCGTCCGCCGAGGGCACGCTGCCCTCCGCGCCGGCCGAGCTGGCCGGATGGTGGCAGCGCCTCGAGGATCCGCAGCTCGACGCGCTCGTGGCCCGGGCCCTGCTGGGCAGCCTCGACCTGCGCGTGGCCCTGGCGCGCGTGCGCGAGGCGCGCGCGCTGCGCGGGGTGGCCGAGGGCGAGCTCTACCCGACCGTCGACGGCCAGCTCGCCTGGCGCCGCAGCGGCGAGAGCGAGAACACGCCCCTGGGCGAGTTCGTGCCCGACACCGAGATCACCTCGGCCGGCTTCGACGCCGCCTGGGAGCTCGACCTGTGGGGCCGCGTGCGCCGCTCGGTCGAGGCCGCCGACGCCGAGCTGGAGGCGACGGTCGAGGACCTGCGCGGCGTGGCCGTGACGGTCGCGGCCGAGGTCGCGCGCTCCTACGTCGAGCTGCGCGCCTTCCAGCGCCGCCTCGAGCTCGCGCGCCGCAACGTCGAGCTGCAGCAGGAGACCCTGGCCCTCGTCACGGCGCGCCAGGAGGCGGGCCTGGTGGGAGAGATCGACGTGGCCCAGGCGCGCACGAACGTGGCCACGACGCGCTCCCGCGTGCCGGCCCTGGAGGCCGGCCTGCGCGCCGCCGAGAACCGCCTGGCGGTGCTGCTGGGCGCGGCCCCGGGCGCGCTGGCGGCCGAGCTGGCCACGCCCGCGCCGATCCCGGTCCCGCCGGTCACGGTCGCGGTCGGGGTCCCGGCCGACCTGCTGCGCCGTCGCAGCGACGTGCGCGCGGCCGAGCGCCTGCTCGCGGCCGAGACGGCGCGCATCGGCGTGGCCGAGGCCGAGCTCTACCCGCGCCTCACCCTGTTCGGCACCCTCGGCGTCGCGGCCGAGGAGACGGGCGACCTCTTCGAGGACGCCAGCGGCGTCTTCGGCCTCGGGCCCTCGCTGCGCTGGACCCTGTTCGACGGCGGCCGCCGTCGCGCCGTGATCGCCGCCCAGGAGGCGCGCAGCCAGCAGGCCCTGCTCGGCTGGGAGACGGTCGTGCTGCTCGCGCTCGAGGAGAGCGAGGGCGCGATGACGCGCTTCGTGCGCGAGCAGGCACGCCTGGCCGACCTGCGCGAGGCCGCCGACCAGGCGCGCCGCTCGGTCGAGCTGGCGCGCACGCAGTACACCGAGGGCCTCTCCGACTTCCAGGCCGTGCTCGTCTCCGAGCGCGCCCTGGCGGAGCTGGAAGACGAGCTCACCACCAGCGAGTCCGGCGTGACCACGCACCTCGTCGCGCTCTACAAGGCTCTGGGCGGCGGCTGGGAGGAGGGCCCGCTGGCGGAGGCCCTGTCCGGCGCGCTCGCCGCGGCGGACTGACGCGGAGCGGATCGACTGCGCTCAGCGTCCCGGCGTTGCCGGCGCTCGCAGGGCCTCCGCGAGCGGCCCGAGCCATGCTCGGTACGCCTGCGCGCGCCCGACCGAGCCCCCGTGCAGCGGCCGGCGCACCTGGGCGAAGGAGGCCGTGCGCACGGCTCGGCGCGACTCGTGGAAGCGCAGGACCGACTCGTCCCAGGAGAGGTCGAGGAAGCCGAACAGCGCGCGCGTCTCGGCCTCCGGCTCGGCCACCAGGCGCTCGTAGGCGAGCTCGTACCGGGCGAGCGGCAGGTGCTCGCGTCCGTGCGCGAGGAGCCGGGCATGGGCGCCCAGGAAGCTCCCGATCGCGCCGAGGTCGGTGGCGTAGTCGTGGGTCGCGTGCAGGTCGCGGGAATAGATCGAGAGGCCGGTGTCGAGCGGATCCCGCGTCACGTGCACCACGCGCGCCTGCGGGAAGAGCTGGGCGATCACGCCCAGGTGGAAGGCGTTGTGGGGCAGCTTGTCGGTCGCGCAGCGGACCTGCGGGCCGAGCCCGGCCAGGCCCGCGAGGTACTGCCGCGCGGCCGCCTCGACCGCGGCCGCATCGTCCCGGGCCAGGGTCGCGACCAGGGCCGGGATCGCGTCGAGCTCGCCACGCGCGTGCACCGCCGGGCTGGTGGCCAGCAGCTCCTCGACCAGCGTCGTGCCGGAGCGCGGCGCCCCCACGATGAAGACGGGTCGCCCGTCACCATGCCGGGCGCGCGGCCGCGCCAGGATCCGGGCGCGCGTGTCCTCGGTCAGGATGCGCTCCACGCGCCGCGCCAGGGCCGCGGCGTCGAAACGCCCGCCGCGCAGCTCGTTCGCGGCGCGCCAGTGGCCGAAGGCCTCGGCCGGTGCGCCGCGCCGGTCGTGGCACTCGCCCAGCGCGTAGTGCCACTTCGCGCGCCACGCCGGCGCCGTGCACGGGCCCGCGGCCGACTCGAGCAGCGTCAGGGCCTCCTCCTGGCGCCCGACCCGTCCGAGGAGCCGCGCCACGGCGAGCGCCAGGCGCGGCGAGCGGCCTGGATCGAGCCGTCCCTCGGCGACGATGGCCGCCGCCGCCGCGAGGTCGCCGCGGCGCTCGAGCACCTCGAGCACGCCGCCCGCGGCCTCGGCGCTGCCCAGCGCCGCCGCGGCGCGGTACAGCTCCAGCGCCGTGTCCAGCTCGCCCTGGTCGAGCAGGAAGCCCGCCCCGCGCTCGATCACGCTGGCCGAGCGCGGGGCCAGCTCGAAGGCCCGCAGGTGGTGAGCCCAGGCGTCCTGCATGTCTCCGCGCGCCGCCAGGGCCGCCCCGAGCGCCAGCTCGGCCTCGGCCGAGCGCGGATCCAGCGCCAGCGCCCGCTCCAGGGCCTCCACCGCCGTCGCCGAGCCCTGTGCCAGCAGCGCCCGCCCGCGCACGAGGTGCGCGACCGACAGGCTCGGCGCCACGCGCAGCACGGCCTCGCTGCACGCCAGGGCGGTCTCGGTATCGCCACGCTGCAGCGCCGCGACGCCCTGCTTCAGCCGCTCGCCCGTCTCGCTCTGCACGTGCTCCAGCTATCGGACCGGGGGCGCGAGCGCTTGAACCGCCGCCGTTCCGCCCGGCGTCAGATCTCCGCCAGCGTCGCCCTGCGCCCCGCGTTCTCCTTCCGCAGCCACTCCAGCAGCGGCGCGTAGTAGCGCAGCATCGGTTCGGCCGAGAGCGGGCGCCCCGTGGTCTTGCGCAGGAGCTCGTCCCAGTCGACGCT
>DASVAP010000206.1:0-14057 GCA_036376275.1 Planctomycetota bacterium | reverse complement strand
CGCCCGGGCGGAAGGCGCTATCCTGACTTCCATGGGGAGTCGACGGCGCTTCGCCATCTCCTGGCGCAGGATGGAGCCCGCGCGGCGCTTGCGCTTCCTCGCCTGGCTGATCCCCATCGGAGTTGCGCACGGTTTGCTCTCCGGCAGCGCGTCGCTCCTCGCCCCGGATGAGCACATGCGCTGGGCCGGACTGTTCGCGGCCATGTTCATGATCCCAGCGGCCTGGATCACGGGCTGGTTCCTTCGAGGAAGGATTGCGTCTGCACGGGGAACGGAAGCGGTAGCACTGACCTTGTGGAGCCTGCTGATGGGCGCCTGGATCGCCGGATCCCTCCTTGCGCTGCTCTACGGAACGGTCGCGATTGCCGACGGGGATCTGCGAAGAGCCGCCTCGATGATCGGCTTGTTCTGGGGCTATTCGATCTCCTACTGCGCGATGGGGGTCATCTTTGCGTTCCCGACGGTGCTCGCCTCGATCCCGGTCACCTGGTTCGCGATACGCCTGCTGCACCGCGCCGCCGGAGGCGGCGTGGAAGCCCGGCCAGTCCGCGAGCTCCGGGCTGGATGAGACCGAGGCCAAGATCAGCCAACGGGTCAGAAGAATGTCTAGACCGGGGGAAACCGTGCGGCTCCCACTGAGGTCCCTCTGGGCCCTTCCGTCGAGGACCACCCCATGACCTCCCGCCCGATACACTGGGACCGGCGCGATTGCCCCGGCCCCATGCGCTACACCCGCATCACCGTCGCCCCCGAGCAGATGGGGGGTGTCCCCTGCATCCGCGGGCTGCGCATCCCGGTCGCCACGCTGGTCGGCCTCGTGGCCGACGGCAAGACCGAGGCCGAGATCCTGGGCCTCTATCCCGATCTCGAGCCAGAGGACGTCCGCGAAGCCCTCCACTTTGCCTCGGAAGCAGTCCGGGAGCGTGAGCTCCCCCTGCGTCGGGCCGAGTGAAGCTGCTGATCGACAACGCCCTCTCACCTCTCGTCGCGGAACGGCTCCGAGCCACCGGGCAGGACGTCGTCCACGTGCGCGAGGTGGGGCTGCAGACTGCCGAGGACGGCGCCATCTTCGAGTTCGCCCGCAGCGAGGAGCGCATCCTCGTCTCCGCGGACACGGACTTCGGTACCACCCTGTTCCGGCTGCGCGCTCGTCACCCATCCGTGATCCTCTTCCGGCACGGTGCGGAGCGCGATCCGGACCAGCAGGCCAAGCTGCTCGAGCTCCACCTGCCCTCGCTCGCCGGCGCCCTGGCTGAGGGAAGCCTGGTCGTCTTCGAGCCCGCACGGATCCGGATTCGCTCGCTGCCCATCCTGGAGATGTGAGACCCGTGAGCCCGTTCGCCAGACGAGCGCGAGGACGACTGACCGGATGTGGCTGGGCCGATAGACTGAACGCATGGGTGTCTCCGGAGGGATCCAGAGCACGGGGAGACAGGGGCCGGCGCGCCCGCGACACTACCTGGTCGTGCTGTTCGCTGCTGGGACCCTGCACGGCCTGGGCATCGCCCACGGCGTGAGGCTCGTGCCCTGGGCCGACGCCCTGTGGGTCACCTTCCCGCCCTCGTTCCTGAGCCTGTTCCTCGTTCCGTCGGCATGGATTGCGGGATGGGTCCTGCGCGGGAGGATCGCCGCCTCGCGCGGGCCGAGCTTCGTGCTCGCCTGGCTGGCCATGAGCCTCGGTGCGTTCGTGTTCGGCCTCGCCTTCACGCTGATGGCGGTGCTCGGGGGGCTTGCCTCCGGTGAGTGGGCCAGTGCGCTGGTGATGGCGCTCCTCCTGCCGTTCGCGGCTGCGATCTGGGCCGCGCTCGGGTTCTTCTACACGATCCCCGTCGCGCTTCCCCTGACCTGGATCGCCGTGCTCGTGCTCCGGCAGGCGGCCGGTGGGGTGGCAGAGCACGCGCCTCGTCGCTGCTGGCTTCGCGCTCGGCTGGCGTCATGAGTCCACCAAGGGTCGGAGCTTTCGCTCCCCGAGCGAGGCTGCTATCGTCTTCGCCCCGTTTCCCGTCCGCACCGACCGCCGACCCGCTTCCTCCCATGGGCGTCCGAGCCACCGAGATCCGCAAGGGCCAAGTGATCGAGATGAACGGTGACCTGCTCATCGTCACCGAGTTCGAGCACAAGACGCCCGGCAACCTGCGCGCGATCATCAACATCAAGACGAAGTCGCTGACGACCGGCGCGGCCTCGGCCATGCGTCTGGGGTCGAGCGACGTGCTGGAGGTCGCCTACCTCGACCGCAAGAAGGCCGAGTACCTCTACAAGGACTCCGGCTCGGGCAACTACGTGTTCATGGACACCGAGAGCTACGAGCAGTTCGAGCTCAGCCATGAGTTCGTGGGCGACAAGATGCCCTACCTGAAGGAGAACACGCAGCTCGAGGTCAGCTTCCACGGCGCGACCCCGGTCGGCGTGGTCCTGCCGGCCCAGGTGATCCTCGAGGTGACCGAGGCCGAGGAGGCGGTGAAGGGCAACACGACCTCGGGCGTGAAGAAGGACGTGACGCTCGAGACGGGGCTCCAGATCAAGGTCCCGATCCACATCTCGCGCGGCGACAAGGTCAAGGTCTCGACCGAGACCGGCGAGTTCCAGGGCCGGGCGAGCTAGAGGCGAGCCAGGGGATCCGAGGCGCGCCGGGGCGTGGTTCCGCGCGTTCAGCGCGCGAGGGCGTCCGGCGGACGTCCCCCCTCGGCCGGGAGGGAAGCGAGCCAGGGGGTCAACGTGCGCACGAGCAGCTCCGCCTTGGCCCGGTCGCCCTCCGGGTCCAGGTGGACGCCGTCGAGGAAATGGGTGGCGAGCTCGGGATGCTCCTCGAAGAGTCGCTCGGCGTCCGCCAGGAGCAGGCCCTCCTCGGACGCGAGCGCGCGCAGCTGGCGGTTGTTCTCCGCGATCCCGAAGCCCCAGCAGGCTGCCTGGCGCCCGGCGGCGCAGGGCAGCGTCATCAGCACGACCTGCGTGCCCTCGGTCTGCGCGGAGGTCGCGATGCTGCGCAGGTTGCGGCGGAAGGGCAGGGCCGTCTCGGGCGGCAGGCGGTCCTGGGCGAGCAGCGGCTCGGGCGGTCCACTGCGCGTGCTCACGTCGGCCAGCTCCGGCGCCCCCGTGCGGCGCAGGCGCAGGCCGACGTAGAGGTCGCTCACGCGCACGAGCCAGCGCTCGGGGCCCGCCAGCGGCTGGATGCGGACGGGCGTGCGCCAGTGCGAGTAGTCGGGCTCGAAGTCCGCCAGGAAGCGCGCCGGCAGGTCGTTGACCGCCTCGTGCAGCACGAGCACGTCCGGTCGGAAGTCCTGCAGGGTCAGGAACCACGAGACCAGCATCTCGGCCGTCGACCAGCCCGCGATCCCCGCGTTCAAGACCTCGACGTCGCGGGCGAGGCGCGCCTCGAGCAGGACCTCGAGCTGATGGGGGTAGGCACCCTTGCGGCCGAGCGCGTTCCCGCCCTGCGTCGTCGAGCCCCCCAGGCACAGGACGCGCGGGACCCCGGGCGTGCGCGCGCGCGTCCAGGCGCGGTCGTAGAAGCCGAAGGAGTTGGCGTGTCCGCCGGGGCGCATCTGGTAGACGGTGTGGGCGCGGGGCTCGTAGGCACGCATCTCGCCGCTCAGGAGGTAGCGCCGGTGGCCGCGGATCGCGCGGCTCACCTCGTCCCTCGTCAGCAGCCGGAATCCGAGCTCGAGCGCGCCGAGCGCCAGGGCCAGGGTGGCCAGCGCGATCCATGCTCCCCTGCGAGCCTTCACGCGCAGCAGCTGAGCACCCCGCGGCGCGGCGTCCCTCAGA
The DNA here is from genome assembly GCA_036376275.1 of Planctomycetota bacterium. Lineage (GTDB taxonomy): Bacteria > Planctomycetota > UBA1135 > UBA1135 > JABFRZ01. The sequence goes on along the minus strand of DASVAP010000206.1, from coordinate 10,289 downwards.
ACACCTTGCGCTGCGTCGACGAGGGGATCGACAGCGCCTTGCGGTACTTCGTGATCGTCCGCCGCGCGATCGTGATGCCGCTCTTCTCCTTCAGGAGCTCGGCCAGCTTGTCGTCCGAGAGCGGATCCTTCGGGTCCTCCTTCTCGACCAGCTCCTTGATGAGCTGCTTGATCGAGGCCTGGCTGGTCTGCTCGCCGGATTCGGTGGTCGTGCCGCCCGAGAAGAAGAAGCGCAGCGGCAGGATGCCGTGGGGGGTCTGGGCGTACTTGCCGGCCACGGCGCGGCTGACGGTGGAGATGTGCACGCCGGTCGCGTCGGCGACCTCGAGCATGCGCAGCGGGACCATGGCCTTGATGCCCTTGTCGAGGAAGCCCTGCTGGCGCTCGAAGACGGCGTTGGCGATGCGCAGCAGCGTGTTCTGGCGCTGGTGCACGGCCTCGATGAACCAGCGCGCCGATTCCAGGCGCTGCTTGACCCACTTGCGCACGGCCTCGGTGCTGTCGGGGCTGGTCGCGCGCCGCAGGAGCTCGCGGTAGGCCGGGCTGACGGTCAGCTCGGGCACCCCTTGGCGCGTCAGGCGCACCTCGAACTTGCCGTCGACCTCCTCGACCACCACGTCGGGGTGGATCGTCTCGGCCGGCGAGTCGCCGTACTCGCGGCCCGGCGAGGGATCGAGCATGCGGATCGTCTCGATCGCCTGCTTGACGTCGTCGATCGAGTGTCCCGTCGTGCGCGCCACGTGCGGCAGGCGGTTGGTGGTGATGTCCTCGAGGTGGTCGGTGATCAGCGTGCGCAGGAAGGGCGTGTCGAGGCCCAGCGGCTCGAGCTGCAGCAGCAGGCACTCCTTCAGGTCCTGCGCGCCCAGGGCCGGGTGCGTGGCGACGCGCAGGTCGGCCAGCACGATGTCGAGCTCCTCGGCCGTGAGCCCCGGGATCTCGCTGGCCTCGATCAGCTTCTCGAAGGAGTCCGTCAGGTAGCCGCGCTCGTCCAGCGAGTAGACCAGGTACTCGGCGATCTTGCGGCTGCGCTCGTCGAAGCCCGCCAGGGCGATCTGGTCCAGCAGCGCGTCGCCCTGGCTGTGGTACTGGGCGGGCGTGTTGTTCATCGCCTCGAGCTTCTTGTCCGCGTCCTCGGCCGAGCCGCGCGTGCGCGGCGGGCGGTCGCGGTCGTAGCGCTCGAGCTCCTCGAGCATGCTCTCGAGCGAGGGGCCGCTGTCCTCGGCCGGCTTGGCCGGCTCCTCGGCCTCGCCGCCCTCCTTGACCTCCAGGAAGGGGTTCTCGGTCAGCTCCTGCTCGATGCGCTCCTCCAGCTCCAGCGAGGAGAGCTGCAGGATCTGCATGGCCTGGATCATCTGCGGCGACTGCATCAGTCGCTGCTCCATCCGGGCCGACTGGGAGAGGCCGAGGCGCATGGCTTGGGAGGGGGGGCGCGGGGCGCGCCGCATCCATCCTATCGTTATCCTGTCGGCCGAGCTCCAGCCTCGAGCCCTCAGCCTTGAGCCTTTCGTCCCCTTCGACCCGCGCGCGCCTCGGCGCGCGAGCCCGCGACGCGTGAGCGGCGGGTGGCTCGACATCCGCGGACCCGCGGGCTCGCGCCGCGAGGCGCTGCTCGAGGGCCTGACGCGCATCGGCGGCGCGGGCTGCGAGATCGTCCTGGTCGGCGCCGGGGACGATCAGCTCCACGTGTGGAACCGCCCGCCGCGGGCGGTCTTCCTCGGGCGCGGTCCGCGGCCGCTGGCCGGCGGCCAGCCCTTCGACGAGCGCGCGCTGCGCCCAGGCGACGCCTTCGAGTGGGCCGGGCACGCCTTCGTCTACGGCGGCGAGGCGGCCCACGGCGACGTGGCCACGCTGGAGGAGCTGCCGCTCGCCAGCGCGCCCTCCGTCGACGGTCCCGACGCGCGCCTCATTCTGCGCCTGCGCGCGGGGCTCGCCTGCGACCTGGGCCTCGTGGACGGCGCCACCGCCAAGCGCTGGCGCGAGGCGGTGCAGGCCGGGAACTACGACGCCGACGCCTGCGCGCGCGAGCTGCTCGCGCGCCCGCTGGGCACGGAGGGCGAGCAGCGCCTGCTCGAGCGCTCGGGGAGCCTGCTGCGCGACTTCCTGATGGCCCCGCTGCTCTCGGGCGCCGCCGCGGCGCGCCGCAAGCTGCGCGAGTCGTCGCGCGGGCTGATGGCCTTCCTGCTGACGCAGGGCCTGGCGCTGGTGATCTTCACGCTGCTGATCCTGGCGGCGCTGCTGGTCCTGAGGGGGCAGGGGAAGAGCATCGACGCGCTGCTGGATCGGTTGCTGCCGGGGTAGGAGTCAGCGGACCGCCAGGTCGCGGAGGAGGTCGGTCCCGCGCGAAGGGCCGGCGGTCCCGGAAGAGTTGCGGGTGGCGTCCGGCTTCGCCGGACGCTCGGGACTCGACTCCTGGCCGCCCCCGACGTACCTTTCCAGCCGAGGCCGTCCATGTCCGAGTACTCGTCCGACCCGGGTGCCGGGGTCTTCTCGCTGTCCCAGATCCGCCACCTGATGCGGGTCGAGTTCGGGCGCGCCCAGCGCTACGGGTACCCGCTCTCGTGCCTGGTGATCGGGATCGACCGGCTCGACGCGCTGCGCGACCTCTACGGCTACGAGTTCCGCGAGTCGGTGCTGGAGGCCGTGATCGAGCTCCTGCAGGAGGAGACGCGCACCTGCGACTACCTCGGGCGCCTGATGGACGACCGCCTGATGGCGATCCTGCCCCACACCACGGCCGACGGCGCGCAGGCCGGCGCGCGGCGCATCCTGACGGCCGCGCGGCGGCTCTCCTTCCAGCCCCAGGGCGCGCGCATCGGCGTGACGCTCTCGATCGGCGTCTCGCACTACGCCGACGACAACACGCTCTTCTTCGACAGCCTGGTCGAGGCCGCCGAGGGCGCGCTGCTCGAGGCCGCGAAGAGCGGCGGCGACCGCTTCGTGCACCGCGTGCCGGGGCCCCGCGAAGCGAAGAGCGTGCGCTGATCCGATGCACGTGCTCCTGGTCGAGGACGAGGAGACGATCGCCGTCACCCTGCGGCACGCCCTCGAGGACGCGGGCCACCGCGTGACGCACGCGCCCGAGGCACGCGCCGCGCTGCTCCAGCTCGAGCGCGGCGACCCGGACGTGGTCGTGACCGACATCCGCATGCCGGGCGGCAGCGGGATGGACGTGCTGGCCCGCTCGGTCGAGCTGGATCCGCGCCGGCCGGTGCTCTTGATGACCGGCTACGGCACGGTCGAGCAGGCCGTCGAGGCCATGAAGATCGGCGCGGCGCACTACATCCAGAAGCCCTTCCGCAACGAGGCGGTGGTGCAGCTCGTCGAGCGCTTCGCGCGCGAGCGCGCGCTGCTGGCCGAGAACGAGCGCCTGCGCGAGGAGCTGCGCCTGTCGGCCGCCGAGCGCATGGGCGAGATGGTCGGCCGCTCACCCGCCATGCGCGCGGTGTTCCAGCGCATCGCCACGGTGGCCCCGACCGACACCTCGGTCCTGATCGAGGGCGAGAGCGGCACGGGCAAGGAGCGCGTCGCGCGCGCGCTGCACGAGCACTCGACGCGTGCCAAGGGCGCCTTCATCGCGCTGTCCTGCGCCGCGCTGCCGGAGAGCCTGCTGGAGGCCGAGCTCTTCGGGCACGAGAAGGGCGCCTTCACCGACGCCCACAAGGAGCGCAAGGGGCGCTTCGAGCTGGCCCAGGGCGGCACGCTCTTCCTGGACGACATCGACGACATGCCGCTCGGCGTGCAGGTCAAGCTGCTGCGCGTGCTGCAGGAGCGCAACTTCGAGCGCCTGGGCAGCGAGGAGACGCGCAAGCTCGACATCCGCGTGGTCGCGGCCACCAAGAAGCCGCTCAAGGACCTGGTGCGCGAGGGGCGCTTCCGCGAGGACCTCTACTACCGCATCCACGTCGTGCCGGTGAAGCTGCCGCCCCTGCGCGAGCGCGAGGGCGACGTGCCCTTGCTGCTCGCCCACATGATCCAGCGCTTCGGGAACGGCAAGAAGTACCACGTCGGCCAGGGCACGCTGAACCTGCTCGAGCGCTACCCCTGGCCGGGCAACGTGCGCGAGCTCGAGAACGCCGTGCAGCGCGCGATCGCCCTGGCCGGTGACCAGCTCGAGCTCCGCAAGGAGCACCTCCTGCCGCTCGACCCGCGCTGGCGCGGAGCGACCGAGCCGGCCGGCGAGGTGCGCGACCTGCGCGAGGTCCTGCGCGAGACCGAGATCGCGCACATCCAGCAGGCCCTGGCCGCGACCGGCGGGCACCGCACGCAGACCGCCAAGCTGCTCGGGATCTCGCGCAAGGTGCTGTGGGAGAAGCTGCGCGACTTCGGGATCGAGGCTGGCGGCAAGGAAGACGACGAGAGCGAGTCCGACGAGCCCGAAGAGGCCCGCGGGCGCACGTGAGCCGGGCCGCGTCGCTCCCCGAGGTCGCGCTGCCGGAGGGAACGCGCGTGATCGCCGACCTGCACCTCGATCCGGGGCAGGCGGCCGGCTGGGAGGCCTTCCAGACCTGGCTCGCGGACCTGCGCGCGCCGCTCTTGCTCGTGCTGGGCGACCTGTTCGAGTACTGGACGGGGCCGGCCCAGGCCCGGCTCCCGGAGTTCGCCGCGCTGCTGGCGCGCCTGGCGGAGCGCGCGCGCGCCGGCACGGCCCTGCACTTCCTGCACGGCAACCGCGACTTCCTGCTGGACGCGCGCTTCGCGGCCGCCGCCCTGGGCCAGGTCCACCCGGCCGGCCTGGTCGGGCGCCTGCCCGGCGGCCAGCGCGTGCTGTTCCTGCACGGCGACGAGCTGGCCACGAACGACCGCAGCTACCAGCGCCTGCGCGCCGTGCTGCGCTCGCCGGCCGTGCGCGGCCTGGCGCGCCTGGCGCCGGCCCCGCTGGCGGCCGCCGCCGCGCGCCGCCTGCGCGCGCGCTCGCGGCGCGCCGTGGCGGCCAAGAGCCGGGCCTACGTCGAGCTGCAGGTCGAGGCGGCCGAGGCCTGGGCGCGCGCGCAGCGGGCCGAGCTCGTCGTGTGCGGGCATGCCCACGCGTTCCGCGACGAGCGCCTGCCGGGCGGCGCGCGCTGGCTCGTGCTCGACGCCTTCGGGCACGGCGCGCACGACAGCCTGCGGGTCGCGGCGGATGGCGCGCTGGTGCCGGAGCCCGCGGGCGCCCCGTTGCGGCCCGGCGCGACCTCCCTATCCTCTTCCGGCCCGATGATCATCGCCCTCGACGGTCCCGCCGGCGCCGGCAAGAGCACGGTGGCGCGTGCCCTGGCGCGCGAGCTGGGCTTCTTCTTCCTCGACACGGGGGCGATGTACCGCGCGGTGACGCTCGCCCTGCTGGAGCGGGGCCTCGAGCCGGGCGACGCCGGCGCCGCGGCCAGCGTGGCGCGCGAGCTCCGGCTGACCTTCGACCGCGAGGGTCACGTCCTGATCGACGGGAAGCCGGGCGAGCCGGCCATCCGCGGCACCGCCGTGACGCGCGCCGTCTCGCAGGTCTCGGCCCACGCGGGCGTGCGCGAGGCGATCGTGGCGCGCCAGCGCGAGCTGGCCCGCAGCGCGCGCGGGGTCGTGGCCGAGGGCCGCGACACGACCACGGTCGTGTTCCCGGACGCGACCCACAAGTTCTACCTCTCGGCCAGCGTCGAGGAGCGCGCCCGCCGCCGCGCGCGCGAGGAGCAGGCCCTCGAGCGCCTGGGCGAGATCCGCGCCGAGCTCGAGCGCCGCGACGCGCTCGACTCGACCCGCGTGCACTCGCCCCTGCGCGCGGCCGCGGATGCCCACCGCGTCGAGACCGACGGGCTGGACGTGCCGGCGGTCGTGGCCCGCCTGCTCGCGCTGGTGCGCGAGCCCGCGCGGTGAGCGCGCGCGCCGGCCTCGTGGCGCACGCGACCCCGGCCTACACCGCCGGGCGCCTGATCGTGACCGGCTACCTGCGCCTCTGTCACCGCCTGCAGGTCGAGGGCCGCGAGCACCTGCCGGCGACGGGCGGCGCGCTGATCCTCGCCAACCACGCCTCGCACCTCGACATCCCCGCCATCGCCGCGGCCGCGCGCCGGCACGTGGCCTTCGTGGCGCGCGCCACGCTCGACCAGGTGCCGGGGCTCTCCTGGCTGATGCGCCAGTCGGGCTGCGTGCTGGTGAAGCGCAACTCGGCCGACCGCGCGGCCCTGGAGGCCATGATCGCGCACCTCGAGCAGGGCGACTGCGTGGGCATCTTCCCGGAGGGCACGCGCACCCAGGACGGCCTGCTCGGCGCCTTCCGGGCCGGGGCGGTGGTGGCCGCGCGCCGCGCCGGGGCGCCCATCGTGCCGGCCGCGATCCTGGGCTCCTACGCGGCCCTGCCGCGGGGCGCCTGCCTGCCCCGGCCGCGTCGCATCCGCGTGCGCTTCGGGGCGCCGCTCCCGGCCGAGGGCGAGGGCGCCCTCGCGGCCGCGCGCGCGGCGATCGTGGCCCTCGGGGTGCGCGCCGCCCCCTGAGCCCGGCCGGAGCCGGCCCGGGACGAGACGCGGGCCCTCCGGCTCGCTAGGATCTTCGCCCTCTCTTGCTTTACGGACGCCTTGTGACCTTCCACGTTCCGACCCCCTGAAACCCCATGTCCCTGGCTTCTCAACGCGTCAAGAAGTTCGAGCTCGATCCCACCGAGCTCGACCGCCGGGTCGAGGCCGCCCTGGGCGGCGTCGACGTCGCCGTGCTCTCCGAGCGCCTCACGGCCTCGATCGCCCCCGTCACCCCGGGCTCCATCGTGCAGGCGCGCGTCGACTCGGTCGACCAGCGCAGCGGCATGGTCGTGCTCGACATCGGCGGCAAGTCCGAGGGCTCGATCCCGATCGCCGAGTTCGGTGACACCCTGCCGGAGGCCGGCCAGACCTACGAGGTCTTCTACGACGGCCTGGGCGAGGACGACACCGCCAACCTCTCCAAGCGCCGCGCCGACCGGCTGCGGGCCTGGGAGCGCATGGCGACCAAGTACAAGGAAGGCGACGAGGTCCACGGCATCTGCGGGCGCAAGATCAAGGGCGGCCTCCTGGTCGACGTGGAGGGCGTCAACGTCTTCCTGCCGGCCTCGCAGGTCAACCTGCGCCGCACGCACGACATCGCCGACTTCATCGGCGAGCCGATCCGCGCGCGCATCATCAAGATCGACCCCGAGCGCATGAACGTGGTCATCTCGCGCCGCAAGCTCCTCGAGGAGGAGCGCCAGCGCCAGAAGGAGGAGCTGCTCAAGGACATCCAGGAGGGCCAGGTGCGCAAGGGCACGATCAAGAACATCGACGACTTCGGCGTGTTCGTCGACCTGGGCGGCATCGACGGCCTGCTGCACATCACCGACATGTCCTGGGGCCGCGTGCGGCATCCCAGCGAGATGGTGCAGATCGGCCAGGAGATCGAGGTCAAGGTGCTGCGCGTCGACCTCGAGCGCGAGCGCATCGCCCTGGGCCTCAAGCAGAAGCAGGCCTCGCCCTGGGACGGCATCGAAGGCCGCTACCCGGTCGAGTCGCGCCACGTGGGCGAGGTGGTCAACATCATGTCCTACGGCGCCTTCGTGAAGCTCGAGGACGGCGTCGAGGGCCTGGTGCACATCTCCGAGATGTCCTGGACCAAGCGCATCAACCACCCGAGCGAGCTGGTCAAGCCCGGCGACAAGGTCGAGGTGGTCGTGCTCGAGATCGACATGGAGAAGCAGGAGATCTCGCTCGGCATGAAGCAGGCCGAGACGAACCCCTGGGACCTGGTCGAGAGCCACTATCCCCCGGGCACGATCATCGAGGGCACGGTGCGCAACCTCACGACCTACGGCGCCTTCGTGGAGATCGAGGAGGGCATCGACGGCCTGCTGCACGTCTCCGACATGAGCTGGACCAAGAAGGTCACGCACCCCAGCGAGGTCGTGCGCAAGGGCGACCGCCTGCGCTGCGTCGTCATCTCGGTCGACACGGGCAAGAAGCGCATCGCCCTGGGCCTGAAGCAGCTCGCCAACGACCCGTGGGTCGACACGATCCCCAACAACTACCACGTCGGGGACCTGCTCTCGGGCTACGTCACGAAGATCACCAACTTCGGCGTCTTCGTGAAGCTCGAGGAGGACCTCGAGGGCCTGCTGCACATCTCCGAGCTCTCCGACCAGAAGCTCACCTCGCCCGAGGAGATCGTGAAGCCCGGGATGAAGATCGAGGTGCGCGTGATCCGCGTGGACACCGAGGACCGCAAGATCGGTCTCTCCTTCGTGCACTCCGACTTCGAGGAGAACGACAAGCTCATCGCCCAGTACGAGAAGGAGAAGGCCGAGCGCGCCGAGGACGAGGCGAAGGGCGAGGCGGCCCCTCCGGAGGCGGGCGATGTGCCTGCCGCGGACGCCCCGCAGGCCTGAGAGGCCGAGCAGGAGTGCCGCGGCCTCGGGCCGCGGCCTCCTGCCAGGCGCTCCGGCAGGGTGCGGGCGCGCGTTCCGCGCGCGCCGCGGGCCTCGCTTCTCGGGCTTCGCGCGCCTCCTCGCGCTCGGGTGCCTGGCCCTCGCTGCCTGCCTGGGGCGCGGCGGGGAGCGCGCGAGCGTCCCCGCGGCGCCGCCTCCCCCCCTGGCCAGCGAGGCCAACGAGGCCGCCTTCCGGGCCCTGGCCGCGGCCCTGCGCGCCGGCCAGGACGCCCAGGCCGGGGCGCTGATCCAGCGCCTGCGCCAGGGCACGCTCGGCGCCGCCGAGCTCGGCCTGCTCGACTCGGCCGAGCGCGTCCTGGCCGGGCGCGCCCTGGTGCGCGGCCTCGCGCTGGCCCTGCGCAGCGAGCCGCTGGCCGAGGAACCCGGACGCTTCCGGCTCGTGCTCGAGGCCAGCTCCTCGGCCTCCGAGCCGCTGCGCCTGCGCCTGCCGCCGGCCGACCTGAAGCGGCTGCGCACCAGCATCGACGTGCGCGGCGTCGAGGGGCTGGAGTTCGAGTCCAAGGCCTCGCACGCGCTGGCGGACCTCGTCGTGCCGCCCGGCGTCACGACGCGCGCCGAGGTCCTGACCTACGAGCTCGCCCTCGGGCGCGCCCTGGCCGTGCGCGAGCGCTGGCGCCTGGAGCCGCGCGCGGGCGAGATCGAGTGCGCGGGCCTGCGCTACCCGGCCCAGGGCGTGCGCGTCGAGGGCTGCGAGCGCGAGCGCCTCTCGCCGCTCGTCGCCTCGGGGCCGGCCGAGGCCGGGGCCCTGGCGGCCCAGCTCGAGGGCCAGGCCGAGCCGGCGGTGCGCGGGCTGCTGGAGCTGGCCCTGCGCACGCCGCCCGAGGCGCGCGAGGCGGCGCTGGCCGAGCTCGCTCCGGTGGTCGCACGCCTGGCGCGCACGCAGCCCGAGCGCGTCGCCGCCGCCGAGCCGGCCCTGCGCTGGTGGACCCAGAACCGCGACCTCGGGCCCGACGCGGCGGCCTGGGCGCGCTACCTGGCCGTGCGCGCGCGCGGCGCGGAAGCGAGCGGCGGCGACGCGCTCGACCTGCCGGACCGCGCGCGCGAGGAGGAGGTGCGCTGATGGGCTGGGTCGAGGAGTCGCTGGCGGCCTTTCGGCGCGGGGCGGTGGACCTGCTCGAGGAGCGCGAGCTGGTCCAGGCCCTCGAGCGCGCCCAGCGCGAGCGCCGCGGCCTGCGCGTCAAGTTCGGCATGGATCCCTCCTCGCCCGACCTGCACGTCGGGCACGCGGTGATCCTGCTCAAGCTGCGCGACCTGCAGCAGCTCGGGCACACCGTGGTCCTGATCGTGGGCGACGCCACGGCGATGGTGGGGGACCCCTCGGGCCGCAACAAGCTGCGCCCGCAGCTCACGCGCGCGGAGGTCAACGCGAACCTGGTCACCTACACCGAGCAGGCCGGGATCCTGCTCGACATGGGGCAGGCCGAGGTGCGCCGCAACTCGGAGTGGTTCGACGCGATGCGCTTCGAGGACCTGTTGCGCCTGCTCGGGCGGCGCACGGTGGCCCAGACCCTGGCCCGCGAGGACTTCCAGAAGCGCCTGGCCGAGGAGGCCCCGATCGGGCTGCACGAGCTCGTCTACCCGGTCATGCAGGGCTGGGACTCGGTCCAGGTGCGCGCCGACGTGGAGCTCGGCGGTACGGACCAGCTCTTCAACCTGCTGGTCGGACGCGACCTGCAGGTCCAGTGCGGCCAGGCGCCGCAGGCCGTGGTCACGACGCCGCTCGTCAACGGCCTGGACGGGCGCAAGATGTCGAAGTCCTACGCCAACGCGATCGGCCTGACCGACGCGCCGCGCGAGGTCTTCGGCAAGACGATGAGCCTGCCGGACGAGGCCATGGCGACCTGGTTCGAGCTCCTGACGCGCGTGCCCGAGGCCGAGCG
>DASVAP010000351.1:0-7651 GCA_036376275.1 Planctomycetota bacterium | reverse complement strand
GAGGGGCCCGTGCGGGTAGAGCGCGAGCGGGGCGAGGGCCGCCATGCGCGCCTCGGCCTCGGCGCGCCGTCCGGCCTGGCGCAGGGCGTGCGGCAGGAGACGCAGGCCCTGGAAGTGCGGCGCGGGCACGGCGGCCGCCGCGGCGAGGTGCACGACGGCGGCGCGCGCGTCGCCTTCCGCGAGAGCGAGCTTCCCGCGCAGGAGCTCGGCCAGACCCGGCTCGAGCGTGGACGCCTGCGCGAGGAAGGCGCGGGCCTCGACATGAGCCCGCACGCGCAGGAGCGTGCTCACCACCGGCACGACGACGGCCCCCGGGTCGTCGGCGGCCGCCAGCGCCTCGGCGGCGACGGCGGCGGCCGGGGCGAGCTCGCGCGCCGCGATGAGCCGCTCGAAGCGCTCGAGGAGCGCGCGCGGGAAGCGGCGGGGAGCTCCCGGACCTCCCGACGGGCTCCGTGGGCCGAGGCAGCGCGCCCGGAGCTCGGCGTGGAGCGCCTCGGCCTCGCGCAGCTCGGCCGTGGCGAGCGGCTCCGCGCCATCGTGGTGTACCAGGTGCTCCGCATGGCCCGCGGCCAGCGCGTCACGTTCCACGGCGAGGCCGAGCAGCCGGCAGGCTCCTTCCACGACCTCCGCGAGCTCCTCCGCCGGCCGCTCGAAGTCGACCAGCGGCGTTCCGTGCGCCAGGTGCTCGGCCCGCAGCACGCGGTTGTGCGCCGTCCACAGCGCGAGCCCCTGCGAGAGCGGGATCGCGCGCCAGGCCTGGAGCGAGCGCGCCACGGCCAGCGGATGCCGCACGATGCCGATCGTCCGGAACGGCACCCTGGACGCGCGCCAGAACGGAAGCGTGAGCAGCGTGCGCGGATCCTTGAGCAGCGCCGTCCGCCCCTCGACGGGCTCCGCCAGCAGCCGATCCCTCGCCCGCGCCTCCTCCTCCGACCAGCGCACCTCGCGCGGCGCCCCCAGCCAGTGCCCGCCCGAGCGGAATAGCACCGCCTCGTTCAGGCGCACCAGCTCGAGCCGCTCGAAGTGCCCGCGCGCGTTGTCCCAGTTGCGCACCGACGCCCCCGCCGCCGCCACGCCGGCGGCCTGGAGCATCCCCGCCAGGCAGCTCGTGCCACTGCGGTGCATGCCGAGCACGAGGAGGGCCGGCGCGAACGTCGGGGCAGTCATCGGTGCCGATTCTGCGGCCGGGTGACCCCGCGAGGATCCAGATTCGGGCCGTGTGCGCGCGCATCCGCGCCTCGGGCTGTCAGGAGCGGGAGCTCGCGCTCGGGCTCGACGCATCGCAAGCGACGCTCCAGGCCCCGGCACTGCTCGAGGAGGAGTGAATCCCGGCGCGTCGCCCCCCCGCCCGGAATCGCCCACCCGCGATCCTGAGCCGGGTTCGTAACCCTGCGGACGTACCCCCCTAGGCCGGAGTGAAGCTCGAGGGCTCGATCGACGGACGCCGGTCGATCTGCCTCACGCTGCCACCCCCAACCCACGGAGCTCACATGTACGTTGCTACCGGCCTCGTGATGCTGGCCTCGGTGCTCTCCCTGCCTCCTCAGGCCCCGCTGGCCGAGTTCCCTGGTCACGGGCCTGGCACGGCGAACCTCGGCGACCTCGACGGAGATGGCGTCGAGGACTTCCTGGCCGGGACTCCCTTCGCGGGAGGACCGTTCCACGCGGTATCCGGGCGCACCCTCAAGACGCTCTTCCTGAACCCCCTGGGAGTCTGGGGAACCCCGGCTGCGGACTTCGTCCATGCCGTGGGCGACTTCGACGGGGACGGGTTCGGCGATGTGCTCGTCCCTCCCAACGTGCTCTCGGGAGCCTCGCTGCTCTCCGTGGATCCCTCGCGCTACGACCCGCCCGTGGTGCTTCTCGGCTTCTATTCCCCTTACGCCAGCACCATCGAGGGTGGATATGCCGTCCTGGGCGACCTGGACGGCGACGGGCGTTCGGAGATCGCCGTGGGGAGTCCCAATGCCTACGTCTTCCGGTGCCCGAGCGACCACCCCGGCTTCGTCACCGGCGACAACGGGGGGGCGGCGATCACCCACTCGAGCCTGGACGGCTCGATCCGCAGTGTCCACTTCGGCACTTCCGTCGGCGATTCGCTGGGAGGGGTGGTCGCGCGGCTCGGAGACCTGGACGGCGACGGGCTCGCCGATCTCGGTGCGGCCACGCGCCAGCCACCGGTCAGCGACACGCTCTTCTGCAGCTTCTCCGGCGGTGGCTACACGCGGGCCCTGTCGAGCGGGACCGGCGCTCTGCTCTGGGAGGTTTCCGTCGCCCCGCGCGCGCTCTGCGCGATCGACGACGTGGACGAGGACGGGACCGACGATGTCGCGCTGGGCTTCCCCTACCACGGCAAGATCGAGCTGCGCTCTGGTCGGACGGGCGCTCTGCTCCTCACGATCGACGACGACGCCTTCCTCGGTCCGGGCACGCACCTCTTCGGGAACCAGGTGCTGGCATGGCCCGACGCGGACGGGGACGGCCTGGGGGATCTGGTGGCGAGCGCGCCGCAGCCCCTCGTGTTCAGCTTCGGCTTCCCCTCCTCCGCCGGCCCGGGCCAGGTCGTCGTCCTCTCCAGCCGGAGCGGCAAGGTCGTCTCGCAGCTGCACGGCAAGGCGAGCGGACAGGAGTTCGGCGTCCAGATCGCTCGGCTCGGCGACCTGACCGGCGACGGGACCCCCGAGCTGGCGGTCGGCAGCACGGCCAGGTCGGACGGCCTGGTGCAGGTCTTCTCTCCGCGCACCCTCGTCCAGGGCCGCGGGCGCCGGCGGTAGCGCTCCAGGATCAGGACCACCGGAGCACGCCGCCTGGGGCATCCCCCCAGGTGGCCCGTTCCGGTCCGGTGCAGACGGGAGGCCCGGCGCGGGCGTGGAGCGATCCCCCACTGCGACGAATCCGCGGTCTCCTGAAGCCGGTCGGAGCAGGGCGCTGTCCCTACGATGACCCCTGCCCCGGAGACCCATGTCCGACGCCCTCCCGATCGCGCCCGAGGAGCTCTTCCAGCACGCCGAGTTCCTGAAGCACCTCGCCCGGCGCCTCTTGAAGGACGAGCAGCTGGCCGAGGACGTGGCCCAGGAGGCGCTGGTCGCCGCCTGGCGCGACCCGCCGCGCGAGCGCGGCGCGCTGCGCACCTTCCTGGCCCGCACGGCGCACCGCCTGGCCCTGAACCGGCGCGCCTCCGAGGCCGGGCGCACGCGCCGCGAGCGCGCGAGCGCGCGCCCCGAGCGCCAGGATCCCGAGCGCGACGCGCTGGAGCGGCTCGAGCTCCAGCGCCTGGTCTTCGAGCAGGTGCTGGCGCTGGACGAGGCCAAGCGCACGGCGCTCTTCCTGCGCTACCACGAGGGCCTGGAGCCGGCGGCGATCGCCGCGCGCCTCGACGTGCCGCTCAAGACGGTCAAGACGCGCCTCGCGCGCGGCCTCGCCGAGCTGCGCGAGCGGCTGGAGCGGCGCTACGAGGGCGATCGGCGCGCGCTCGCGCTGGCGCTGCTCGATCTCGCGCGCGGGCCGGCGGCGAGCGTGGCCGCGGGCGGGATCAGCGGAGCGCTCGTGGCGAAGGTGGGAGCTGGCCTGGCGACGGCAGTCCTCGTGGTCTGGATCGCCTGGCCGAAGCAGGCTGCCTCCGGCCAGCCACGCGAGCTCGGACGCCTCGGCGATCGGGTCCTGATCGCCCGTCCCGAAGGCACGACGGAGACGCGGCAGGCGTCGGAGGTCGCACGCGAGGCCGTCGTGCCCGACGGGCCCACGCGGGCCTCCTTCGCGCTGACCGGCTCGGTCCGGCGCCGAGAGGACGGCACGCCGATCTCGGGAGCCGAGGTCGAGGTGCTCACCTGGCGGCCGGTCGAGCGCCTCACGCTCACGACCGACGCCGACGGCCGCTTCCGTCTCGAGCGCTCCGAGCCCTGGAACGTGTCGAGCCTCCTCGCGCGCGCCACGGCGGACACCACGGCGGCGACGCTCGCGCTCGGGAAGCGCCTGCGCGCCGCCGAGCCGCTCGAGGTCGAGCTGTGGGTCACGCAGGGGGCCACGCTCTCCGCGCGCGTCGTCGACACGGCCGGGAACCCCGTCGCGGGCGCCACGGTACGGGCCTGGTGCCGGGAGTCCTTCGACCCGGAGAAGCCGGTGGACCGGATGACCACCACCAGGGCCGATGGAAGGTTCACCCTCGAGCACCTCGGCGAGCCGTTCACGCTCGATGCCGAGAAGGCGGGGCTTGCGTGCCTGTACGGCCTGCGCGGGGTGCTCGCATCGGGAAGCATTGTGGAAGGGATCGAGGTCGTGATGGACGAGGCCGCGTGGTTGCGCGGACGCGTCGAGGACGAGCGCGGCCGACCGATCGCCGGGGCCGAGCTCACGAGCGAGCCGTACCTGAGCTCGAGCAGCTCGGACGCGACCTCCGTGCTCGGCGTGCAGCGCTTCTACGCCCACAAGCTGCGCACCGAGTCGGCGCGGGACGGGAGCTTCGAGCTGGGTCCCGTGCCGCCGCGCGCCTGGGGAGTGCGCGTGTCGCACGACGAGTTCCTCGGCACGGATCTCTCCATCGATCCGGAAGCGGAGGCGCGCATCGTGCTCGCCGCCGGACACCGCCTGGCGGGCGTCGTCCTCGATGCCGCCGGCAAGCCGCTGGCCGGCGCGAGCGTTCACGTCCATCCCGAGTTCGCCAGGGAGCAGAGAGCGACGACCGACGCCGACGGACGCTTCGAGGTGCAGGCGCTCGTCGCCTCCGAGGAGGGCTACATCCTCGTCAGCGCGCCGGGGCATGCCCTCTTCGCGCGCCAGCCGTTCCCGGTCGGCCCCGGAGCGCCCGGGTTCGTCGAGCTGCGGCTCGAGCCGGAGGCGCCGCTCGCCGGTAGGGTCCTCGACGAGCAGGGACGGCCCGTCCCGGAGGCGCGCGTGAAGGCCGAGGGGGACCGGCTGCTCGAGATCGAGGCCGAGTTCGGCGAGCCCAAGACCTGGGAGTGGCGCGCGGCCTGCAACGAGGTGTGGACCGACGGCGAGGGGTGGTTCCGCTTCGAGCGGCTCTACCCGGGCTCGTTCCTGCTCCGCGCCTCGCCGCCCGACGCGCCCGAGCTCTGCGCCGAGCTGCGCACGCGCTCGGGGCGCGAGGACGTCGAGATCGTGATCGACCGGGCCGCGCTCGAGCGCGTCGTGTTCGCCGGCGTGGTCCGTGATGGGCGCACGGGGGACCCCTTGACCGACTTCACGGTCACGCCTTCGGTCGAGACCGGCGAGGGAACGACGATGGGCCATGCGCGCACCTTCGGTCCCGCTGCGCGCGGGGCCTTCCGGATCGCAGGCCACGCGGCGGGAACGTACACCCTCGAGGTGTCGGCGCCGGGCTACGGCCGGTGGTTCGAGGCGCTGCGCGAGTACCGCGAGGGCGAGCACCGCTTCGCCGTCTCCCTGTGGCCCGCCTGCACGCTCCGGATGCGGGTCCAGGACGAGCGCGGACGACCGCTCATGGCCCACCTCGTGTTCCACGACCTGGATGGCCGGCGGCTGCGGCTCGACAACGGCACGCTGCGGTCCAGCTCGATCATCGTGTCCGGCGACGAGGAGGTCGTGGCGGGGCTCCCACGGCACGTCGTGCGCGCCACGGCCAGCGCGGAGGGGCACCACGAGACGACCGTCGACCTCGACCTGACCGTCCCGCCGCTGGAACCGGTCGTGATCACCTTGACCTCCGTGGCGGGCCACGAGCTCGCGAGCTTTGGGCTGCTCGTGCTCCTCACGGACGACCCCGTGGTGTCCGCGTCCACCGATGCCGAGACCCTGCGCGCCGCCTTCCTCGAGGGCCGCGCCCGGATGCTCGACGTGCCCGCGGGGATCGACTTCCTGGACCACGCGGGAACCCGCCTCGCGCAGGCCCGGCTGGAGCGCGACGACGAGGGGCGGCTCGTGTCGACGCTCGCCGTCGGCAGTACCTCGATCTCGAGCCAGGTCACCGGCAACGGGGTTTCGTTGCGCCTGCCGGTGAAGGTGCGGCGCGCGCGCTTCCAGGCCGAGGGCTGCCGGGAGCGGGAGCTGGGGCTCGCCCTCGACCCCTCCGAGCCCACCCTCGTCACCGTCGCCCTGCTGGAGGAACGATGAGCGCGCGCCGGGCTCAGCGGGCCTTCTGCAGCATCGCCGCGCGCACCGCCTTGAACTCGGAGCCGTCCTTCCAGGCGGGCCACTCCGTACCCTCGCTGATGCGCCAGGCGATGCGCAGGTAGAGCGCGACGTCCTCGAGCGCGCCGGAGAGGTCCCAGTCGTCGCGCATCTCGTCCGAGGGCTTGTGGTAGTCCTCGGCGGTGTAGCGCTCGCGCTGGGCCTGGCCCCAGCCCTCGGGGCGGCCGCGGAACTCGACGCCCGATTCGGCATAGAGCGCGGGCACGCCCTGCTTCACGAAGGAGAAGTGGTCGGAGCGGAAGTAGTAGCCCTTGTCGGAGTCCGGATCGGGCACGACGCGCCGGCCCTGGCGCGCGCACTCCTCGGCCAGGAGCTCGTCGAGGGTCGACTGGCCGTGGCCGACGCCGACCACGTCGAGCGTGCGCCCGAACGGGTTGAGGCCGTCCATGTTGATGTTGGCCAGCGTCTTCGCGAGCGGGTACAGCGGGTGCGCGGCGTAGTGCTTCGAGCCGAGCAGGCCCTTCTCCTCGGCCGTGACCGCCAGGAACAGGATCGAGCGCTCGGGGTCGAGGCGCTGGAAGGCCTGGGCCAGCTCGAGCAGCGCGGCCGTGCCCGAGGCGTTGTCGAGCGCGCCGTTGTAGATCCCGTCGCCGGCCAGGCTCGGGTCGTGGCCGAGGTGGTCCCAGTGGGCCGTCAGCACGACGAGCTCGTCGGGCCGCGAGCGCCCCGGACGGAGCGCGACGACGTTGCTCGACTCGATCTGGCGCGTCTTCGCGCTGCAGGCGAAGCTCGCGCGCGCGCCCGGCAGCGCGATCGGACGGAAGTCGCGCTTCAGCGCGGCGGCCCGGGCCTGCTCGAAGTCGAGCCCGCTCTCGGCGAACAGGCGCTCGGCCACGGCGCGCTGGATCCAGCCCTCGACCGGCACGTGCGCGCTGGCCGCGTCCGGTCCGGCCAGGTCGAAGCCCTCGCGGCCCCAGCTGCCCGACACGACCTCCCAGGGGTAGCCGGCCGGCCCGGTCTCGTGCACCAGGATCGCCGCGGCGGCCCCCTTCTCCTTCGCGATCTCGTACTTGTAGGTCCAGCGCCCGTAGTAGGTCATGGCCTTGCCGCGGAAGAGCGCGTCGTCGAGGCGCGCGGGGTCGGCGGCGCTCGGCACCTGCGGGTCGTTGACCAGCATGACGATCGCCTTGCCCTTCACGTCGAGGCCCTTGTAGTCGTCCCAGCCGTACTCGGGCGCGACCGTGCCGTAGCCGACGAAGACCAGCTCGAGCGCCTCGAGGTCCGCCCGCGCGAGGCGCGAGATCGCCACGTAGTCCTTCAGCCGCTCGAGCTCGAAGGTGCCCTTCTTCGTCGTGAGCGAGACGCGCGAGCTCGTCTCGAAGCCCATCAGCGGCACGCGCTGCACGTAGCTGCCGTCGGGGTTGCCGGGCGCGAGCCCGTGCCGCTTGAACTGGCGCACCAGGTAGTCGACCGTCCTCGTGTCGCCGGGCGTGCCGGGGCCGCGGCCCTCGAACTCGTCGCTGGCGAGCACGCGCATGTGGGCGAG
>DASVAP010000175.1:0-6370 GCA_036376275.1 Planctomycetota bacterium | reverse complement strand
GCCCGCCGGGCGGCGTATCCTTCCCGGCATCGTGGAGCGCGAATCGCAGCGAGCCCCCCGCGGGGTCCAGCGCCTGCGTGCCGGCGAGGCGCGCCGCGTGCCCTGGAAGAACGGCCGTGGCGTCACGCGCGAGCTCGCGCTCTGGCCGAGCGACGCGAGCCTGGAGCGGCTCGACTTCGACTGGCGCCTCTCCGCGGCTCCGGTGGACGAGCCCGGGCCGTTCTCGCGCCTGCCGGGCTACGAGCGCATCCTCGTGGTGACGGAGGGCGCGGGCTGCGAGCTCGTGCACGGGGCCGACGCGCCGCGCGCGCGCCTGCGGCGCCTCGAGCCCTACCGCT
Organism: Planctomycetota bacterium; assembly: GCA_036376275.1. Lineage (GTDB taxonomy): Bacteria > Planctomycetota > UBA1135 > UBA1135 > JABFRZ01. The sequence goes on along the minus strand of DASVAP010000175.1, from coordinate 6,032 downwards.
TCGCGGGCGCCTGGGCGACGGCGGCCGAGCTGCCCTACGGACCCGTGGCGGACTTCAACGTGATCTTCGCGCCCGAGCGCGTGCAGGCGAGCGTCGAGCCGGTGGCGCTCGGTGCGCGCCGGCTGCGCGAGGCGCTCGGCCAGGGGCACGCCTTCCTGCACGTGCTCGCCGGCGCCCTGGACGTGCGCGTGACCGGCGAGGAGGAGCCCTTCGAGCTCGGGCCGGGCGACAGCCTGTGGGTCCGGGGGGCTCGCTCCGGCGAGGAGCTCGAGCTGGTCGGGCGTGAGCGCGGGGCGGAGGCCCTGCTCGTCACGCTGCGGGAAGCCGGCTGAACTCCCCCCCCCGGAGAGCGGGGTCCGGGGTAACCTCCGGACGGCTCGCGTCGGGACGACCGGGCCCGGACGACCCCCGAAGCGAGGTTTCGAGCATGGTGCCTGCCGCAGTCTTGGCTCTGACGATCGTCGCCCCCGCGCTCCTCGAGGGCGGTGCCCGCAAGCTCAACGATCCGCTGCCGCGGGCGCCGGGCGGCGACGTGCGCGAGGCGCGCTACACGCCCGACGGCGCACGGCTGGTCTTCCGGGCCGACGCCGAGCAGGACGAGGTCGTCGAGCTCTTCAGCGCCCCCGCGGCCGGTGGTGGACCGCGCGTCAAGCTCAACGCGCCCCTGCCGCCCGGGAACGAGGTCGAGCAGGGCTTCCTCCTGACGCCCGACGGCGCGCGCGTCCTGTTCCTCGTGCGCGCCAGCGGCTTCGCCTCCGTGGGCGAGCTCCACGTCGCGCCCGTGGACGGCAGCGCCCCGGCCACGCTGCTCGCACCGTCCGTGGTGCTCTTCCGGCCGGTGCGGCTCGCCCACGACGGCGCGCACGTGCTCTACCTCGACGGCGTGCGGCTGATGGCGGCGGCGATCGACGGCGGCGCGCCGCCCTTCGAGCTCGGTCCGCTGGCGCCCGGTCGTGCCGTCGCCGCCTACGACGTCAGCCCCGTCACGGGGCGCGTGGCGTACCTGGCGAACCGCGACGACCCCGCGACCTTCGAGCTGTATGCCGTGGACCTCGTCCCCGCAGCCACTCCGCTCCGGCTCAGCGCACCCCTGGTCGCGGGCGGGGAGGTCACGGGGCACGGCTCCTACGAGGGCGCCTTCCGGATCAGCCCCGACGGAGGGACCGTCGTCTACCGGGCCGACCAGCTCGAGGACGATGCCTTCGAGCTCTTCAGCGTCCCGCTCGCCGGCGGGACCCCGGTGCGCGTGAGCCATGCGAACCTCGCCCTGGCCGGGATGGACGCCTTCGCCTTCGCGATCGACGCGGCGTCCACGCGGGTCGTCTTCGACGTCGGCCCGAACGGCTTCACCAACTCCCTGGCCTCCGCTCCGCTCGACGGGTCCGCGGCGCCGATCGACCTGTCCTTCAGCGTGCAGGGCTTCGAGCTCGACCCGACCGGGGCACGCGTCGTGTACCGCACGGGCACCAGCCTCTTCTCCAACCGGCGCGACCTCCACAGCGTGGCGCTCGACGGCAGCGCGCCCGTCTTCCTGGGCGTCGGCGACATCGTGTCCTTCGCGATCGACCCGACCGGGACGCGCGTCGCCTTCGAGGCCTACGACCAGCAAGGGGGCTCGGGCACGTCCCTGCGCAGTACGCCGATCGACACGAACGCCGGGACGTTCGTCGTCCCGCTCGAGCCCTTTGGGAGCACGCCGGAGTATCGCTTCAGCCCGGACGGGCAGCACCTGCTCTACCGCCACGATCTCGACGTCTTCGGTCGGCTCGAGCTCTACTCCGTACCGGCCGCGGGCGGCATGCCGATCCGGCTCAACGCGCCGCTGCCGGCCGGCGGACACGTGGACGGCTTCGACGTCCGCCCCGACAGCGCGGCCGTCTCGCTGCGGGCCGACCTGTCGGTGGCCACCGTGATCGAGGCCTTCCACGCCCCGATCGGGGGCGGCGCGAACGTGCGCCAGAGCGACGACCTGCCGGACAACGCCCTGCTCGGCGGTGTGATCGCCTTCCAGGCCAGGAACCGCAGCGCGCTCTACCTGGCGCACGCCGGAAACCCCTCCGAGGGGCAGCTCTTCGCGACCTCCTACCGTGGCAACGCGCGCGCGCGGCTGCTCACGCCCAGCCAGAACGTCGGCTTCAACTCGTTCCAGGTCTCGCCCGACGGCTCGCAGGCGGTCTACCTGACCACGAACACGGGCACGGCCGGCGACGTCGAGCTCTTCTCGGTCCGCACCGACGGCAGCACAGCGCCCGTGCGCCTCGGTCGCGGCCTGTCGAGCGGCACCGCGGTCTTCGCCTACCGGATCTCGCCCGCCGGGTCGGCCGTCGGCTTCCTCTCGGACCGTCGCTTCGAGGGCCTGCGCGAGCTGTACCTGGCCCCGATCGACGGCGCTTTCCCTGCCACGCGCTGGAGCGGGACGCTCGCCCCCGGCGGCGAGGTGCTCGACTTCCACCTGCCCTCGTCCGGGACGCGCCTGGTGTACCGCGCCGAAGGGACCAGCGTGGACGTGTTCGAGCTCTACTCGAGGGCCGCGGGTGCGCCGCCCGCACGCCTGGACGGCCCACTGGTCGCGGGCGGCGACGTGCTCAGCTACCAGGTCAGCCCGGACGAGTCCTTCGTCGTCTACCTGGCGGACCAGGCGAGCGACGAGGTCTTCGAGCTCTTCCGCGTGCCCACCGATGGCAGCGCCCCGGCCGTGCGCCTCAATGCGCCGCTCGTCGCGGGCGGGGACGTGCGCGAGTACCACCTCAGCGCCGACGGAGCTCGCGTCGTCTACCTGGCCGACCAGCTGGCGAACGACCGCGACGAGCTCTTCAGCGTGCCGAGCGACGCCAGCGCGCCTGCCGTGCGGCTCAATGGCACCCTGCCGAGCGGAGGCGATGTGCTCGCCGGCCTGCGGCTCTCCGCGAACGGCCTGGTCGTCTACCGCGCCTCGACGCCCGGCGGCCTGGATCCAGGGCTGTTCGCCGCGCCGCTCGACGGAAGCGCGCCCGCGCTCCTGCTCGTCCAGCCCATGAGCCCGTTCGGCTCCGTGAGCTTCTTCCGCCTGACTCCCGACGGCGGGCACGCTGTCTTCCTCGGGGACTTTTTCCATCACCACGTCTATGGAGTCCCGACCGACGGCAGCGCCGGCCCGCTCCAGCTCGACGACTTCCCGCCCACCGCGGTCATGGTCACCAACTTCCTCGTGACACCGGACGGGATGGGCATCGTGCTTCGCGCTGGACCCAAGGGCGACGAGCGGCTGTACCTGGGGAACATCGACGGCCGCCCGTCGTTCGAGCTCGGCCCTGCGCTCGGACCCCAGGGGAGCATCGGGGCCGACGCGCAGGTCACCCCGGACGGCCACGCCGTGCTGTTCCGCGCCGAGGACCAGGACCCGGACGCCTTCGAGCTCTTCCTGCGCGTGATCGACGGGCGGCTCTCGGGGGCCGACGCTCCGCGCTGACCCGCTCGGGTTTGGCGCGACGCGCGGCGCGCAGTAGCCTCAGCGGTCCGATGGGGCGGAACTCCAGGCTGTGCGAGCGCTTCCGCGTCGAGCCGGACGCCCGAGACGTGCTGGCCAGCGTCGACCCGCGCGACGCGGCCGAACTCGACAAGGACGCAGCCGCCGCGCGCCTCGCCGAGGGGGTCGAGCGCCTGGCCGAGCTGCAGGAGCGTCTCTACGCCCAGGACCGCTGGGCCGTGCTGCTGCTCTTCCAGGGCATGGACGCGGCCGGCAAGGACGGCGTCGTCAAGCACGTGCTGGCCGGCGTGAACCCGGCCGGGTGCCAGGTGTTCGCCTTCAAGGCGCCCTCGCCGGAGGAGCTCGACCACGACTTCCTGTGGCGCGCGGCGCGCGCGCTGCCGGAGCGCGGACGGATCGGCATCTTCAACCGCTCCTACTACGAGGAGGTCGTGACGGTGCGCATCCACCCCGAGTTCCTCGAGAAGCAGCGCCTGCCGCCGCGCTGCGTCGGGAAGTCGATCTGGGACGAGCGCCTGGAGGACATCGTCGCCTTCGAGCGCTACCTGTGCCGCAACGGCGTGCTCGTGCGCAAGTTCTTCCTGCACGTCTCGAAGGACGAGCAGCGGGAGCGCTTCCTCGAGCGCATCGAGCACCCCGAGAAGAACTGGAAGTTCAACGAGCTCGACGTGGCCGAGCGCGCCCACTGGGACGAGTACCAGCGCCACTGGTCGACGGCCATCGCGCGCACGAGCACCGCGCACGCGCCGTGGTACGTCGTGCCGGCCGACCGCAAGTGGTTCACGCGCCTGGTGGTGGCCGAGGCGGTCGTCGCGGCGCTGGAGGACCTGGAGCTCGACTTCCCGCGTCTCGAGGGCGAGCGCCGGGCCGAGCTGGAGCGGGCGCGCAAGCAGCTCGCCGCCGAGTGAACCGGCTGCTCCAGGGCGAGCTCGCACCCGTGCTCGCGCCCGAGCCGCGCGGCGTGGTCCTCTCCTTCGCCCTGGCGCTCGCGATCGGCGCCCTGATCGGGGTCGAGCGCGAGGCCAAGAAGCGTGCCGGCGAGCCCAGCTTCGCCGGACTGCGCACCTTCGCCCTGATCGCCGAGGCGGGCGCGATCGCGGCCTGGCTCGCGCGCGAGCTCGCGACCCCCTGGCTCTTCGTCGGCGCCGGCGCGCTGGTCACGGCCTTGCTCCTGACGGGCCACCTGGTCGAGGTGCGCACGCGGCCCGAGGCGATCGGCCTCACGACCGAGGTGGCCGGACTCGTGACCTTCCTGCTCGGGGGGCTGGTGCTGTTCGGGCACGCCGAGCTGGCGGTGGCGCTGGCCATCGCGACCACCGCCGTGCTGGCCTTCAAGGAGCCCCTGCACGGCCTCGTGGACCGCATCGGGCGCGAGGACCTGCAGGCGGCGCTCAAGCTCCTGATCGCGACCTTCATCGTGCTGCCGGTGCTGCCGGACCGGCCGGTGGATCCGTGGGGCGTCCTCAACCCCTACTCGATGTGGTGGCTGGTGATCCTGATCTCGACCCTCTCGCTGGCCGGCTACGCGGCCACGCGCGCGCTCGGGCAGGGCCACGGGCTGGTGCTGACGGGCCTGGCGGGCGGCCTGGTCTCGTCGACCGCCGTGACGCTCGGCTTCGCGCGCCAGAGCCGCGAGCGCGGGCACGCCTCGGTGGAGGCGATGGCGGCCGGCCTGCTGCTGGCCTGGGCCGTGATGTTCGTGCGCGTGGGCGTGGCGGTGGCGCTCGTGCACCGGCCGCTGCTCGCGCCGCTCGCCGTGCCGCTGGGAGCGATGGGGGCGGCCGCCGTCGTCGCGGCCGGGGTGGCCTACCTGCGCGCGCGCCGCGCCGCGGGGGACGAGCGCGCCCCCGACGTGAAGCTGCGCAACCCCTTCCGGCTGACGGCCTCGATCCGCTTCGCGCTGTTCTTCGCCGCGACGCTGCTCGTGGTCGAGCTCGTGCGCCGCTGGCTGCCGGAGGGCGGGCTCTACGCCGTGGCCGCGCTGGCGGGCCTGACCGACGTGGACGCGATCACGCTCTCGGTGGCCGAGCTGGCGCGCGGCGGCACGGCGCTCGGGCTCGCCGCCGGGGCGATCGTCGTCGCCGCGCTGGCCAACACCCTGGTCAAGTGCGGGCTGGTCGTGGTCCTGGGCTCGGCGGCCCTGCGGCGACCGACGCTGCAGGCGACCGTGCTGGTCCTGGTGGCCGGTGGGCTGGCGCTGATCCTGACCTGATCCCGCGTGGGGCGCTCACACGCCCGTGCCGGCCAGGACCGGCATGCGCTCCTCGACCAGCTTCCACTCGCCGCCGCTGGGCTTCCTCCAGTTCGAGACGTCGAGCGTCGTGTGCTTCACGCCGGTCACGGTGTTCAGCGAGCGCTCGAGGGTCTCGACCAGGGAGGGCGGCGTCGGGTCGGAGCCGCGCAGGAAGACGAGCTCGCCCGTGATGCGCACGATGCCGCCGGCCACGCGCACCTGCAGGCGCCACTGGTCGACGCGCTGGCGCACCAGCAGGGAGCGGACTTCGGCGCGAATCTCGTTGTCGGCGACGTGCTTCATGGTGTGGACCTCGGGGCTCTGCCTCGCGGC
>DASVAP010000166.1:0-5397 GCA_036376275.1 Planctomycetota bacterium | reverse complement strand
CCTGCTGGGCCGCGGCCAGCGCCTGGGGATCTTCTCCGGCGCCGGCGTGGGCAAGTCCACGCTGCTCGGGCAGGTCACGCGCGGCACGGACGCCGACGTCTTGGTCGTGGCCCTGGTGGGGGAGCGCGGCCGCGAGGTGCGCGGCTTCCTGGACGAGGTGCTGGGCGAGACCAACCGCAGGCGCGCCGTGACGGTCGTGGCCACCTCGGACCGCCCGCCGATCGAGCGCTACCTCGCGCCCTTCGTGGCCGTCACCGTGGCCGAGGCCTTCCGCGACGCCGGACAGGACGTCCTGTTCGTGATGGACTCGGTCACGCGCTTCGCCGCCGCCGCGCGCGAGATCGGTCTGGCGGCCGGCGAGCCGCCCACGGTGCGCGGCTACCCGCCCAGCTTCTTCGCCACCGTGCCCCGGCTGGTCGAGCGCCTCGGGCGCGCGGAGCGCGGCAGCATCACCGGGCTCCTGACGGTGCTGCTCGAGGGCGACGACCCGAACGAGCCCGTGGCCGATACCTTGCGCGGGCTCCTGGACGGCCACCTGTACCTCTCGCGCGAGCTGGCGCACCGCGGGCACTTCCCGGCGGTCGACGTGCTGGCCTCGCTCTCGCGCCTGATGGCCTCGGTCGCGACGCCGCGCCACCGCGAGCTGGCCCAGGCCCTGCGCGAGGCCCTGGCCCACTGGCGCGAGGGCCGCGACCTGGTCGAGATCGGCGCCTACCGGCCCGGAACGAACGAGCGCCTCGACCGCGCCCTGGCGCTCCTGCCGGGCATCGAGGCCTTCCTGCGCCAGGGCGTCGAGGAGCGCTCGGAGCTCTCCGAGACCCTGGCGCGCCTCGAGGCGCTGCTCGTGCCGCCGGCCCCCGCGCGCGCCTCCGTCGCCAGGCCCGCGCCTGCCGCCGCCCGGCCCGCTCCCGCCGCCGCGCGCCGTCCCGGGAGGCCCGCGTGAAGCGGCGCTTCGAGTTCCGCCTGGAGCGCGTGCGGCGCGTGCGCGACCTGGAGGAGCGCGTGGCGCGCTCCGAGCGCGCGCGGGCCGAGAGCGTGGCGCGCGCCGCCGAGGCCAGTCGCGACCAGGCCCGTAGCGTGCTCGAGCGCTCGCGCGCCTGGCTGCGCGAGCTCCTGGAGGCTGGCGGCGACCCGCGCGGCGCGACCCTGGCCGAGCGCACCTCGGCCGGTGAGCTGACCGACCTGCGCAAGAAGCTCGAGCTGGCGCGCACGCAGCGCCTGCAGGCCGAGCGCATGGCCGCCCTGCACCGCGAGAAGAAGGGCGCCGCGCGTGCCCTGGAGGAGCTGCGCGAGCGTGAGCGCACGCGCCACGCGGCCGAGCTCGAGAAGCTCGAGAACGCGCGCCTCGACGAGATCGCCCAGCGCCGCGCCCGACCCGAGGCCGAGCGCGCCCCCACGCCTTCCAGCCCGGCCATCGGCCCGGCCGATCCAGGTCGGAGCGGATCATGAAGCGCGCCCCGACCTCCTGCCGCCTGGCCGCGGCCGTGCTGGCGCTGCTGGCGCCCGCGCTCGCCGCCCAGGCGGGGAGCGAGCCCCTGCTCTCGATCGTGCGCCACGAGGCGCCCGCCGGCCTGCGCTGGACCGTGCTGTGCCAGGACGTCCCGCTCGACGAGCTGCTCGACGCCCTGGCGCGCAAGGCCGGTCTGAGCCTGGACGCATCCGGCGCGTCGCTCGCCGGCGCGACCCTCACGCTCGAGCTGCGCCAGCGGCCGCTGGAGGAGGTGCTGGCGGTCGTGCTCGGCTCCCAGGGGCTGGTTCCGGAGCTGGCCCGGCGCACGCTGCGCGTCACGCCCGAGCCCAGCGACCCGCAGGAGCTCCTGCGCCTCGCGCTGGCTGCCTGGCAGGTGGTCGAGGCGCGCGGTGACGGGCACGCCGTGGCGCGCGCGCGCCTGGCGCGCGGCGAGCTGCTGGAGCTGCGCGGCGAGCTGGAGGACGCCTACGCGCTCTACGCCGAGCTGGCGCTGGAGGGCGCCGGCGAGGAGCGCCACGAGGCCACCTTCCGCGCCGGGCGCGTGCTGCAGCGCCTCGGGCACTGGGCCGAGGCGGCCCAGCACTTCCGCACGCTGGCGGGCCTGGAGGAGGCCGTCGCGCTGCGCACGCGCGCGCGCCTCGAGCTGGCGCGCTGCTCGATCGAGCTCGGCGACGCCAAGAGCGCCGTGCACCTCCTGAACTTCCTGGCGGCCAACTTCCCCGAGGCCGACGCGACCGAGCTGGCCGAGCGGCGCCTGGTGCGCGCGCGCGCGCAGAACGCCATGCAGCAGCACCTCGAGGCCCTGCGCACGCTCGAGGAGGGCGACCTCGAGGCCGCGCCGGAGGCGCACGCGCGCACCCTGGCCCTGCGCGCCGAGGCCCTGCAGGGGCTGGGCTTCGAGGTCGAGGCCGCGCGTGGCTGGCTGATCTTCGCGCGCGATGCGGCGCGGCCCGAGGAGCGCAGCGCCGCCTTCCGGCGCGCGGCCGAGCTGGCCCTGGCGGGCGGCGACGAGCTCGGGGCCCTGTTCGTGTGCCGCGAGGCCGCCCGGTCCGGCGCCGACGAGGGCCTGGGGGCGCTCGCGCACCAGGCGCGAGTGCGCCTCGGCCTGGACGAGGACGAGCCGCCGGCCACGATCCAGGAGCGCCTCACGCTGGCCGAGTCGCTGGTCGTGCGCGGCGACATGGAGCGCGCCGACGAGCTCTTCGAGGGCCTGTACCGGGCGCGCGGCGCGCTGCCCGAGCCGGACCAGGCGCGCATCGTCGCCGGCTGGGCGCGTGTCCTCGCCGAGCGCTCCGGGCTCGCGGCCGCCGTGCAGCTCCTCTCCCAGTCGCGCCGCACCCTGCTCGATCCCGCGGCCCTGCGCGGGCTCGACGTCGCCGCCGCCGCCCTGTTCGAGGCCGAGGGCCGCTTCGCGGAGGCGGCCGAGGCCTACCGCGGGAACTACTGATTCAAGGGCCCACCCTCGCCGGTCGATACGGAAAGCGCTTCCCAGCCCCATGAACCGCCTCCTCGAGATCTTCGCCATGGCCGTGGGAGGGCTCTCGCTCTTCACCGTGGCCTTCGTGGGCTTCGCGACCCTGTCGGGCCGCGACATGAGCCAGGTGGCCGTGATCGGCAAGCTCTTCCCGGCCCCGGCCGAGCCCGGCGCCGAGCCGCCGGCCGCGACGCAGGTCGACGAGGAGAGGCGCGGGCTCTCCGACGCGGCCGTCGTCGAGGCCAGCCTGGGGGTGCTCTCGGCCTGGACGTTGCCCTCGCCCTACTCGACCAGCGAGCTGCGCGTCCTGACCCAGGAGATCAAGCAGAAGCGCGGCGAGCTGGAGGAGCGCGAGCGCGCCCTGGCACGCCGCGAGCGGGCGACCGAGCAGGACGAGCGCGAGCTGGAGGAGCGCCGGCGCACGCTGGAGCAGCTCCGCCAGCACATCGACGGCCTGCAGGCCGAGCTCGCCGAGCGCGAGGTCGAGCTGGCGCGCCGCGAGGCCGGGGTCGAGGCCGGCAGCCAGGCCGGCTGGGCCGAGGTGGCGCGCGTGCTGGCGGCCGTCGAGGACCCGGCCGAGGCCGCGAAGAAACTGCAGGAGTACGAGCCGGCCGAGGCCGCCCGGATCCTGCGCAACCTGGGCGACGAGGCCCGCGCGGGCGAGATCCTGAACGCGGTCGCCCCGGCACGCTGGAAGGAATACGTCGACGCCTACTCGAGCGCGGCTGGCACTCGCAAGCCGAGGTAGACGCGCTCGGTCCCGAGGGGGCCGGGGCCGTACGTCTCCTGGAGGTCGCGGGCGGCGTCCGGCTTCGCCGCACGCGTCGACGGAGACCGCCCCCGCGGGGGGCAAGATGCGCAGGTCGGCCCGCCGCCGGCCGGCGCGCTTCAGATCCGCCCCCGCGCGCGGTCGAAGAAGGGGGGCCCCGGGCCCTTCCCCGCCCGGTTTCCCCGCATGTCCAGCCAAGCCTCGCCGGCGCCCCCGGCGGCTCCGTCGCCGCGGAGTCGCAAGGCGCTCGTCCTCGTTGGGGTCGCCCTGCTCGCGCTGGCGGGCGGGGGCGTGGTCGCCCTGCGGCTCGGGAAGCCGCACGCGAGCCCGGTCGAGCGCGCGGCGCCGGTCGCCTCGGAGCCGGGCGTGCTGGAGATCGAGCCCTTCGTGCTCAACCTCCCGGATCCGACCGGCGACCGCTACTTCCGGCTGAACCTGCGCCTGGTGCTCGATCAGCGCGCCGTGGCGCAGCGCACCGGCCACGGCCTGCCGAAGGTCAAGCTGCACGACCGACTGCTGTCGGTGCTGGCCGGCAAGCGCGCCAGCGAGCTCGCCACCGCCGAGGGCAAGGAGGCGCTGCGGGCCGAGATCTGGAGCGCGGCCCAGCCGCTGTTCGATGCGCCGCCCTTCCACGACCCCGCGCAGGACCCCGCACCCGCGCGCATCCTCGACGTGCTCTTCACCGAGTTCCTGCTGCAATGATCCGCCTGACCCGCCTGGACCGCCGCGAGGTCGTGCTGAACTGCGACCTGATCGAGTGCCTGGAGGCCAGCCCCGACACGACGCTGCGGCTCGTCACCGGCAAGCACATGGTCGTGCGCGAGTCCGTCGACGAGGTCGTCGAGCGCATCCACGCCTGGCGCAGTGCCGTCCTGGCCCGCGCCGGGGCCACGGCCGGGGCCCTGCCGGCGCCCAGCGTGCTGGAACCGCTCGCCGCGGCCCTGCGCGCCGAGTCCGAGGAGGAGCTGGCCGCGTGAAGAAGCTCGACCTGGCCACGATCGCGGGGCTCGCCTCGGCCTTCGGGCTGATCCTGCTCGGCAACCACCTGGAGGGCGGCCACCTGTCCTCGATCATCCAGCCCACGGCCGCGCTGATCGTGTTCGGCGGGACCTTCGGGGCCGTGATGGTCGGCTTCCCGCTCGAGGAGTTCGTGCGGGCCCTGAAGGCGCTCAAGCTCTTCTTCGGGAACAAGCAGCAGGACAACCAGGTGCTGCTGGACGAGATCGTGCGCTACGCCCAGATCGCGCGGCGCGAGGGCATCATCGCGCTCGAGGAGCACGTGCAGAAGGCCGACGACCCGTTCTTCAAGAAGGCCTTCCTGATGGTGATCGACGGGATCGACTCCAAGGCCATCGCCGAGACGCTCGAGCTCGAGCTGCACGAGCTCGACGAGCGCGGCGAGGTCCCGGCCAAGGTCTGGGAGGCGGCCGGCGGCTATTGCCCGACGGTCGGGATCCTGGGGGCCGTGCTGGGCCTGATCCACGTGATGTCGAACCTGTCGGACATCAACAAGGTCGGCGCCGGCATCGCCGTCGCCTTCGTGGCCACGATCTACGGCGTCGGCGCGGCCAACATCGTGTGCCTGCCGGCGGCCAACAAGCTCAAGATGAAGCACCGCCAGGACATGGTCCGCAACGAGATGATCATGCACGGCGCGATCGCCATCCAGCAGGGCGAGAACCC
>DASVAP010000143.1:0-7371 GCA_036376275.1 Planctomycetota bacterium | reverse complement strand
AGTCCCGCGCGATCTCGCGCTGGCGCTTGTGCCACTCCCACAGGCGGAACTGGTCCTGGATCGGCGCGCCGAGCTGGCGCGCCCAGTGGCAGACCTGGCCGCGGTGGTGGGCCTCGTGGGTGATGGCGGAGCACACGAAGCCGGCCGCGTCGAGCGGCACGCCGCGCACCTTGCCGCCGTTCTCGAAGGCGCGCTCGATGGTCTCGGCCACGGCCCGCGCGCTCGCGGCCAGGGCCTTGCGCGCCTGGTCGGGCGTGACGGTCGTGCGGTCGAGGTTCCCGGGCACGCTCTTCGAGCCCGTGCTGCGGGCGACCATGCAGCGCACGTTGTGCAGGTGCGCGAAGGTCGTGGCGATCGTGCGCCGCTGCGAGCAGGGCGGCACCTGGCGCCAGATGCGTGGCTCGAGCAGGTCGAGCAGGAGCTGGTTGATGCGCTCGTTCGTCAGGAACGCCTCGACCAGCGCGCGCGCGGGATCGGGGGGAGCGGTGGTCTTCGGGGTGGCGGCACGGCCCGCCTTGGTCGCCTTCCGGGTGCGCATGAGGGTGCCCTCCGTGGAGCACTCTACCGCGCGACGGTCGAGCGCCGCCCGCCTCAGCGTGAGGCCGGCAGCGTGCGCCCGGCGAAGCCCTCGAAGAGCTCGAAGACGTCGTCCTCGGCCTGGTCGGCCACGTACAGCACGCGCCCGCCGGGCAGCGGGACGAAGGAGCTCGAGACGCCGCCCCCGGCGGGCAGCGGGCTGTTCAGCCGGCGCGGCGGCGCGCTCGCATCGAAGGGCACGGCGAAGAGCTCCTGGCCGGCCCCGGTCTCGGCCACGAAGAAGACGTGCAGGGAGTCTGGCGCGACCTGGAACTGCACCGGATCGCCCACCGAGCGGGCGCCGTAGTCCAGTACGGCCCCACCCGCGACCGGGATCCGGAAGAGCCCGGCCGGGCCCGAGGCGGCCTCGACGCGATAGACGAGGTGCGCGCCCTCGGGCGCGATCTCGAAGGAGCCCACGCGCTCGTCCGCCGCGAGCGGCGGGTCGAGCGGGACCGGCGCGCTGCTCCCGTCCGTGCGCACGCGGTACAGCTCGTGGAACCCGTCCACGAGCGCGTCGGCGAGGTAGACCACCTGCGCGCCGTCGGGCGTGAGCCGCAGCGAGCCCGGCAGCACCTCGGCGTCGTCACCGAGCGGCGTCAGGAGCAGCGGAGCGCGGCGCAGGGAGCCCCCCGGAACACCGATCGGCGGGCGGCGGCCGTCCGCCGGCGCGCTGTAGAGGCGGTAGCGCAGGAACACGCCGCGCCGGGCGTTGAAGACGACCCGGCGTCCGTCGCTCGTGATCTGGTACTCCGCCACCAGGCCGTCGGGCCGCACGGTGCTGAGCTGCTCGGGAGGCCGGCCACCATCGAGTGCGGCCGTGTGGAGGTTGCCCACCGCATTGGTCGCGCCGGACCCAACGTAGAGCACGTTGCGGCCGTCCGGGGCGATGCGGAAGCTCGTGAGGTCGAGGTCGCCGCTGAGCCGCAGCGACGGTGCGCTCCCGTCGACCGGGACGGCGAAGAGCTCCATGCGGAGGTACTCCGTCGGGTTCGCGCGGAAGAGGGCGGTCGCCCCGTCCGGCGCGAGCGCGAGCTCGTGCACCGTCGGCCGGTGCTGGAGCGTCGGCCACGCGGGGTTCAGGCGGACAGGAGCATCCGACGCGTCGAGGGGCACGCTGTAGAGGTCGTACGCCCCGGGGTGACCCGCGCGTCCCTTGCGGTAGACGACGCGCGTGCCGCCCGCGCCGACGAGGAAGGGGGCCGGGAAGGCGCCGTCCGCGGACTCGTCGAGCAGCACGGGGTCCGTCGTCCCGCGCGCGCTCACCGCGTAAAGACGTGCGACGCCGCCCGTCGAGTGGTGCTGGAAGACGACCGAGGTCCCGTCGGGGCTCGTCGTCGCGTAGTTCCCGACCGTCCCGGCCGTGCCCAGGGCCGCCGTGAGCCGTCGCGGTGCGCCGCGCCCGTCGAGACGGGCGCTGTAGAGCTCGGCGACGCCGTCGACGTCCTGGTCCGCCAGGTAGACGACGAGGCCGCTGCTCGGAGGCAGGAAGTACGCCACGTCCCCCGCGATCGGACCGCCGGGGAAGGCGCGCGCGAGGGGCCCGCTCAGGCGCACGTTCTGGGCCGTGGAGGGGAGGGCGAGCGCGGCGAGCACGAGGAGGACGAGCGGGGAGGAGTTCATGGCGATTCGGCTCGGCCGGGTACGGGCCGTCGGTCGGCACGGAGCACTGTGCCATGGAGTGCCCCGGAGCGCGCGCCGTTGGAACCAAGGGTGGGATCCTCGAAAGGCGGGCTCCTGCGCTCCCCACGGGGCCCCGGGCATGGCCGGAGCGCGCTCCACCGCGCTGGGCGGGCCCAGGCGGTGGTCGCTCCCGGCACCTGGAGGACCACGCCCACACCCCCCGTCCGGCGCTCGGCTCAGACCTTGGCGCGCTCGACGATGCCCTTCATCTCGCGCGCGTCGAAGGCCTGCAGCGTCTGCGTCCGCACCGCCCCGCGCGAGCCGAGCCGCAGCAGGAGCGCCGAGGCGGTCTCCGCGTCCGGGGCCTCGAACAGGACGAAGCCGTCGTAGGCGCCCATCGTCCAGCACTGCTCCCGGATCTTCACCCCGAAGGCGCTCGCCTCCTCCCGGAAGGCGGCCGCGCGGGCGACCGAATCGCGGATCTTGCTCTCGCCTTCCTGGGTCTCGGAGATCAGGGCGAGGAACGTGGCCATGGCTGTGCCTCCTTTTGGGGTTCCGGGCAGGGACGTCCGGAGAGCATAGCCGGAGGGGGAAGGGTCCGGCGCCGACGGCTCCGCGCCGCGAAGGGAGACGCGGCGAGGACTCCTGGCGGTGGCCGCTCAGCGCACGCTGCCCGTCACCGCGTCGGTGAGCGCGAGGCGCGGACCTCCGACGAGCGCCTGCGCGGCCCACGGGCGGTCACCAGGCGCCAGATGCGCGGCTCGAGCAGGTCGAGCAGGACCTGGTTGATGCGCTCGTTCGTGAGGAACGCCTCGACCAGCGAGCGCGCGGGGTCGTGGGGAGCCTGGATCTTCGGAGTGGCGGCTCGGCCCACCCTGGTCGCCTTGCGCGTGCGCATGAGGGTGCCCTCGTACACAGCTACCCCGCGACCGTCGCGCTGCCTCTTCAGCCCTCGGCGACGATGCGGATCGGCTCGCCGCACAGCTCGGCGTGGAAGGCCTCGAGCTCGTGGTTCTCGAACTCGTCCCAGCCGCGGCACTGCGGGTAGCGCTCGCCCTGCGCCTGGACGTCGCAGGCCGTCCGCTCGCCGGTGGCCTGCTGGCGCGCGAGCTGCCAGCGGTTGGCCAGGTCCTCGAGGACCTGGCGCGTCAGGTGCGGGCGCGAGCGCGTGATCTGGGGATAGCGGCGGCGCAGCTCGGTCGAGCTCCACTGGGCGAATCCGTGGCAGAACAGGCCCTTGCGGGCCGCGACCTCGCACATCGAGTGCTCGTCGTCCTGCAGGCCCTCGAGCACGCGGCGCAGGTCGGTCACGGCCTCCGCGCGCGTGCAGCTCCGGGTGGTCGTGGGCATGATCTGACCTCCTCCGCTCCTCCTGGGACCGGCCGTACGCCGACGGCATGCGCCACAGGGAGGGGCTGGAGTGGGGCGAGGTGCGTACGGAACGAGGGGCCAACCGGCGTCATGGCCGGGGCTCGCCGAGCCGGTCGGGGCCGCCCGGCCGGGATCAGACCATCCGCTCGAGGTGGTGGCGCGCCTGCTTCTGCCACCACGCGTAGTCGTGCCGGCTCTCCTCGCCCCACCATCTCTCCGAAGCACCAGACGTGGACCTTCCGTCCGAGGGCCGGGCTGTCGAGCAGGAGGTGTCGGGCGCTCATCGGGCGCAGGGCAGAGCGAGGGGCAAGGGCTCCACGTCAGTCAAGGCGCAGCTCCACATCGGCGGTCGCCCGGTCCGTCCGCAGTGGAGCGTACGAGAAGGGCGGCGATCGGCGCTGGCCCTCGAGCTTCCGGCGCATGGCCGGCCTGGCCTCGGCTCGAGCGTGCGCGCTCCCGCCGCCGTGACTACGATTCCCGGGCCTGATGCCGACGCGTTCCCCGCTGTCCCGCGCGCTGCAGGCCCTGTGCTTGCTGGGGTCCACGGGCGTGGTGCTGGCCCAGGACATCGAGCCGCGCCGCTGGACGCCCTTCCCCTCCGGCTCGAACGTGGCGGGGCTCGCCTACTCCTACAGCACGGGCGACATCGACTTCGATCCCGTCCTGGCGATCACGGACGCGGAGGTGGACCTGCACACCGCGGTGGCGACCTACGTGCGCGCAATCGGCCTGTGGGGCAAGGCGGCGCGGCTCGACGTGCGCGTGCCCTACCAGGACGCGCACTGGGAGGGGCTCCTGGACGGGGCGCCCGCCTCGCGCCGGCGCCAGGGCTTCGCGGACCCGCTGCTGCGGCTCTCCATGAACCTGAGCGGACCGCCGACCGGGAGCCGCGAGGAGCTCCAGCGCTTCCGGGCCACCCACGCCAGCTACACGATCCTCGGGATCGCCCTCGGGCTGCAGCTCCCGCTGGGCGAGTACCAGGAGGAAAAGCTCCTCAACCTGGGCCAGAACCGCTTCCGCCTGCGCCCGCAGGTGGGCGTGCTGCACGAGCGCGGCCCGTGGTCGGGCGAGATCACGGCCTCGACCTCGTTCTTCACGGACAACGACGAGTTCTTCGGCGACTCGACGCTCGAGCAGGACCCGCTGCACGACGTCCAGGCCCACGTCGTGCGCGAGCTGGGCGCGCGCTGGTGGGCCGCGGCGGGCGCGGCCTACGCCTGGGACGGCGCCTCGACCCTCGACGGCGCGGACAAGGACGACGAGAAGGGCGACCTCTTGTTCGGCCTCTCGCTCGGATGCCCCCTGGGCCAGAGGCAGAGCCTGCGCGTGGGCTACGTCGGCACGCGCACCCAGGAAGACACGGGCACGGACAGCGACGGGCTGTTCCTGAGCTGGACGATGCTGTTCTGAGGGAGCGCCTCGGGAGTCGGCGCTCCTCGCCCCGCCTGCGTCGTGCCGCCGCGGTCGGCGAACACGGGAAGGGCACGGCCCCTGGCGGGCATGCGGCCTCCTCAGACCATCCGCTCGAGGTGGTGGCGCGCCTGCCGCTGCCACCACGCGTAGTCGTGCCGGCTGTCCTCGCCCCACACCTCGAGCCGGTGGGGGACGTCCTTCCGGCGCAGCCAGTCGCCCAGCTCGAGGGTCTCGGGCACGCACTGGTTCTCGTGGGCGCCCCGGCCCACCACGAGCGTGAGGTGGGTCTGGCTGCGCACGCGCTCGAGCTCGGCTCCCTCCAGGTTCGGCACGAAGGCCAGCGGGTCGTTGAAGTAGGTGTGCTCCGACGGCGCGCCGGGGATGAAGCCCGCGCCGCGGTAGCGACCCGACAGGCACAGCGCGGCGCGGAAGACCTCGGGCTGCTTGAGCGCGAACAGCGCCGCGAGCAGCGCGCCCAGGCTGCACCCGGTCGCCAGCAGGCGCGCCTGCGGCTGGCGCGTGTCCGCGCGCACGAAGGGCACGAGCGTCTCGAGCACGAAGCGCTCGTACAGCGCGTGCAGGCGCATGCGCTCCGCCAGGTCGCCCGCGCAGGTGAAGGTCTGCGAGGCGTTGCTCTCGGGGCAGTAGAGCTTCAGGCGACGGTCCGCCAGCAGGGGCCCGAGCGCCGCCACCATGCCGCCGTCGCGCCACTCGTGGGCGATGCCCGCGTTCGAGGGGAAGACGACGACGGGCTGTCCCACCTCCCCGAAGCACCAGACGTGGACCTTCCGTCCGAGGGCCGGGCTGTCGAGCTGGAGATGACGGGCGCTCATCGGGCGCAGGGGCGAGCCATGGAACGGGCTCCAGGCCAGTCTAGGCCCCGCAGTGGATCGGCGGTCGCCCCGGTCGGTCCGCAGTGTGGCGCAGGAGAGGGGTGCCAGAGGGCCCGCTCCGGGCGCGTCTCACCTGGGCGGGAGCGTCACCGCGAGCTCGGTCGTCTCGCCGGCGACGAGCGTGAAGGGGAGGAGCTGCTCGGGCACGGCGTCGTCCCAGAGGCGCAGCGCGTAGGCGCCGGGCGGGAGGGCCTGCGCCAGCTCGTTCGGACTCCACGGCTCGAGATACCACAGGCCCTGGATCGTCCCGCGCTCCGGATCGCGCGCCTCGAACAGGACCGGGAGCTCGGCCCCCTCCGCGTCCAGCAGCCGGAACTGCACCCGCTCGCGCGTTCCCTCGGGCCGGCGCACGTCGACCCGCAGGAACCCGCCCGCGGCAAAGTCGAGCACGCGGCTGACCTCTTCCCCGGCGGCGATCGCGAGGTCGAACGCGAGCGGCACGTGGAAGGACCGATCGCGCCCCACGAGATCCTCGACCCGCGCCTCGACCCAGTACACGCCGGGCGGGACGGCGAGCGTGCCCTCGCCATCTATGAGCGGCAGCGAGCGCGCTTGCGTGGCGCGCAGACCAGGGTGTCTTGCTCGTTCCGAGACGTCGTGCAAGAGGAGCGCGAGGCCCGGAACGGTCCGGCCGGCGTGGCTGCGCGCGCTCAGGTGGAGGCGGGCCGTGGCCACGGTGCTGGCGGGGTCCAGCGTGATCCGGCGCCGGAGCGACTCGCCCGGCCCGGGGGTGTCGAGCTCGAAGGACTGCACGAGGCTGTGGTCGAGCTCGACGCGCAGGGCGAGCCGCGTGTCGCTCGGCGCGACGAAGGTCACCGGATCGTCGCGGAGATAGAGCTCGATCGCGTTGCCGTCAACGTCGCCCACCCGCTGGACCTGCACCCTGCAGGTCCTCGCCGGGGCGAGGGGAGCGCTCGGCTCCAGGACGATGCGCGCACCATCGAACTCGAGCTCGATCCACTCCGCGGGCGCGGTGACGAGCGTCTCCCCGGCCTGTCGGCTGAGGCTCCTCTCGACCTCTAGCTCGCAGCCGAGGCGATACTCGCGCGGAGCCAGGCCGGTGATCTCGAAGTGGCCGTCCTCGTCCGATGGGAAGATCAGGTTCGACCATTCGAAGGCGCCGTCCGTGAAGCCGATGCTTCCCCAGCGTGCATCCTGACGGGGGACACGGCGGATCGGCTGCTCGGCATGGAGGACGACCCTGCACGCCTGCGCGACTCCCAGGACCCGCGTCGTGCCGGTCAGGGCCGCGCCGCGCTCGATCCGCAGCGTCCCGAGGTCCTGCTCCCGGCCGAGCGCGGCCGTCTCGATCCGCGTCGTCGGCCGCCAGCCCTCCTGGAGCACGGCGAGGGCGTGCGGAGCCGCCTCCGCCAGGCGCAGGACGAAGCGCCCCTCCGCGTCGCTGGTCGTCACGCCGCGACCGTCGGGCAGCGGGAGACCGTCCTCCAGGCGGAAGGCCTCGATGATCGCGCTCGCGCAGGGTCGTCCGTCCTCG
>DASVAP010000140.1:0-26837 GCA_036376275.1 Planctomycetota bacterium | reverse complement strand
GAGCTGATCGCGATCGAGAACGACAACCGCTTCCTGGCGGCCTTCGGGGAGTGGCTTGGGGAGTTCGGGGTGGAGCTCGCCCTGGTGAAGGGCGAGACGCACGCGCTCGGGGCGGGCTTCACGCTCGCGACCGTGGCCTCGGCCGGGCCGGAGTGGGTGCTGCGCAGCGAGGAGGGCGGCGAGACGCGCCTCCCGAAGGGCCGCCTCGTCAGGTTCCTGGCGGCGGGCAAGGTCCTGGACTCCGCCCCCGCGGATCCGGAGGCGCTCGCCGCCTGCGTGGTGTTCATCGGCGACGGCGACACGGCCACGCTCTTCAGCCTGCAGCGCGGGCGCATGCGCCGCCTCCAGCTCTGAGCCTCCTCGCCCGCGCGGGGCGGGTCGGATCGTGGAGGAAGCCGTGACCTGCTTCCTTGGATCGGCTCGCGCTCCGTGAGGCCCTGCGTTCTCCGTGCCTCTGTGGTCCCCCTGGGCCTCGCTCGCTCAGCCCCAGAACCCGATCACGCGCGCGAGACGCCCATCGGGGGCGAGCTCGAGCACGCTCGTGCCCTTCGCGAGCGGGCTGCCGTCGGCCTTGCGCGCCTGCCACTCGACCAGGGCCGTGCCCTGGCACTGGCGCGGCTCGGCCGTGCGCCGCAGGGTGATCCCGGCCATGTGCACGCGTGCGCCGGCGACGTGCGCGACCAGGTCGTTGCGACCGCGCGTGCAGCTGTAGGCGTCCTGGAAGAGCACGTCGTCGGTGACCAGCTCGGTGAAGGCGCGCTCGCGCATCGCCGCGTCGGCCTCGTTCCAGGCCGCGAACCAGCGGTCCGCCACGGCCGCGGCGCCCGCGTGGGCCTCGGCCGCGACGACGTTGGCGAGGACCGCCAGGTGGTAGCGCCAGCCCTGCACGTGCAGGTCGCGCGTCGGGCGGTCGGCCAGCTCGTGCAGGAAGCAGAGGCGCGTCCCGTCGCGTTCCTCTGCGAGCACGATCGTCACGCGCGAGCCGCCGGGCGCGATCGGCTTGCCCGCGCCCTCGTAGCCGTAGGTGAAGACGATGCGCTCCGGCGGCGCGAGCTCCAGCACCTCGCCCGAGGCGCGCGTCCCGTCCGGGTAGACGACGAGCAGCGCCCCGCCCGGGCGCGCGTCGAGGGTCGAGCCCTTCCCCCACCAGCGCGCCCAGCGCTCCGGGTCGGTGAAGAAGCCGAAGACGGTGGCGCGCGGGGCGCGGATCAGGAGCTCGCGCTCGATCGTGTGCTCGAGCTTGCCGAGGAGGTGCGTCATGGGCGCGTCGATCCTCCCTCTCTTCCGGTGATCCGTCCAGCTCCCCCCTGGGACGGCCAGGCTCCAGCCTGGCCCCGCTCTGCTCGTCCCTCCTTCCGCCTCCGCGTCCTCCGCGTCTTCCCTCCGCGTCTCCGCGCTCCTCTCCTCTCGGATCGGAACCGGAGGAGCGCGGAGACGCGGAGGCAGAGGAAGAAGGAGCCAGGCTGGAGCCTGGCGGTCCCGGCTGGACGGCTAGACTGCGCCCCATGAATCTCCACACGAACGAGGTGGCCTACACGGCCAAGGGCGTGCCCCTGCGCGGCTTCGTGGCCTGGGACGAGGGGCGGCAGGGCAAGCGCCCCGGCGTCCTGGTCGTGCACGAGTGGTGGGGCCACGACGAGTACGTGCGCGGCCGCGCGCGACAGCTCGCGGGCCTGGGCTACGCGGCGCTGGCGGTCGACATGTACGGCACCGGCAAGGTCGCCAAGACCCCGCAGGAGGCCGGCAACCTGATGACCGCCGTGACCAGCGACCTGGCCACGATGCGCGCACGCTTCGAGGCCGCGCGCGACGTGCTGGTCGAGCAAGCCCCCGCCGACGCGCAGCGCCTGGCCGCGATCGGCTACTGCTTCGGCGGCGCCGTCGTCCTGCAGATGGCGCGCCTGGGCCTCGAGCTGCGCGCCGTGGCGAGCTTCCACCCCGGCAGCCTGGCACCCGCCCAGCCGGCGAAGCGCGACACCTACAAGGCGCGCACGCTCGTCTGCCTCGGCGCCGACGACCCCTTCGTCCCGGCCGAGCAGCGCGCCGACTTCCGCCAGGAGATGCAGTCGGCCGGCGTCGCCTGCGAGCTGGTCGAGTACCCCGGCGTCGTCCACGGCTTCACGGTCGAGGCCGCCACCGCGCGCGGCAAGACCTACGGCCTGCCGCTGGCCTACGATGCGCAGGCGGACGGGGACTCGTGGCGGCGGCTGGTGCGGTTGCTGGAGTCGGCCTTGGCGTAGGCAACGCGCGCTGGCCGGGCCCGTTCCTCGAGCCGTGTCCGGGGCTCGAGCTCGGCCGCGGGCATGAGGCCAGGATCGGCCCGGTGTCAGCGCGGGCTGGCGGGTGTCGGTGCGCCGGAGACCTTGCGAGGGCTCAGGAGGGTCGCGAAGAGCTCGAAGAGCTGGACTCCTGGCTCCAGGTTGCTGCGGTGGAGGACCCAGCGCGCGTCCGGCGTGAAGGCCTGATCCCTGCTGGCGTGGAGCTCGCGCGGCGCCGCGCCCTGCTCGATGGGAACCTCGAACCAGTGCCGGTCCGAACCCAGCGCCGGCCCGGTGGAATAGAGCACGCGGAATCCGCGCGGGTCGATCGAGAACCAGCGGACGACCTCACCCTGGACGCGCTGGCTCAGCTTGAACGCGGCGCGGCTGCCGTCGATCGGCACCGCGTAGAGCTCGACCTCTCCGTCGATCTCCTGGTCCGCGACGTAGACGACCGTGCGACCGTCGGGCGTCAGCGCGAAGAAGGTGGGATTCGCGCCCACGTTTCCCCCGGCGACGAGCGGACCGCTCAACTGGACCGGACGTGCGTTGCCGTCGATCGGCGCGCTGAAGAGCTCGTATCGGTTGGCGACGCCGTCGAACACCAGGTACACGACCCGGCTCGATCGGGAGTCGATGAAGTAGGTCTGACGTCCGGGATAGCCGACGTGTCCGGCACCGACGAGCGGATCGTTGAGGCGGACCGGGGCCAGGCTGGCGTCGCTCGGGACGCTGAAGAGCTCCCAGCGCTCGTTGAAGCCCTGATCGGAGAGGTAGGTCACGCGGGTACCATCGGGGGCGATGGAGAAGCTGGACACGTCGCGATCCGCGAACATCGGATCGGAGAGTCTCGTCGGGCTCGCGCTGCCGTCGACTGGAACGCTGTAGAGCTCGGTCGCCTCGTCGGTCACCTGGTCGCCAAGGAAGACGGCGCGCACGCCGGTGGGCTCCAGCGCGAACGAGGAGACCGAGAACCGGATGTCGAGCCGCGTCAGCAGGACCGGGCTGTCGCTCCCGTCGATCGGGCACGACCAGAGCTTGCCATCCCAGATCTCGTTCGACTGCCGGGCGAGGTACACGACACGCGTTCCAGTCGCGGTGACATCCAGCGAGTGGACGTTCCAGGCCTGGCTGGAGTGGAGCAGCACCGGCGACGGGGCGCCCACCAGCGCGGCGGCCCACAGCTCGATCCACTCGGTGGACGCCTCACGGCGGAGCACGCGGAACGCGACGCGCGCGCTGTCCGGGCTGACGCGCAACCCGTTCAGGACGCCCTCCTCGGTGCTCAGGCTCGGGCTCACCTTCGCCGGCGGAGCACCGCCGTCGATGGGCACCACGTACATCTCGACCCGCTCGTCGAGCTCTTGATCGGCGCAGTAGACCACTCGCGCCCCGTCGGGGGTGATGCGGTAGCTGTCCGCGGGCGGCGAGGTGATGTCCGACAGCAGGTAGCGCACGTCCCCTCCGGCCACGAGCCGCGGGTTGAGCTTGACCGGCGGGGAGCGACCGAACGTGCGCACGGCGTAGATCTCGTCGACCGCGTCCTCCTCCTGGTCCGCGACGTAGACCGCCCAGCGTCCGTCGGGGCTGGTCTGGAACGAGAACACGTCGCCAGCGACGGGCCCCAGGGCGAGCTCTGGCGTGAGCACCTTGGGCTCGGCTCCGCCCGCGGAGGGCACGACCTGCAGCGCGGGCCCCGCGTTGATCGTGCCCGGGTCGCGCGGAGCCGTGAACACGACCTGATCGCCCGCGGAGACGAAGGAACCCACGGCTCCGTCCCGCGGCAGGGGTGCGTTGAGGCGCACGGCCGTCGCACTCGCGTCGGCGGGCGCGCTGAACAGCTCCAGGGCTCGGTCGGTCTGGTCGTCGGCCAGGTAGAGCACGCGCGCCCCGTCCTGGGTGAACTCGTGCCACGCCACGTCTCCGCCAGCGACGAGGGCCCCGTTCAGCTTCAGCGCCCGGGCCCCGCCCGGCGCGACGACGTAGACCTCGAACACGTCGTCGGCCTCCTGGTCGGCTCGATAGGCGAGCGTCCCGTCGGGCCCGATCCGGACGGCGACGACATCGCCGCCGGCAACCAGGGGCGGATTGAGCCTCGCGGGAGGCACCTGTAGCAGCCGTCTGACGTCGATCGGGACGCGGTAGAGCTCCTGCACCCCGTCCTTCTCCTGGTCGGCCAGGTAGACGACCGAGCGATCGTCCGGCGTGATCCAGATCTCGCTCACGTCCCCGCCCGCGACCAGGCGCGAGACGAGGCGGGTCGGCGGGCGGCTGCCGTCGATCGGCACGGAGAAGCACTCGATCACCTCGTCCGTCACGGCGTCGGCACGGTAGACCACGCGCGCGGAGTCGGAGGTGATTCGCAGGGAGAGCTGGACGTCACCACCCGTCACCAGGCTCCCGCTGAGCGCGACGGGAGCCGAGCTGCCGTCCACGGGTGCCGCGAAGAGCTCGAACACGTCGTCGGCCTCCTGATCAGCCAGGTAGACGACCCGGCTTCCATCCGGGGTCCGCGCGAAGTCCCGCACGCTTCCGCCCGGTCCGAGGGCCCCGCTCAGCCGCGTCGTGCTCCCGTTCCCGTCGACCGGCGTGCTGTACAGCTCGAGCACCCCCGGCACGTCGCGATCCGCGAGGTACAGGACGCGCGCACCCCCCGCGTCGAAGGCGAAGTTCCAGGACACCTGGGTGGCCGCGCCGCTCAGCAGGACGACGCTCCCGGAGCCGTCGATGGCCGCTCCGTAGAGCGCCTCCTCGTCCCGGCAGTAGACCACGCGCGCGCCGTCCGGAGTCGCGCGACAGAAGGACCGCGGACCGCCGTGCATCGCGGTGGGCAGCGCCAGGTCGATCGCGGGCTCGCTGCCATCGGCGAGGACGCTGTAGGCGTGCTGGACCAGGTACTCCTCCTGCGCCATGAACAGGACCCACCGGGAGTCGGGCGAGAGCGTGACCTCGGACGCGCTCACGCCCCCGAAGGAGACGGGCCCGTTGAGCTTGACCGGGGCGGAACCGCCGTCGAGCGGGACGGAGTACAGCTCGACCACGTCGTCGAGGTCCTGCTCGGCGCAGTAGACGACGCGCTGACCATCGGCGGTGACCAGGAACCCCTCGTGGATCGCACCGCCCACGGGCTGCACCATCTCACCGCTGAGCTTGACGGTCTGGCCCGTCGAGCGGACGGCCGAGACCACGGCACAGACCAGCGACAGGCCGGCGATCCGAAGAGCAGCGTTCATGGCGACAACCTCCGAAGGCGCGACTCGGACACCGCATCTTGGTCCCGTCGAGCGCCGGCCGTCGTACGACGAGGTGGGCAGGCGAAGCTCTCCTTCTGCGCAAGTCCCGACGCCGCGCGACGAGTCCGACTCGATCGACGGCCGGCGTGCGGGTCGACGGACGATGGGCCTCGGCGGCCGGTCCCTGCTGCGGCAGCCCTGGATCGCGGCGCGGAGCCCGCGCGTGCCGAGCGGCGTTACAGGAGTCTGGCACGCCTGGCGGGAGGCCGCGGCGGTCCCGGGCGGATACTCGTCGTTCCCGCCGGCCATGCTCCTCGCCCCCCTGCTCCTCGCCCTCGCTCCCCTGCCGCAGGCGGAGCCCCTGTCCACCGCTGCCCGGGCGCGCGAGCTGCTGGCCGCGCTCGGGCCGCGCGCGGCGGAGGTGCGGAAGCCGTTCGAGGACCCGGAGCGGCGCCGCTGGCGGCGCGATCCGTCGCCGCGGCCGGGAGTCGCGCTGGGTGACATGACGGAGGAGCAGCGCGGGCGAGTGCGCGCGCTGCTCGCGACGGTGCTGAGCGCGCGCGGGCTGGCGGTGGTCGAGGGCATCCTGGCCGAGCAGAACGTCCTCGGGGAGGGCGAGGAGGGTCTGGGCGACGGCTTCTACTGGTTCGCGCTCTACGGCGAGCCGGGCGCGGAGCGCTGGGCCTGGCGCCTCGGCGGCCACCACGTGTCCGTGCACGCGACCTACGCGGGCGAGGCGCTGGTCGGCCTGACACCGCTCCTGCTCGGCGGCGAGAGGGAGGGTGAGCCGGTCGAGCGCTGGACCGGCTACCGGCTCGTCCGGCCGCGCGAGGAGCTGGCGCGCGCGCTCGTCGGCGCCTGCGACGAGGACGAGTGGCGCCGCGTGTGCCTCCAGGAGCGCGCGCTGGGCGCCCTGGAGCTGAGCGAGCCGACGCTGCAGCCCCTCGCCACGGCCGACGAGGGCCTGGCGCTGGCCGGCCTGCGCCCCGCGCTGGCCACGCAGCTCCACGCGCTGATCGAGGAGCACGTCGCCGCGCTCGGCACGCCCCTCGGCGTGCCCACGAAGGCCGACCTCGAGCGCGACGCCGCGCGCGTGACCTTCGCCTGGTTCGGCAGCCGCGAACCGGGCAAGGCCCACGCCTACCGCATCCGCGCGCCGGGGCTCCTGATCGAGTACGTGAGCTCGGGCGCCCACATCCACTCGCTGCTGCGCACGGGAGCCGACTGGGGCGACGGGCGCTGAGGCGATCGGCTAACGCTGGCGCGTGCTCTCCTCGCGGTAGGCGTCGCGGAAGGCGCGGCCCGACTTCACCGCCGCGAGCACGCGCTCGGTCGCCTGCAGGCTCGGGTCGGCGGCGGCGGTGGCCAGGCGCCCCTCGTCGGGGACGAGAGCCGGCAAGAGGCGCGTCCAGAGGGCCAGCAGGAGCTGGGCCGAGTCGTGGGCGCGGAAGAGCGGGGCCTTCACGAGCTGGAAGTCGCGGTGGTAGCCGCTCGGGAGGTCGCGCAGGAGGTCGCAGAGCTCGGCGCGCGCGCTGACGAGCACGCGGCAGTGGGCGCGCGTGAGCTCGACGGCATCGGGGTTGCGCTTCTGCGGCATGAGCGACGAGCCGGTCGTGAACTCCGTCGGCAGGCGCAGGAAGCCGAACTCGGTCGTGCTGAAGAGCCACACGTCGGCCGCCAGCTTGCCGAGGTCGAGCGCCAGGGCCTCGAGCGCGGTCAGGTAGGCGAGCTCGGCGCGCCCGCGGGCGTGCTGGACGGCGGTGACGGGCTCCTCGGGCGCCTCGAAGCCGAGTGAACGGGCCACGGCGGCGCGCTCGAGGGGCAGGGGCACGCCGTAGCCCGAGCCGGAGCCGAGCGGGCAGCGCAGCGTGCGCCGGCGCGCGTGCAGGAGCTCCTCGCGGTCGAGCTCGAGCGCGCGCTGGTGCGCGCCGGCCCAGTCGCCGAGGCTCGAGGGCATCGCGCGGCGCAGGTGCGTGTAGCCTGGCAGCGCGAGGCGCCCGTGGCGCCGCCCGAAGGCGGCGCAGGCGGCGAGCAGCGCGGCCAGGCGCTCCTCGGTCGCGGCGCTGGCCTCGCGCAGCCACAGCAGCACGTCGACCGCCACCTGCTCGTTGCGGCTGCGGCCGGTGTGCAGGCGCTTGCCGGCCTCGCCGACGAGCGCGATCAGGCGCCGGTCGAGGGCCGAGTGCACGTCCTCGTCGCCGGGCTCGACCGTCCACTCGCCGGCGGCATGCGTGCGCGCGAGCTCGTCGAGCCCCGCCAGGATGCGCTCGGCGTCCGCCGCGGCCAGGATCCCGGCCTGCCGCAGGCCCTCGGCATGGGCGCGCGAGGCGCGCAGCTCGTGCACCACCAGGCGCTGGTCCATCCTCCAGTCGTCGCCGACGGTGAAGGCCAGCATCTCGGCGTCGATCGCGTCGCCGCGATCCCAGATCGGCTTCTGCTTCGTCATCGTCCTTCCTCCAGGGCCGCCAGCGCGGCCGGCACGAGGCGCGCGTAGAAGGCGGCGCCCTCCTCGAGCTCCTCGGCCAGCACGAACTCGTCCGCCGTGTGCGAGCGCGCCGTCTGGCCCGGCCCGCACTTGACCGCCGGCACGCCCTGCAGCAGGGCCATGTCGGAGAGCGTCATCGAGCCGATCGCCGCCGTCCGGCCGGCCGCCGTCAGCGCGGCGCGCACCAGCGGGTGCCCGGCCTCCGTCTCGAAGGGCGCCAGGCGCGCCGAGACGAGCGCGACCTCGGCCGCCGGCAGCTGCGCGGCGACCAGCCGGCGCGCCTCCTCGCCCGAGTGCGGCGGCGCCAGGCGGCAGTCGAGCGTGAGCTGCGCGAGGTCGGGCACGACGTTGTGGCGCTTGCCGGCCGCGAGGACCGTGGGCGCGATCGTGCTCGGACCGAGCAGCGCGTGCGGCTCGCCCGGCACGAGGTAGTCCGGCAGGCGCGCGACGTCGCGGGCCGCGGCCAGCAGGGCGTTGGCGTGCTCGGCGCGCGCCACGTGGGCCGCGTGGCACGCGCGCCCGCGCCACTCGGCGCGCAGGATCGCCAGCCCGGCCTGGGCGCGCACGACCTCGAGACCGGTCGGCTCGCCGACGACGGCGCCGTCCGGCTCACCGAGGGCCGCGAGCACGGCGCGCATGCCGGCGTTGTCGGTCTCCTCCTGGGCGTTCAGGGCCAGCAGGACCTCGCCGGTGAGCGCGCGCGGCGAGCGCGCCAGCTCGACCAGCGCCGCGAGCATGGCCGCCACGCTGGCCTTGGCGTCGTTCGCGCCGCGGCCGAAGAGGCGCCCGTCGCTCCACTCGGCCCCGTGCGACGGCCGGGTCCAGCCCTCCCCCACCGGCACCGTGTCGAGGTGCGAGCACAGCAGGAAGCGCGGCCCGCGTCCGCGCGTCAGGCGCGCGACGACGCTGTGGCCGAGGCGCTCGCTCTCGAGGCCGTGCCGGCCGAGGAAGTCCACGACGAAGTCGGCGACTGCGCCCTCGTCGCCCGACACGCTCGGGATCGCGACGAGCTCGCGCAGGAGCCTGGTCACGTCCGGCGCGACGCCGGCCCCGGAGCGCAGCGCGGCCGGGCTCGTTCCGGCGGGCAGGCTCACGTCACGGCCTCGACGGACTCCAGCGCCTCGGCCTCTTCCTTCTCGCGCGTGACGAGCGTGCCGGCGCCGTGGTTGGTGTAGAGCTCGATCAGGAGCGCCGCCTCGGCCAGGCCCGAGACCACGTGCACGCGCCGCACGCCGCCCTCGAGCGCGCGGCGGATCGCCGTCGCCTTGGCGAGCATCCCGCCCTTCACGCGCCCCGCGGCCTCGAGCTGCGTCAGCTCCGCCTGCGAGAGCGCCGACACGAGCGAGTTCGGGTCGCCCGGGTCGGTCAGGATCCCCGGCGCGCCCGTGACGAGCACGAGCTTGGCCGCCCCGAGCGCCACGGCGATCGCGGAGGCCATGAAGTCGGCGTTGACGTTGAGCAGCCCGCCCAGGCCATCGCTGACCGGCGGCGAGACCACCGGCAGGCGCCCGGCCTCGAGCAGCGCGCGCAGCGGCACCACGTCGACGCCGGTCAGGTCGCCGACCGCGCCGAAGTCGACCAGCCCCTGCTCGGTCTCGACCGGGGCGCGCTTCTTCGCCACCAGCAGCCCGGCGCTGGCGCCGGCCAGGCCCGCGGCGGGGACGCCGTGGGCCGCCAGCTCGGCCAGCAGCTCGCCGTGCAGCTCGCCCGCCGTGGCCATGCACAGCGCGCGCAGCGCGAGCGGCGTGGTGACGCGCTTGCCGCCGACCATGCGCGGCTCCTCGCCCAGGGCGCGCTGCACGCTGTCGGTCTGGGGCCCGCCGCCATGCACCAGCACGACGCGCGAGCCGAGCGCGTGGATCGCGGCGATCTGGCGCGCCAGCGCCCGGCGGTGCAGGCGCTGGGACAGCGGCTCGCCGCCGAGCTTGATCACGAAGGTCTGGCCGCGGTGCAACGCGATGTGCGGCGCCGCGCGAACGAGGTCGATCATCGGGAGGCTCCAGCGGAAAGGGCTTCGAGGGCCCGGCCCAGGCGCTCGGCCTGGCCCGGGAGCAGGGTCAGCGGCGGCGACAGCCGCAGCACGCGCGGATCGTTGCTCGTGCCGACGAGCACGCCGCGCTCGAGCAGCGCGTCCCGGACCGCAGCGGCGGCGAGGCCCTCCTCGAGCACCAGCCCGAGCAGGAGCCCCGCGCCACGCACGGCCACGACCGGGCCGCGTCGCGCGGCGCCGACGAGCGCGGCCGAGGCGGCGCGCACGTTCGCGAGGAAGCCCGGCGCCGCGATCCGGCGCGCGACCTCGGCCGCCGCGGCCAGCACGAGCGGGCCGCCGCCGAAGGTCGAGCCGAGGGTGCCGTGCTTCACATGACGGGTGCAGCGCTCGCGCGCGATCGTCAGGCCGATCGGCAGCCCGCCGGCGGCACCCTTGGCCGTCGTCAGGACGTCGGGGAGCACGCCGAAGTGCTGCGCGGCCCAGAAGGAGCCGAGGCGCCCGCTGCCGGTCTGCACCTCGTCGAAGACGAGCGCCGCCCCGGCCGCGTCGCAGGCCGCGCGCAGGGCCGCGAGGAAGCCGGCGGGCGGATCGACGACGCCGGCCAGCGACTGGATCGGCTCGAGGATCACGGCCGCGACCGTGCCGTCGATCGCCGCGCGCGCCGCGGCCTCGTCGCCGAAGGGCACGCGCCGCACCTCGAAGGGCGCGCGCGGGAAGGCCTTCTTCCCGTCCGTGACGGCCGCGGCGGCCGCCGTGCGGCCGTGGAAGGCGCCGCTGAAGGCCACGACCACCTCGCGCTGCGTCGCGTCGAGCGCCAGCTTGAGCGCGTTCTCGTTGGCCTCGGCCCCGCTGTTCGAGCAGAAGACGCCCCAGCGCTCGCCTGCGGGGAGCTCCGGCAGGGTCGGCGCGAGGGCGGCCAGGAACTCGGCGCGCGCCTCGTGCTCGAGCAGGTTCGTGGCGAAGGAGAGCTTGCGCCACTGCCTGGCCAGCACGCGCTCCAGGCCGCGGTCACCGGCCCCCAGCGTGTTCACGCAGTGGCCGCCGTAGAGGTCGAGGACGGAGTGCCCGTTCTCGAGGATCAGCTCGCAGGCGCGCGCGGAGCGCACCGGGAGCGAGAGGCGCGGGTAGACGTCGATCTCGTGCAGGTTCTTCATGGCGGTCAGGAGACGCCGAGGCCGGTGCGGGGCAGGCCCGCGGTCTCGGGGAAGCCGAGCATCAGGTTCAGGCATTGCAGGCCCTGGCCCGCGCCGCCCTTGACGAGGTTGTCGAGGGTCAGGAGCACGACCAGCACCTCGCCGCGCACGGCGAGCGCGAGGGAAACGCGGTTCGAGCCCGCGACCGAGCGCAGGTCGGGCGTCGTCGCGCCCTCCAGCACCTCGACGAAGGGCTCGCCGCGGTAGCGCTCGGCGTACAGCGTGCGCGCCGTGTCCGCGTCCAGCGCACGCGCCAGCGGCAGCGTCGCCGTCAGGTGGATCCCGCGCGTGAAGGGGCCCGAGTGGGCCACGAAGGCGAGCGGCGGGCGCTGCCCCAGCGGCTCGAGCGCCTGCAGCAGCTCGGCCTCGTGGCGGTGGCCGCCGACGCTGTAGGCCCACAGGTTCCCGTGCCGGTGCGGGTGGTGCGTGGCGGGCTTCGGCTCGTTGCCGCTGCCGGAGGAGCCGGTGATCCCGTTCAGGATCCAGGCCCGCGCCGGATCGAGCAGGCCGGCCTCGGCCGCCGGCAGGACCGCGAGCTGCAGGGCCGTCGCGAAGCAGCCCGGCGCCGCCACGCGCCGCGCGCCGTGCAGCGGCTCGCGCGCCAGCTCGGGGAGCCCGTAGACGAAGCGCGCCAGCTCGTCGGGCGCCGGATGGGCGTGCCCGTAGGTCGCGTGGTACCGCTCCGGGTCCCGCAGCCGGAAGTCAGCCGCCAGGTCGAGCACGAAGAGCTCCTCCGCCGCCGGACCGAGCTCGTCGCGCAGCGCGAGCCAGGTGCGCGCCGACTCGCCGTGCGGCAGGGCCAGCACGACCGCCGCGCGCTCGCCGCGCGCCAGGCGCGCGCGCAGGGCCGCCACCGCGCCGACCTGGTCGACGGCATGCGCCGGGTCGCCCAGGTGGCGGTGCAGCTCGCTCCCGGTCTCGCGCGAGACCGCCCCCGCCAGGGTGAGCCCCGGGTGGAGCTCCAGCAGGCGCAGGAGCTCGCCCGCGAGCATCCCGCGCGCGCCGAAGAGGAACAGGGGGACCGTGGCGGCCTCGCGCGCGTCGCGCGCCGGCGCCGTGCGCGTCCGGATGGAGCTGGAGGGGCTCATCGCTCGCCTCACGACACCGCGGCCATGCCGCGCTCCAGGCGCTCGCCGCGCGCCGCCACCGCCGCCAGCACGGTCTCCGCCAGCTTCTCGCCGTCGCGCAGCGCGTTGTGGCCCGGCAGGCCGAGCTGCTCGCGGCAGAAGCGCAGGCCGCTGGGCCCGTCCGTGACGCGGCCCGAGACGACGTCCACCTCGAGCCCGTAGCGCGCGCGCAGGAGCTCCTGCGCACCCCAGGCCCCGACCGGGTCCTGGGCGCAGAGGATCACCGAGCGGATCGCGCCGGCCAGCAGCGAGTCGGAGAGCAGCGCATCGACGCCATAGGTGCCGAGCAGCCCGTCGCCCATCTCGAGCACGATCAGGTCGGGCCGCGTCTCCGCCAGGTGCGCCACCAGCCCGTGGGCCGCGGCGACGGCGTTGCCCTTGTTCGTCGTGACCACGCCGAAGTCGGTGAAGATCGCCACCGGGCTCGCGCCGCAGTCCTGCATCATCAGGACGTCGCGCCGCAGCGAGACGCCGGTCAGCTTCCCGGCCGCGACCCGCAGGCCGCGGTGCACGAGCGCGCGCACCAGCGCGGCCGCCGCGGTGGTCTTGCCGGCGTCCATCGAGGTGCCGACCAGCGCGACCAGGGGGGGCAGCTCCTCCGCCACCGGCACGCGCACCGGCAGGGCCGCGCGCGCGATCTGCGCCGGCAGGCCGACGCGGCGCCCGAAGTAGGGGAACTCGAGCACGCTGCCGAGGATCTCGAGCCGGAAGGGCTCCTCCATCGCGCTCGGACTGCCGTCGGTCTGGCCGATCACGCCGCCCAGGTTGAGGAGGCGCAGCTCGTCGCCGACGGCGACCGAGTCGGGCACGTAGCCGGCGTGCCCGTAGAGCGCGTCGCGGTGGCCGAGCGCGCCAGCGATGACGTCGCCCGGATGCAGCGCGACCATGCGGCCGTGCACGTCCTCGAGCGTGTTGTAGCTGTGCTTGGCGTTGAGAACGCGGGCGGCGACGACGGTGCCGGCCACGGCGGGGATCTCCGCGCCGAGCACGGCGTGGGGATCGAGCGCGAGGCGGCTCGTGACGGAGGCGATCTTCTCGAGGGTGACGCGTTTCAATGGGTTCTCCACGTTCCGGGATTCGGCGTACACGAACGGTGCCCGGGGGCCCTTCGTGCGCGCTCCCCATGGGTGGGTGGGGGGAGGTGGGTGGGTTCGGTGACGCTCAGGAGCGGGTCCCGGTAGCGGAGGAACCGGCTTTCCGGTGCAGCCGCGCCGGCTCCGCCAGGATCCGCGCGTAGCCCAGCGCCGCGCGCGGGTCGGTACCCGCGGCGGCGCGCTCGCCGTACTTCGCATCCGACGCGCTCATCAGGCTGAAGGGCGACTCGACGCCCTCGACCAGCGCCGCCCCGCCGCGCACGCGCACGCGCGCGCGGCCGGTGACGCGCTCCTGCGACGAGGCCAGCAGGGCCTCGACGTCGCGCTGGAACGGGTCGTGGAACAGGCCCTGGTGCAGCCGGCGGCCGTACTGGTCGCCAAGCTGGTCCTTGGCGGTGCGCTGCTCCTCGGTCAGCACCAGCTTCTCGAGCTCGCGGTGCGCCGCCAGCAGCACCTCGGCCGCCGGCGCCTCGAAGGCCACGCGGCCCTTGATGCCGAGCACGGTGTCGCCGAGGTGGTAGCCGCGCCCGACGCCGAGAGCACCCGCCTGCTGGTTGAGCCGCTCGATCAGGGCCACCGGCGCGAGCGCCTCGCCGTCCAGCGCGACCGGCTCGCCGCGCTCGAAGCCGACCACGAAGCTGCCCTCGCCGGCCGCGCCCTTCGTCCAGCACCAGGCCTCCTCCGGCAGCGCCTCCCAGCTCGTCAGCAGCTCGCGCCCGCCGATCGTCAGCCCCCACAGGCCGGCGTTGACCGAGTAGCGCCCGCCGGACGGCGGCAGGGCCAGGCCCAGGCGCTCGAGGTAGGCGCGCTGCTCGTCGCGCGACCAGCCCAGCTCGCGCACGGGCGCGAGGACCACCAGCTCCGGCGCCAGCGTCGCCAGGGCCGCCTCGAAGCGCACCTGGTCGTTGCCGGCGGCCGTGCAGCCGTGGGCCACGGCGTCGAAGCCGCGCGCCAGGGCCTCGCGCGCCAGGATCTCGGCCTGCAGGCCGCGCTCGGCCCCGACGGAGAGCGGGTAGACCTCGCCGCGGCGCACGTTGCCGGCGATCAGCCACTTCAGGACACGGGCGTAGAGCTCCTCGCGCGCGTCGACGAAGAGGTGCGCCCGCGCGCCGGTCGCCAGCGCCCGGCGCTCGAGCTCGGCGCGCTCCTCCGCGCTCCAGCCGCCGCAGTCGATGGCGAGCGTCGTGACGGCGTGCCCCTGCTCGCGCGCGAGCCAGGCGACCAGGAAGGAAGTGTCGAGACCGCCGGAGTAGGCGAGGAGGACGTTCATGGAATCAGCTGGATACGAGCTGGGTCACCCGTTTCTTCACCCTTTGTGCCGCCGCCTTCGAGTCGAGCGCGACCAGCACCGTGTCGTCGCCGGCCACGGTGCCGACGGCGCCCTCGATCTCCTCGGCCTCGAGCGCGCGCGCGACGGCGCTGGCGGCGCCCGGCTCGCAGCGCAGCAGCAGCAGCTCGCGCGCCGGCTCGCAGGAGCGCAGCAGGCTCCTCAGGGCCGAGAGCGGCGTCACGCGCTCGGGCTCGAGCAGGCGGTAGACGCCGGCCTCCTTGGCCACGCGCAGCAGGCGCAGGTCGCGCGACAGCACCGGCTGCGAGGCCCGGAAGCCGGCCGCCTTCAGCCGCGCGCGCAGCTCGCCCTGGCTGCGCAGGGCGTTCTCGAGCACCAGGCGCCGGATGGCGGCCCGGCGAGCCTCGGAGGCGGACATCGCGAAAGAATAGAACCAAAGTCACGGCGGGCAATCACGTCATATTTATTCCGCATAGCCGGGGCTCGAACGCATACCCATCGAAGCTGGCGGCCCGCCCGGAGCGGCCCGGGTCCGCCCCCGGCGCGGCCGGGCTGCGCACTTCGGCCCACGTCCGCGGCCACGGGGGGCCCATAGGCTTGGGAGGAGGGCGGGCGCGCCCCGCACCCACGCCATGTGGACCACCGACGTCCTGCGCGAGGAGCACCGCTGGATCCTGCGCATGCTGCAGTGCCTGGAGCGCGTCGCCCTGCAGGCCGAGCGCGAGGCCCGGCTCGACGCCGCCTGCGCCGCCGAGCTCCTGGCGCTGTTCACCCACTTCGCCGACGGGTTGCACCAGGAGCGCGAGGAGCGCTACCTCTTCCCGCGCCTCCTGGCGCGCGCGCGCGACGTGGCCGAGCGCGTCGCCATCGGACGCCTGTGCGGCGAGCACGAGGAAGAGCGCCGCTCGCTGACGCGCATGAACCAGGCGCTGCTGGGCGCCGTCTACGGCCAGACCCCTTCCCTCCTGGACTTCCAGCGCGAGGCGCGACGCTACGTCGAGCTCCACCGGGCCCACGTCCTGCACGAGAACCAGGTCCTGCTGCCGCACGCCGAGGCGCTCCTGACGGCCGAGGACGACGAGCAGGTCATGCGCGGGTTCGTCGCGCTCGAGCGCGAGGGTCCGCAGCACCTGAAGCAGGTCTTCGAGCGCGTGCGCGCGCTCTGCGCGCGGCTCGGGATCGACACCCACGCGGCCTGAGCCGCACAGGGGACGGGCCTCAGCGCAGCTCGATCCAGCTCATCCCCGGCGGCAGAACGAGCTCCAGGGTGAGCCCGTACTCGCGGTCGAGGCGCGCCTCGCGCTCGGGCCCCGTCCCGATGCGCACGCGCACGCGGTCCGTCAGGCCGGTGTAGTAGAGCGGCAGGCGGATGCGCCGCGCGAGGGGCTCGGCCAGCGGGTTGAAGAGCACGGCCAGGCCCTGCGTGTCGAGGGTCGGGTTCACGTGCAGGAGCCCGTCCCAGTCGCGGCCGTCCGCGCGGCGCAGGTGGATCACGTCGGACTCGAGGATCGCGCGCCGGGCCTTGAACCAGCCGACCCACTCGCGCACGAGGGCCAGCGTCGCGGGCGAATCGAAGAGCCGCGGCCCGCGCCAGCAGGCCTGCACGCCGGCACCCAGGTTGAGCTGCAGGAAGGCCGCGTAGGTGTCGAGGTGCTGCGCCAGCGGCTCGATCGTCGCCGCGGCCCCGCCGCCCTGGTACTCGGAGAGCGGCACGAACATCCAGCCCATCGTCGGCGTCTTGTCCCAGGTGCCGTCGAAGATGTGCTGGCGCGCGTGCACGAGCTGCTCGGCCCGGGGCAGGGACCAGTTCGTCTCGCGGTAGCCCATGCCGGTCTTGCTCGAGCCGGAGAGCCAGTAGTTGTCGGGCACGTTGAGGTACACG
This sequence comes from Planctomycetota bacterium, assembly GCA_036376275.1. Lineage (GTDB taxonomy): Bacteria > Planctomycetota > UBA1135 > UBA1135 > JABFRZ01. The sequence goes on along the minus strand of DASVAP010000140.1, from coordinate 10,287 downwards.
CCCTCGGCGCGGCAGCGCGCGTAGAAGGCGCTGATGCGCCGCCACTGCTTCCACTGCGAGTCGACGAGGCCCGCGTGCCCGGGGTGGCGGGTCGAGGCGCACACGTCGCCCGGGTAGTTGCCGTCGTGCTCGATCGCGTCGAGGCCCGTCGCCGCGCGGAAGCGCTCGAGCTGCGCGAAGTACTCCTGGCCCCAGGCCGACTCGAGGCAGGGCGAGTGGCCGTAGGCGGCGTGCCCGCCCGTGCCGGTCTCGGGATCGATCACGTCGTGCTCGTCGGAGATGCGTCGCGAGGCGAGCAGCGTGTAGCCGCCCAGCTCGACTCCGCGGGCATGAGCGTGCTCGACCAGCGCGCGCATCGTCGCGGCGTACTCCGGATCGCGGCTCTCGAAGTCGAAGCCGCTGCCGAAGGACAGGATCACGAGCTCGAAGCCCGCCTCGGCCGCCTGCTCGATCGCGCCGCGCACGTCCTCCGGCGCGGCCGAGCGCGCGTGGAAGATCAGCGGGTTCTCGGTGACCCACGGCGCGAGCGTGCGCCAGGCGCGCCGCAGGGCCAGCGAGGCGCGCTCGCGCTCGAGGGAATCGCGCACCAGGACGTGCGCGGTGTGGGAGCGGAAGCTCGTACCCGGCGCCAGCACCTCGCCGGGCCCGAGCTCGGGCCGCGCCACGACCAGGCACGGCGTCTCGAGCCGGTAGTTTACCTGCGTCGTGAAGTCCGGGTCCGTGCGCCACTCGACGCCGCGCTCGCGCGCCAGCATGGCGTAGTCGCTGAAGACGTGCAGCGCATGCTCGGGCCAGCGCGGCGCCGCCTCGACCAGCGAGGCCGGCTCGACCACCGCCAGACGCTCGGACTCGAAGTGCTCGAGCGTGCGCGCACCCGTGCCGCGGTTCTCGACCTCGATCCACTTCGTGAAGAGCGGCAGCCCGTCGAGGAGCTGGTGGTGCACGCGCACGACGAGGCCGGCCAGCTCCGATCGCCTCGCCGGCGGCTCGAAGGTCAGCACGAGGCGCACGCCCGGCGGCGGCCAGGGCCGCTGCTCGGCGTGCCGCACGCGCTTCCAGCCGAAGGGCGCCTCGACCGGACGCTCCTCGATGCCCGTGCACACCAGGGCCTCCGGGTCGGGCTCCATCGTCGCCAGCCACTCCGCGCGCAGGTACGCCCGGTCCGGCTGCCCCGTCCAGCCGCCCACGTTCACGCGCACGCCATCCAGCACGAGCACCGCCTCCGGCTCCACCGCCCGCAGGTGGGCCGCGCCGGTCACGAGGTCGTCGAGCGCGACACAGGCCAGCGCGGGCACGCGCGCGAACACGCGCCGCACCAGACCGTTCGTGAGCACGAGCTCGCGCTCGCCCTGCAGCAGCTCGGCCCGGTACGGCGACGGATCGATCAGCCAGTCCGCCGCGCGCGGTGGCGGCGCGGCCGGCGCGCGGCAGGCCGCCAGGGCGAGGAGCGGGCCGGCGAGGAAGCGGGTGGCCTGGAGGCTCTCCATGGGGTCCTCAGCCTGCCCCGCGACCCGGGGCGTGTCACGAGCCAACGGCGGTAGGATCGACGGCGCAGGAGGCTCCACATGAAACGGCTGACGCTCCTCGGCGCGGTCCTCGCCGTCGCGCTGCTCGCGGTCTGGCTGCTGGCGCTGCGTCCGGAGCGGATCGAGACGGGTCCGAGTGCGACCGAGCCGGAGGCACAGGTTGGTCGCGGTCCCGCCGAGCTCACGCTTCCGGCGAGGGTCGACGAAGCGGCCACGACAGCGACACGCGAGCTCGCGACGAGCCCGCGGACCGAATCTGAGCCGCAGCCGAAGCCGCCCCAGGTGGCCCAGGTGGACGAGGCGGAGAGCGCGGCGCTGCTCCTCGTCCGCGCCGTGGATCAGAGGAGCGGGGACTCACTCCCGAGCGTGCGCGTGTCCGTGCGGCTGCAGCACGCCCGATCGTCCTCGTCGCGCCACGTGCAGGGCTCGCGCGGGAGCCTCGACGCGTCGCCCCTCACGGACGCCGCGGGCCGCGCCGAGCTCGAGGTCCCCGCGGGCGTCGAGCTGCGACTGACGGCGCGGGGCGCGGACGAGAACGTCGGGCGCGTGGAGGTGGAGGTCGAGCCGCTGGCAAGGGGCGAACGCCGCGAGCTCGTGCTCGAGGTCCCGACGGGGAACGACCTCCACTTCTTCGTGCGCGTCCTCGCGCACGAGGATCGAGCGCCGATCGCCGGAGCCCAGGTCGAGCTGCTGCGCGCGAGCACGCGGACCACCAGCGTGGACGGGAAGGAGACGAGTCGCGCCGTGCTCGAGACGATCGTCGTGGAAGGGCTCACCGACGAGGAGGGCCGCTTCGACGCGTGGCTGCGCTCCTGGAGCGTGCGCGACCTGCGCGTGCGGGCGCCGGGTTACGGCCTGGTGCTCGGACAGGTCGGGAAGGAGCACGATGCGCCCGAGCTCGCGAAGGTCGTTCTGCTCTCGAGCGCGGCGACGCTGCGCGCGCGCGTCCAACCGGACCGCGGAGGGCCGCTCCCGGACGGCAGCGTGCGCCTGTGGACCGAGGGCCATCGGCTGACCGGCTCCGAGTCCCGCGAGACGTACTATTACCCGTCGATCTCCTGGCAGGAGTGGAGAGGCCCGCTGAATGCGGAGGGAACGTGCACGCTGGCGGAGCTGCCGGCCGGCGTGCCGCTGCACGTCGAGATCCTGCGCGCGGGCGAGGTGGTGAAGAAGGACCTGCCCGACCTCGTGCTCGAGCCCGGGGAGCAGCGCGAGGTCGAGTGGAGCCTGGGCAGCGGCTGTCGGCTCGCGGGCACGCTCGTGGACGAGCACGACGCGCCCGTCGCGGGGCATGCGGTCTGGCTGCAGCGCGCGGCGCACGACGTTCCATGCGTCTTCTCGAAGTACAGTGCCCGATCGGTCGCGGAGTCCACGACGGACGAGGCCGGCCGCTTCGCCTTCGACGACGTGGGTCCCGGCCGCTGGTGCATTGGTCCCGCGGCCGTCCGGAGCGAGTGGGAGGGCCGTGACCCGCAGGCGCTGGCGCCGGTCGCGCTCGTGGTGGAGATCCCGGAGGGTTCGCCCACGGAGCAGGTCCTGCTGCGCGCGCATCGCGGGCTCTACATCGAGGGGCGCGTGCTCGATCCCGCGGGGGAACCGGCACGCGGTGTCAGCATCTCCGGTTTCAACATGGAAGCTGGGGTCAGCTTCCATGTGCCGGACACCGAGGAGGACGGCTCGTTCGCGCTCGGGCCGCTCGTGCCCGGACGCTACGGCCTGTGGGCGCGCGGGGGAGGCGGCGCGAGCCCCGACAGGCTCGTGGCCGAGGCGGGCGCCCGGGACATCGTGCTGGTGATGAAGGCCGGGGGCACGTTGAAGGGCACGGTCCGCGACGGAGCGCGCGGGGAGGAGACTCCAGCCCGCCTCCTGCTCGGACGCTGCGGCGACCCGGATCCGAGCTGGTGGGCGAACCACGCCAGGGACGGCGCCTTCCGCTTCGATGGGCTCGAGCCCGGCACCTACTGCCTCGCCGCCCGCGCGAGCGGAGGGCGGACCGCGATCGTACGAGACGTCGTGGTCGTCGCAGGCGGGTCCAGCGAGGTCGAGCTGACGCTCGTTCCCGGCGCGACGCTGCGCGTCAAGTATGCCGGGAAGAGCGGCGAGCTCATGTACGAGCTGTTCTCCGGCGACGTGCGCGTCGCGGCCGAGAGCGTGGCCGCCGGGACGACCTCCGAGACCGCGGTTCCCATCGGCCGGCTCCGGCTCGAGTGCGACTGGTTCAGCGCGGACCCGGATCCGAACGAGGACGCGTACGCCACGCGCGAGCTCGTCGCCGGCGTCGGCGAGACGCTCGAGGTCGTGCTCGGCGAGGGGCATTGACCGGCGCCCCGCTCTGCACACCGGATCACCGGGCGGGCTCACGCCCGCCCGGAGAAGCGGTGCGGTCACGCTGACGGCGGGATCCCGGGGCGATCGGGCGATCGCCCTACCCGTCCGGCACCAGCAGCACCGGCCGTGTCGAGCGCCGCGCGACGGTGCGCGCCACCGAGCCGATCAGCGCCGACGCCACGCGTCCGTAGTGGTGCGTGCCGAGGCACAGGAGGTCGACCTCGTGGCGCTCGGCGGCCTCCAGGATCGCGCGCGGGACGTCGCTGGCCTCGACCACCTCGACCAGGGTCTCGAAGGCGCGGCCGGTCTCGGTGCGGCCGAGCTTCTCGAGCTCGGCCTCCGCCAGGCTGCGCTTCATGCGGCGCTCGCCGGGCGTGGGCTGGACGCCCGGGTGGTAGCCCATGATCCAGCCCGAGGGCAGGTCGACGGGCACGTCGACGTGCAGCAGCACGAGCTGGCCGCCCTCCGGCAGCAGCCCGAGCGCCAGGGCGGCGGCGCGGTTGCCGGTGTCGGAGAGGTCCGTCGCCACCAGGATGCGCTGGACGCGGCGCGGGCCGACGGGCGTCTCGCTCAGGCGCTGCACGAGCTTCGGCGGCACCAGGAGGACGTTCGTGGCGACCATGGGGAGCACGGCGTAGGAGATCGAGCCGAAGAAGCGCCGCCCCAGGGCCCCGTGGCGGTGCGCGCCGACGACCAGGAGGTCGAAGCGCTCCTCGTCGACGAACTCCGCCAGGGTCTCGGCCACCTGCCCGCGCGCGGCCAGGGCGACGAAGCGCCGGCCCGCGCCCGGGGCATCGGCCCCGACGCGCGCCGGCAGCTCGCGCGCCAGCGAGGACTCGATCTCGAGGCGCCGCTCCACGTTCTCGGGCTCGATCTCGAGCCCGCGCCGGCGCGCCTCCTCGAGCGGGTCGTAGACGTGCACCTCGGTCACGACGGTCGGGCCGAGCTTCGCCAGCTCACGCGCCGCCTCGCCGGCCGCACGCGTCGGCTTGCCGGTCCCGAGCGCCAGCGCGACCGCCAGCGTGCCCTTCTCCCGCGCCCAGCGCTCGATCGGCCGCGGGTCGCGCACGACGAGCAGCGCCACCGGCGAGCCCTGCGACAGCCGGTCGGCCACGCTCCCGAGGCGCCACATCGAGCCCGAGCGGCGCCCGAGCGAGGCCACCACGAGGAGCCGCGCCTCCTCCTCCTCCGCCACGCGCGCCAGCTCCAGGTCCGGCAGCCCGGTGCGCACCGTGGCGCGCGCGCGGATCCCGAACTCCTGGCCCAGGCGCTCGGCCTCGCGCTCCAGCTCGCCCAGCATCCGCTTGCGGTCCGCCTCCAGGGCTGCCGTGTTCGCCAGGGCGACCGGGGTGGCCCCGGCGATGGGCTCGAAGCCGACCACGATCGCCTCCTGGACGTAGACGAGGAGCAGCTCATCCGACTCGATCCGCGCCAGCGCCGCCGCCGCGTGCCCGGCCTCCCGCGAGCGTGCCGAACCGTCGATCCCGCATACGATGACCATGACGAGCTCCTGGGTTGCGGTCCGGACCCCGGACCACCCCAAGTCTGCGCCCTGGAACCCCTGCCGCCCATGCTCGGGGGGCGCATGTGGATGGAGCGAAGTGCGTAGCGCGCCCTGGAGGAGGGGACGGCGCGCCTCGGCCTACCTCTATATATGAGGCTCGCGCGGAGCGCCGGTCCGCCCTCAGCCGACCGTGCGCTCGCCCAGCACCGCCGCCAGAGCCTCGACCTCCTCCAGCTCGTTGTAGGCCTGGGCCGAGATCCGGATCAGGCGCGCCGGCGGCGCCGGCCAGGTGAAGACCGGGACCTCGATCCGGTGGCGCTCGAAGAGGAGCTGCTGGAACGGATCGACGGCGAAGGCGTCGGGGCGGAAGCCGGGCGGGCCGGGCGGCAGCGGGACCGTCGCGAGGGTGCCGATCATCGACTCCGGCGCCGGCGGGGGGATGTCGAGGGCGGCGCACAGGCGCGCGCGGCCCGCGAGGACCAGGGCGCGGTTCTGGCGGCAGAGCGCCTCGAAGCCGCCCGGAACGAGCTCGCGCAGGAAGCGCAGGCAGGCGGGCACCGCGAGGAACGCGCTCGGGTCGTCCGTGCCGGTGAAGTCGAACTCCAGGCGGAAGCGCGAGCGGTCGGTGCGCGGCGAGTTGGCGCCGTGCGAGAGCACCGGCGGACGCAGGCCGGCCTGGCGGTCGCGCCGCGCCCACAGGAAGGCCGCCCCCTTCGGCGCGCAGACCCACTTGTGGAGGTTGCCGGTGTAGTAGGCGGCCCCCAGCTCCGCGATCGCCAGCGGGAGCATCCCCGGCGCGTGGGCGCCGTCGACCAGGGTGTCGATGCCGCGCTCGGCCAGGGCGCGCACCAGCGTCTCGATCGGGAAGACGAGCCCGGTCGGGCTGGTGACGTGGTCGAGCAGCGCCAGGCGCGTGCGCGGGGTCACGGCGGCCAGCACCGCCGCCACGACCTCCTGCGGGTCGCCGAGCGGGAAGGGCACGCGCGCCACGACCACGCGCGCCCCGGCGCGCGCGGCGGCGAACTCGCAGGCGTTCTTGCAGGCGTTGTAGCCGTGGTCGGTGACGAGAATCTCGTCCCCGGCCGCGAGCGGGAGCGAGCGCACCACCGCGTTGACGCCCGTCGTGGCGTTGGCGACCGGCACCAGGTCCTCCGGCGCGACCCCGAGGAAGGGCGCCAGCTCGGCGCGCACGGCGTCGATGCGCCCCTCGAGCTCGCGCGCCAGGAAGCGCACCGGCTCGCGCTCGATCTCGGCGCGGATGCGCGACTGCTCCTCCTGCACGACCCGCGGCGTGGCCCCGAAGGAGCCGTGGTTCAGGAAGCGGATCTCCGGATCGAGGCTCCAGTGCCAGCGCAGAGGGTAGCGCAGGGGGTTCACGGCGGCATGGTAGCGGCCGCAGAGAGTCAGGGCAGAAATGCCGCGGCCGAAGGCCGCGGCGTTCTGCCAGCCTCTCTGGATTGGCCTTGGCGCGCGATCCTCGCGCGCCCCTCTGATCCCTGCTCAGCCTTGGAGACCGCGGAAGACGCCGGCGGAGTCACCGGCGCGCGCGGCGGCGCTAGAGTGCCCCGGATGGGAGCGCCAGCGGCCGCCGGACTCGTCGGAGCCCTCGTGCTGGGCCTCCTGGGCGCGTTCCCGGCGCTCCAGGGCTCCGTGGCGCCGGAGCTCGCCCCCCTGGCGGAGCGCCAGAAGCTGCGCTCGCTGGCCAGCGACCTGGCGCGCGCGGGCGAGGCCGAGCCGGTCGAGCGCCTGCGCACGGTGCTGGCCACGCTGGGCGACGAGGAGGCCGAACTCGCGCGCCTGGCGGAGGGCTGGACGCGCTCGCTGGCCGCCGCGCGCCCCTCCGGGACGAGCCGCGCGGCCCTGGCGAGCCGGCTGCGGCGGGTTCTGGCGCCGCTGGTCGCGCGCCTCGCGGAGCTGGACGGCGAGGAGCGCACGGCCCTGGCGCGCGCGCTGCTCCTGCTCGACTCCGAGGACCCGGCCGTGCGCGCGGCCCTCGGGCACGTGCAGAACGCCGACGGACTGTGGATGACGGCCGAGGAGGCGCGCTGGGACGCGGGCGCGCGCGAGGTCGAGCGCCGCACGCGCTCGGCCCTGGCCCACGATTACGACTTCGAGCACGGCGCGAGCGCCAACCCGGTGCTGCGGGCCGTGGCCGGCGCCGGACGCTTCGTGCGCGCCGAGGGGGTCGAGCTGCACTCGACCCTCGAATCGGCACCCCTGGAGCGCATCCTGCGCCAGGCGCTGCGCGCCGGCGAGCTCTCGCGCACGCTGCTGGAGGCCAAGGCGCGCGCCCGGCCGCGGGCGCGGCAGTGGGTCGTGCTGGCCTCGCGCGCGCAGTACCGCGCGGCCCTGGCGGAGTCGGCCGCCCACGGCGGGCTCGAGCCGGGCCAGCAGGAGGCGATCGAGCGCCTCGACCTCGCCTCCTACACCGACCGGCGCGGCTTCGAGGTCGCGCGCTGGGTCGACGAGGCCACGCTGGCGGCCGTCGTGCTGCTGCGCCTGCAGGAAGAGTGGATCCCCTTCGAGAGCCAGCCCTGCCTGCGCGTCGGGCACCTGAACTGGGTCGCGCTGCGCGCCCTGGGCACGGGCCTGCCGGCGCTCGCCTGGCAGGAGACGGGCAGCGGGGCCGCGGCCGGCGGGCGCTCCAGCGTGGAGCTCGCCGAGGCCACGCAGCGCGCCTTCCTGTGGCGCGTCGCGCGCCGCACGCTGTGGGGCTGCCGTGCCTGGATGGCGCGCCAGGCCGCCGCGGGCCGCGACGCGCCCTGGGCGCGCGCGATGCTCGACCAGGACGGCAAGATCCGCGACGAGCCGCTGCTCAAGACCACGCTCGTGTGCGAGCTCCTGCAGCTGGAGGGCGTGCTGCCCGAGCTGCTGCGCGCGACGCGCGGCGCCGCGGACGTGCCGGCGGCCATCGCGACGGCCCTGGGGACGGACCTCCCGGCGCTGGAGGAGCGCTGGCGGCGCTGGCTCCTGCCGGAACGGCACGCCGGCGTGCTGCAGGCCCTGGCGAGCGCCCCCGACGCGGTGGAGGCGCCGAAGGGCCACGCCGCGGCCGTGCTGGCGCTGAACCGCGCGCGCGCCGCCGCGCTGCGCGGCCAGCAGGCCGAGGTGCCCGTGGTCGTGCTGGAGCCGGAGCTCTCGCGCGCGACCGAGCTCCACGCGCGCTACCTGACGCGCAACCCGGCCCAGAAGACGCGCTGGCCGGCGATCCACGAGGAGTACGCCGACGCGCCCGGCTTCACCGTCCTGGGCGCGCTGGCGGGCGGCCGCTCGCTGGTGGCCCTCGCCGGCGAACCGGAGGCGGCCGTGACGGCCTGGCTCGGCACCTTCTACCACCGCCTGCCGCTGCTGGACCCCGGGCTGTTCGGCGTCGGGGTGGGCGTGAGCGAGGAGGTCGTCGTGCTCGACGCGGGCTCGCTCGTGCTGGCGCCCTGGAAGGACCACGTCGTCCTGTGGCCCGCGCCGGATGCGACGGGGGTGCCGCGCGCCTGCGTGCCCGAGATGCCCAGCCCCGTTCCGGGCGTCGATCTGGCCAGCCTGGGGCACCCGGTGAGCGTGCAGCTCACCTTCGCGCACCCGCAGGAAGCGGTCGCGCTCACGCTGGAGCTCTTCGCCGGCGGCGTCGATGGCCGGCCGGTGGCGGCCCACGCGCTCTCGCCGGACGCGCCGCTCGAGCCCGAGCTCGCGCCGGAGAACGCCTGGGGCCTGATCCCGACGCGCTGGCTCGAGCCGCGCACGCGCTACACCGCGCGCGCGCGCTGGAGCGGGGTCGAGCGCGTGTGGAGCTTCACCACCGGCGAGTGAGGCCGCCGGCGGCCGCGCGTGCCGCTCTCCATCCGTCGCGGCGCGTGCACTCGCGCACGTCCGTGATGCCCGCGCGCGCGTGTGCGCACGCACGCGTCGAGCGCACGAGCGCGAGCGCTCGCCGCGCGTCTCCGCTCGCGCAGAGCGACGAGTCGCGCTCGCGCGAGCGCGCGACACGTTGACGGAACCTGCGCGCGCCGCGCCTCGTCGATCGCCCTCGGCGCCGTGTCGGGTGCGCGCAGGCGAGCCCGCGCCGGCACGGAGCAAGTCCGAGTCTCTCTCGACTCCTCACCCCGAAGGACACCACCGCCATGCCGCGCTATCACCCCCTCACCTATCTGGTCGCGCCCCGTGACGCCAAGCGCCTCCCGAAGATCCATCAGCGTCGCGACCTGTGCGCCGGCCTCGAGCTGGCCTCCGTGATGCACGATCTCGGCTTCCGCCTCGGACGCCAGATCCTGAACCAGCCCCCCCGCAAGGGCCCGCAGAAGCCCCCGCCGGGCAAGCTCTTCCACGTCGACACCTCCTTCGTGCGGCCGGAAGACGTCTACCTGCACTTCACGCGCGTGCCGAAGGACGACATCGCCAACGGCAACCGCCGCATCATCCGGCCGGCCCACACCGACCTGGAGCAGGTCCTGTTCGAGGCCTGGAGCCGCTTCCTGCTCAAGGTCTCGCGCGAGCACGTGATCGTGCACCCGAGCCTGTGCGGGCTCTTCGAGCCGGGCTACGCCTACTGCCGCGAGCTGACCTTCAAGCAGACCGGCTGGGGCGCCCCCATCTACAAGGTCAACGACCAGGAGGGCGACGGCCTGCGCCCCTACCAGGGGAAGCGCAAGTCGATGGTGTTCGTGCTGCGCCTGGCGGAGATCGAGCCGGGCGGCCCCGGGCTCGTCTCGGCCTGGGGTCTCGACGGGTGCACGACGCTCGCGCTCGCGCACCGTCTCGCGACCGACAAGCGCGCCTGGCTCGAGCAGCCGGGCTTCCGCATGGCCGAGCTCGAGCTCGGCAAGCTGCCGGATCATATCACCGACCTCTCCTTCTGCGAGTCCTGGCCGCTGACCGAGGTGCTGGTGCACGACCTCGCGCGCGAGCCGGCGCTGGCGTGAGCCAGCGCACGCGATC
>DASVAP010000138.1:0-17846 GCA_036376275.1 Planctomycetota bacterium | reverse complement strand
CCTGCCGTCGGGCGGGGGCCGGGCGGCGATCACGCCCCGGACGGAGCCCGGGCCGAGCGCGCGGCCCCCGCGCCGTGCCCACGCCCCGCGCGGCGGCACGCACGGCTGGCGCGCGGGCGTCCTCTTCCTGCTCGCCTGGATCCTGCTGGGCCTGAGCTGGAACCTCGGCCCCTTCGCCTTCGGCCTGGGGACCCTGCTGGTCGTCGCCGTCTGTGCCCACCTCCTGCGCGAGCGCGTGCAGGCCGTGCCGGAGTGGAGCGCCGCCCTGGCGCGCGCGCCCGACCGGCGCGGGCGAGGCTTCGCGCTCGTCGTCGGCGGGCTGCTGTGCGTGGGAGCCATCGCGCTCGGGCACGTGCTGCACTGGGAGCAGGGCGTGCACACCTGGCGGCCGACGCCGCCGGGCGGCGGGGATGCGCTCTTCGAGCGCTGGGGCCGCGAGCCCTGGGCGCTCTTGCGCCTCGCCACGGCGGGCGGCGACGTGACCCGGACGGTGCCGCCCGAGAGCGAGCCGCGGCTCGTGCTGGAGCGCAACCTCTCGAGCGTCCCGTCGGGCGGCGGGGGCCTCGCCTGGACCCTGATCCTCGGCGGCATCGTCGGCCTGGGCCTGGTCCTGGCGCTGGCGGTGCGCGTCGCGGGGCAGCCCGGGCTCGCGCGCGGGGCCTGGAGCGCCGGAGCCGAGCTCGCCTCCCTGGCCCTGTCCGCGCTGGTCGTGCTGTGGGTCGGCGCGCCACTGGTGGCCCTGCGCGATGCGCAGGTCCTGCAGGAGGTCGCGGGCCGGCTCGAGGTCGCGGCCGATCCCGAGACGGTCCTCCAGCGTCTGCGCGCCGCGCTCGAGGCCGAGGAGCTCGAGCTCGAGGTCGAGCAGCACGTCCAGGTCGTCGAGCGCCGCGACGCGCACGAGCTCCTTCGTGCGACCCTGCTGCGCGCCGCCGCGGCCGATCCCTTCCAGCGCTGGCGCACGAGCTTCGCGGGACCCGTGCGCACGAGCCCGCGCCTGTGGATCACGCTGTGCCCGCGCCTCGGCATGGACGGCAGCGTGCTCGAGCTGCGCGCCGGCCTCCACGACCCGCGCCGGCCGGAGCACGAGCGCGCCCACGCGCTGCTCGTGCGCCTGGAAGAGGCCCTGGAGGGCCCGTGAGCGGCGCGCGCCGGGCTACGCTGCCGGCGGACCGCGCCATGTGCACACCCGCGAGCTCACCCCTGGCCGTCGCTCCGGCCCCGGGCCGCCGGTCCCGTCGCGCGGCTGCGCGCATCGTGCTCGGGAGCCTCGCCGGTGCGGCGCTGGTACTCGTCGTGGCGGCGGGTGGGGGGCCGCGGGCGCAGGAGGAGCTCCCGAACCTCGTCCTCTTCGTGGTCGACGACCTCGGCTGGCAGGACACCTCGGTCGCCTTCTCGGGCACCGCCGGGCCGTTCCAGGAGCGCTTCGAGACGCCGCACCTGGCCGCCCTCGCGCGCCACGGGCTCGCCTTCTCCGATGCCCATGCGCAGTGCGTGTGCACGCCCTCGCGCCTCTCGATGCTCACGGGGCTCAGCTCGGCGCGTCACGGGTGCACGAACTGGGTCCTCGACCCGGCCCGCGAGACCTCCGGCGAGACCACGGCCCTCGGGCCGCCGCCGCGCTGGGAGGCGCGCGGCTGGCGGGAGGGGACGCCCACCCTGCCCGCGCGGCTCGCCGCGCGCGGCTACCGCACGATCCACGCGGGCAAGGCGCACTTCGGCGGCCTCGGCACGAAGGGTGCCGATCCGCGCGCCGTGGGCTTCGACGTGAACATCGCCGGGCACGCGGCCGGCGCGCCGGGCAGCTACCAGGCGCGCCACGGCTTCGACGAGCCGGGGCGCACGACGCGCGGCCCGTGGGCCGTGCCGGGGCTCGAGCGCTTCCACGGGACGGAGGCGCACCTGACGGACGTGACGACCGAGCTGGCGCTGGCGGCCGTCAACGCCGCCGTCGAGGAGGGGCGCCCCTTCTATCTGCACCTCGCGCCCTACGCCGTGCACACGCCGCTCGAGCCGCACGAGCCCTTCGCGCAGCACTTCCGCGCGCGCGGCCTGGACGAGGGCGAGGCGCGCTACGCCTCGATGGTCGCGGGCGTCGACGCCTCGCTCGGGGCGCTCCGTGCGCGGCTCGCGGCGCTGGGCGTGGCCGAGCGCACGCTGATCGTCTTCACCAGCGACAACGGCGGCCTCTCGGCCCACGCGCGCGGCACCTCGGCCACCGGCGGCGGCGCCGACACGCACAACCTGCCGCTGCGCGAGGGCAAGGGCTCGGCCTACGAGGGCGGCACGCGCGTCCCGCTGCTGGTGGCCTGGGCCGATCCGGCGCCGGAGAGTGCCCTCCAGCGCCGCTTCCCCGTGCGCGCCGGCGCGCTGGAGCCGACCCCGACGATCTGCGAGGACCTCTTCCCGACGCTCCTCGCGGCGGCCGGCGTCGCCGCCCCGGCCGGGATCGACGGCCTCGACCTCGCGCCGCTCCTCGCCGGCCGCGCCCCGCTCCCCGAACGCGCGCTCGTCTTCCACTACCCGCACGTCTGGGGCCCGCAGCGCGGCGGCTACCAGCCCCACAGCTCGATCCGCCGCGGCCCCTGGAAGGCGATCCATTTCTACGCGACGGGGCGCTGGGAGCTCTACGACCTCGCCCAGGACCTGGGCGAGCGCCACGACCTGGCGGCCGAGCGTCGCGACGTCCTGCTCCCGCTGGCGCGCGAGCTGTGCGAGCGCCTCCACGCGCTCGCGGCACCCTTCCCGCGCGACAAGGCGACGGGCGAGGAGCGTCCGATCCGTCTGCCCGGCTGAGACGCCGATCGAGGCGCTAGCCATCCTCGCGGAGGTCGACTCCGGTCCCGAGCCTGCCCCGCAACTTGCTCGTGGCCGATGGGCAACGGCGCTAGCGTGTGTGCGTGACGACGTTCCGGAGACGGGATGGCCTGCCCACGTACGGTCCCGCGGCGACCGGCTTTCCAGAGGAGTGGGCGCGGCTCGGGCGCGAGGGCCTCGTCGTCGAGTTCGCTGGAACGGATGGCCGCCCGTGGGTCGGGAACTTCCGCCCCGGGCTGGGCGGTCTCGACGACGTCCGCTGGCATCCGGACGGCGAGCACGTCCTGGTTTCCTCCGCCGGTGCGCTGTGGTGCGTCGATCCCGAGTCCCGTGCTGCCGAGGAGATGGCGCCCGCCGTCCTCGACATCCTCGAGCTCGAGTCCGGGGACTTGCTCCTCGACGATCAGGGACTCGCGTTCGTCCGCATCGGACGTGCCGGGGTCGTGTGGCGAACGCAGCGGATCTCCTGGGATGGTTTCCAGGGCGTCCGTCTCGAGGCGGGCCAGCTGATCGGCGAGGCCTGGTCGCCGATCGAGGATCGCTGGCTGCCCTTCCGGGTCGACCTGGAGACGGGTCGGGTCGATGGCGGGAGCTACACCGGGCCGGGATAGCCCCGAGGGCCACCCTGGCGAGCCGTTGCCGCTGGCGCCGATCCGCGAGTCGTGCGGTGGTTCCTCCGTGACCACTGGGCCAGCCGCAGGCGCCTGGACACGCCGTTGCAACGCGAGCCCAGGGACCGAGCGCTGGTGCGGAGGGGCTCGAACCCCTGCGGGTCTGGACGGCCATCCCCCGGGGCCAGGTCCTACCAGAAGTCTGGCAGCTCCTGTCGCAACCGGAAGCCCGTCTGCAGGCGGAACACCTTCTCGATGGCGTACAGCTCGAGGTCCTTGCCCTGCCACTTGCCCTGGAGCGAGAGGTACCGCCGCTCGACGTCGACCTGCTTCCCACGGTCCTCGTTCCTCAAGAGGAGCGGTGGATCGCCCTTCACCACGTCCGTGCCGAGCTCGACCGTCCAGGGCACGGCAGGGCCCGAGGCGCCACGTTCCTTCACCTGCGCGGTGCGGGTGGCCTCGTCCCACTGGAACTCGAGGTGGTGGCGCTGGCCGGTCAGCTCGCGCGACCAGGCCACCGTGCCGCGGTCGATGGCGAGGTCGCGCCAGCGCGTCGCGTCCGTCATCGGCACCTCCTCGCCGTCGAGCGCCATCATCTCGACCGTCCACAGGCCGTAGAGCTCGGAGCGCTCGCGGCCCGCGAGGAAGGGATTCGGCTGCATACCCTGCACGTGCGTCTGCACGAGATGGGTGGCCACCCAGGCGATGCCGAGCCCGAGCAGCACGCGGCCCGCGAGCACGCCCTGCACGACGCGCAGGTCGACGGGTTGCGAGGGCCGGTTGCGGACGAACACGGCCCAGAGCTGCGGCAGGAACGGCGCGAGCAGGCCGACGGCGTAGAGCAGGAGATGCGCCGAGTACTGCTTGACAGGCACGCCGTAGAGCCAGTTCAGCGCGCAGACGTTGGTCAGGGTGCCGATCGACACGCACGCGCCGAGCAGCGCGGTCCGGCGATGCAGGAGCAGCAGGCCGCCCAGCACCTCGCAGGCGCCGCCGAAGAGCTCGTAGGGCTTCGACCCCTTCATGAACGTGCCGACCATCGTCATGGGCCAGGTGTCGCCGATCTCCTGGGTGAGCCGGTCGAGCGACATCACGCCGAACTGGCCGCCGTAGAACTTGGCGAAGCCGTAGCCGAACAGCGTGAACGCGAGATCGAAGCGCACCACGAGGTGCAGCCAGCGACCGAGCCGCGGATACGCACGGGCCCGTCCGAGCAGCGACCAGACCAGCGCCCCGGTCAGCGACGCGGCGAAGATGAACACGAGCTGCGCATAGGCGGCCCCGGTGTCGCCGCTGCCCGTGCGCTGATGGATGACCTCGTAGGGGGCGACGCCGAGCTCTGCCATCCGTGTGGTGAGCCAGTTCCAGCCCTGCCCGACCCAGGCCTCGGGCGCTGCCAGCCAGGACCAGGGCGCCTTGCTCGGGTCGAGGCCCACCAGCCGGAGGACGCCGTGGAACGTCTGCAGCAGCGCTCCGAGCGGACCGGGGAACGCGTAGAGCAGGTAGTGCAGCAGCACGTAGCGGAAGGCGAAGAGCTGCCAGCGCGGCCATGCCGATGGCATGGAAGTCGGCGAATCGACCAGCGAATCCGTCTCCATCGATGGCCCTCCTGAGGAGCGTGCAGAGCGGCGGGAATGTACTCCGACCTCGGCGGCGAGGTCCACGACGCATCGAGGGACGCGCTCCATGTACAGAAGCCGAGCCCACCACGGCCTTGCCCTGCGACGCCCGACCCTGGATGGCGGGGGAGGTCGCGGACGTCAACTCCTGGTCATGACGGTGGCTCGGCGCGGGACGCTTGGACGAGTGGGTCGACTGCGCGCGCCCGCGCCGTCCGCGAGGATTCGAGACCGAAGGCGTCGGGACGTCGGATCGCCGAGGGTGTCCAGCACGGCAGCCCTGCTTCGCTGAGCAGTACTGGACCTCGTCGTGTCTCCAGCGACGGAGTGCGACCTGGTGCGACTGCCGGAGTGCGGCCCGTAGGACGACCCTGAGACACGACGTCCTCAGCCAAGCAGGAACCCCACACCGTCGGTGAGCCAGTGGGCGAGCATCGCAGCGCCAAGGTCGCGCCGCAGCAGGTAGAGCACGGTCAGCACCAGTCCGCCGAAGCCGGCGACCATCAGATGCGCCCAGCCCCAGTAGCCGAGATGGGCGACAGTGAACAGCAGCAGCGAGATCAGCGCCGCCAGCCAGCGCATGCCGGTCAGCTCGGCGATGCGCTCGATGGCGAAGCCGCGGTAGTACAGCTCTTCGAAGACCGCCGCCCGCGTGACCAGCCCGACGCGGAACCACAGCGGCAGACTCCGCACCTCGCCTAGCTGCTCTTCCTCCGCCAGGCCCAGTGCCGGAAGCACCACCATGTAGATGAACGCCATGCCGGCCACCATCGCCGCCGCTCCACCCGCGCCCCAGGCCAGGGTTCTCCAGTCCGGCTTCCTCAGTCCGACGGAGCGCAGCGGCCGCCGCTCGATCCACAGCACGTAGATCAGCAGCAACGTGGCCATCAGCCAGAACAGCAGCTCCCGCATCGTCTGCGCGGAGAGGTCTTCGCCGGCAACCAGCCAGCGCGGCCAGGGCAGCTGGAGCAGGATCAGCACCGTGACCGTGGCCTGCCAGCGGCTGCGGATCAGCGGCGCAGCGCCGACCGATGATGCGTTCTGGTTCGGCATGGACCCGTTCTCTGGCCTTCGTTCAGGGGAAGCTTGACTGTAACGAGCGTTACATGTAACGATCGTATCATGACCAGGCGAAAGGACAAGCTGCGCACCGCGGCTCTGGACCACCTGCTGGAGCACGGCGTGGCCAGCGCCTCGCTGCGGCCGATGGCCGCAGCGCTCGGGACCAGCGCTCGCATCCTGATGTTCCACTTCAAGTCGAAGGAGGGCCTGTTGCACGAGGCGCTGCAGGAACTGCAGCGGCGCCTGCAGGTTTCCTTTGCGGCGATGGTGGACACCGGCCCTGGCCGCGTCGCGCCGCTGAAGCGCTTCTGGCGGTGGGCCGCCAGCCCGGAGAACGCCCCCTGCCTGCGCCTGCTGTACGAGGCGCAGATCATCGCCATCCAGAATCCTGCCAAGTACGGCCGCTACCTCGAGCAGTCGTCGGCTGCCTGGCAGGCGATCAGCCTCGAGGCCATGTCCGAACCGCTGCGCAGCGGCCCGATGGCCAGGCTGTGCATCGCCGTGTTCGACGGGCTGATGCTGGAGTACCTGAGCACCGGCAACTTGCGCGGCACCACCCAGGCGCTGGATCACTTCATTGCGCTCGCGTCGCCGCCGCAGGATGCCGCAGCCTCGTCCACGCGCGCTCGAAGCGCGCGCACCGTTCGACGGTCCCGCAGCCTGTCGCGGCGAACGGAGTCGAAGGTTGGCAACAGGGGACGACCGAGAAAGGAGTCGCCATCACCATGACGCTCTTCGACGCCGGATCCGGGTTCGACGCGGAATCCGACGTGTACAGGGGCCTGCCCGTTGCGTCACTTCCGCGGAGGCGCGGCGAGTCCAGCGCGCGTGCTGTGGGCTGCGGCGTCGACCGGGGACGAGTGGAAGGGCGCGCTCGGCGCGGATCCAGGTGAGGGGCGAGCGCTACCCGGCGCACCTCGCTGCCCGCGTCAACCAGTGCAGGAGGACGGCCCGTGAAGCAGGTCGTCGTCGTCATTGGAGCCGGATCGATCGGCCACGCCATCGCCTGTCGGGTCAGTGCGGGCAAGCACGTCCTGCTCGCGGACCTGCGCCGGGAGAATGCCGAAGGCGCTGCCGCGGTCCTGGCCAGCGCCGGATTCGAGGTGAGCACCGCGACGGTCGACGTTGCCTCGCGCGATTTGCGTCACGCTTCTGGCGCGAGGTGCCTGGCAAGCGCCCGGTGCAGTTCTGGGCGGCGCCGGAGCTGCACGCTGCGGAAGTCCCTCGCCACGGCCGCGGCCCGTGTCTAATCTCCCCCCCGGGCCGCGCACGCCGCCGCGACCCGGATCCGATCGGAGAACTGCCCACGATGCGCGCACTGCGAATGCTGGCGGGCCCCGCCGCCGTCACCATGGTCCTCTGGCTCCCCGGGCTGGCCTTGGCGCAGGAGATCCTGCCCCGCCCTCAGGAGCCGTTCCACGGCAAGGCCGGCCGCACGAGCGCGGAGTCGACGCCCGACTTCCCGCAGCAGCTCGCCGCGCCCGAGGGCGCGCCCAACGTGCTCCTGATCCTCACCGACGACGTGGGCTTCGGGGCGTCGTCCACCTTTGGCGGCCCGATCCCGACGCCGACCATGGACCGCCTGGCGAAGGCGGGCCTGCGCTACAACAGCTTCCACACCACGGCCCTCTGCTCGCCGACGCGCGCCGCGCTGCTGAGCGGACGCAACCACCACTCGGCGAGCACCGGCGTCATCATGGAGCTGGGCACGGGCTACCCGGGCTACAGCTCGCTCATGTCGAAGAGCTGCGGCACCTTCGCCGAGGTGCTCAAGCAGAACGGCTACAACACGTCCTGGTACGGGAAGAACCACAACGTCCCGGACTGGATGAACAGCCAGGCCGGCCCCTTCGACCTGTGGCCCACCGGCCTCGGCTTCGAGTACTTCTACGGCTTCATCGGCGGCGACACGAGCCAGTGGAACCCGGCGCTCTTCGAGGGCACGAAGCCGATCGAGCCGCCCCACGACGCGAAGGACTACTTCTTCGACCGCGACATGGCGGACCACTGCATCAGCTGGATCCGGATGCAGCACGCCGTCGCGCCCGACAAGCCCTTCCTCGCTTACTACGCGCCCGGCACGGCCCACGCGCCGCACCACGCGCCGAAGGACTGGATCGCGAAGTTCAAGGGCAAGTTCGACCAGGGCTGGGACAAGGTGCGCGAGGAGACGTTCGCGCGCCAGAAGGCGCTCGGGGTCATCCCCGCCGACGCGAGGCTCACCGAGCGCCCCGCGAGCATCCCCGCCTGGGACAGCCTGAGCGCCGACCAGAAGAAGGTCTTCGCGCGCATGATGGAGGTGTACTGCGCCGCACTCGCGCACTGCGACCACCAGATGGGCCGCATCCTCGACGCGATCGAGGCGCAGGGCGAGCTGGACAACACGCTCGTGATCTACATCCAGGGCGACAACGGCGCGAGCGGCGAGGGCGGCATGCAGGGGCTGCTCAACGAGATGACGGTCTTCAACGCCATCCCGGAGGAGCTCTCCGAGGTCGTCCGCCGCATGGACGAGCTCGGCGGCCCGACGACGTTCAACCACTACCCCGTGGGCTGGGCCCACGCCATGGACACGCCCTTCCAGTGGTGCAAGCAGATCGCCTCGCACTTCGGCGGCACGCGCAACGGCCTGGTCGTGTCGTGGCCGGCGCGCATCAAGGACAAGGGTGGCCTGCGCAGCCAGTTTTGCTCGGTGATCGACATCGCGCCCACGATCCTCGAGGCCATCGGCGTGGCCGCGCCCGCGAGCATCAACGGCGTGGCGCAGAAGCCGATCGAGGGCACGAGCCTGCTCTACACCTTCGACGACGCGAAGGCGCCCACGCGGCACACGACGCAGTACTTCGAGATGTTCGGCAACCGCGGCATCTACCACGACGGCTGGGTGGCGTGCACGACGCCCGGCGTCGCTCCCTGGGACTCGAGCGCGGAGACGGAGGGCCGGCTGCCGCCGGTGCTCGACTACAAGTGGGAGCTCTACGACGTGAGCAAGGACTTCTCGCAGTCGAACGACCTCGCCGCGAAGGAGCCTGCGCGCCTCGAGGCGCTGCAGGAGCTCTTCTGGAAGGAGGCCGAGAAGTACGACGTCCTGCCCCTCGAGAACGGCCGCGTCAACCGCTTCGACGTGAGCCTGCGCCCGAGCCTCACGCGCGGACGCGACGAGTTCACGTACTTCCCCGGCCTCGTCCGCATCCCCGAGGGCGCGGCGCCCGACACCAAGAACCGCTCGTGGCAGATCACGGCCGAGGTCGCGATCCCCGAGGGCGGCGCCGAGGGCATGCTCCTCACGCAGGGCGGCCGCTTCTCGGGCTGGGGCCTCTACCTGCTCGAGGGCAAACCCACCTTCTGCTACAACCTCGCCGGCGTCGCCCGGTACACGATCGCCGCGAGCGAGGCGCTCGCGCCCGGCGCCCACACGATCGCCTTCGACTTCCAGTACGACGGCGGCCTCGGCAAGGGTGGCCAGGTGACCATCCTCGTGGACGGCAAGCCCGCCGCCACGGGTCGCATCGAGCGGACGCTCCCCTACCGCCTCTCGCTCGACGAGACGCTCGACTGCGGCGAGGACACGGGCACCCCCGTGGACGAGGACTACCAGGTCCCGTTCGCGTTCACGGGCGAGCTCAGGAAGGTCGTGCTCAAGCTCGGGAAGAGCGGGCTCACGCCGTCCGACGCGAAGGCGCAGGAGAAGGGCGCCACGCAAGGCAAGAAGCGCGACTGACCTGGGGGGAGTGGCGGTCGCACGAAGCGAGGGGTGCCGTCCCGCGCTCCGCGCGTAAGCTGGGAACAGCGCGCGTCCGTAGCGCTGCTGGATGGAGCGTCAGACTCGCTCGCACTTCGTCGCCCAAGGAGACGTGCGTGTAGCGGTCGAGCGTGAGTGAGATGGTCGAGTGCCGCGCGAGCGCCTGCGCGGTCTTCGGGTGGACCCCGGCCCTCGCAAGATTCGTGAGGGAACGTGAGCCAGAGGCTCGCGCGCCCCCCCCCTTGGCCGTACACTCGCCTCCCAACTAGCTTCAGTAGCGAGTCGGTCAACTAAAGTAAGGTCCGTCGGATGCTGCACCTCGTTGCTTGCCTTGTCCTCCTGGCAGCTGTTCAAGATCTCTCCCCTAGTGCAGTGCCCCAAGAGGGCTCGGCCTGGGTCGAGGGTGCCCCCGTCGCAACGGCAGTGATCGCCGTCGGTCCCATGGCAGCTCGAGCTGAAGATGAGGCGCCGCTATTTCCCTTGCCATTCACCCCGGACTTTACCCGAGGCGGTGGCTGGGGATTTGCTCTTGGTGTGGGGGTCGAATATGAAAACGCCTACACTGGTTCGGATGAATATGAGTTTGAAGTGGATCCGGCCCTGGCCATCCAGTGGAGAACGGGCAACCATCTTTTCTCTTGGGAGGGACTGGAACTTTCATGGACAACTCGCCAGAAGGATCAATGGTATATTCAGGTCGATTTGGGCTTGGATGGTGAACGTGAGGAAAGTGATTCCGATGACGGCAGGCTGGACGGCCTTGATGAGAGGGATGATGAGTTCACGGGCACGGGTGAGGTGAGGTATGCCTTTGATGGGGAGTGGCGGAATTACGTCGGCACCCGGATTTCGGTGGGGGATAGCGATTTTGGTGCACTGGGGTTCCTCTTTGCCGGGCACCGGTTCGGGGCCCGTCAGGATGGTGGTGGGACAGAAGCGTTTCTCTACGCCACATTTGCCGACAGTGACAACCTGAATAGAGATTTTGGAGTTAGCCCATCAGAGGCTGCCGCGTCCGGACTTGCGGAAACGGATCTGGATGGCGGATACCGCTCCTCCGGCCTGCGTCTGGTCGATCGTCGCTTTGCCCGCGAGCATATTCAGATCGTATCCGGCCTGGAATTTCAGTACTTTGGCAACGATGTGCAAGATAGTCCTATTGCTCGTGAAGACTTTGGGGTGGAAGTGGAGCTGGGTGTGATCTTCCACTTCTGAACATCATCGCCGAACAACAAAGGGTGTAGCGGAGCTGCAGTTGCCGCTCGTGGTGGCCGGCTCGCGTGTCGACGCGCTCGGGCCGCGCTCGTGAGGTCGGGCGCCACAATGCTGGTCGGCCTCGGCCTGCGCGAGTCGCGGACAGTTGCGGTGTCGCAGGGTTCGTCAGCTCGCAAGCCCATGAATGCCGCGGCGAAAGAACTGCTCGGCACTATGCAGTGCCGGCAAGAGGTCGAGCGACGACCATCTCGACCCCCGCCAGACCTGGGGGTCATTCCGCCTGGTCGAACTATCCTCCGCGCCGTTCGATCCGAGCGCGCACGTGGACTCGCGTCCCCTTCGAGACGGGCTCCCAGGTCCCGTTCGGAAGCCGCTGTTCGCCCTCATCTGGCAGTCTTGGCGGCAGCTTGTCGAGCAGCGCCAGCGTCGTGCGATCACCGACGACGCGGAGGGCGTTAAGAGCGAGATAGTGATCGGGCCCTTCGAGCAGCAGTCGATTGACGCGCTCCGTCAGCTCCCGTCGTTCCGATGGGGCGAGGCGCGACCACTCGACGTCCTCGAGATCGTCTCCGACGAACAGGTTAACGGCCCACGCGAGGTGGGCGAGGTTCGTCGCGTTTCCGAGCCTTCCTGCGAGACAGGCGGCCGCGCGCAGCGCCCCCGGACGACGCTCCCTCGTCAGGAACCGGAGAGCCCGCAGACAGAGCGCGGGCTCGCCGGTCGAGCGCGCGACGTCGCCGACGTCCGCTCGGTGGAGAGAAACCACCATGGCCGCGAGCGCGCGCTCGTCGGGGGGCGCGTGCTCGATCGCAGCCTCGATCGCGTCAACGTGCGCGTCATTGTGCCGCACCTGCTGGAGGACACCCTCGACATCGGAGGTGCCCGGCGCTCGAGCGAGTAGCGCTTGCCAGGGCGTCGGTCGCGAACGACGAGAGAGGTCGAACCGCACGGCGTACGACGCCCACTCGTCGTGCAGGATCGCCGTAGGCGGCTCGTGCCCGTAGTCTTGCAGTTCGAGATAGCGTTGGTAGACGGAGTCCAGGAACGCGCGCGCAGGCGCGCGCACGTGCTCCGCAAGCAACGCGAGATCGTCTCCGGACTTACCAGCGAGCTCTTGCTTGCCTTCGGCCGTGAGCATGTCTCGCTCGGCCAGGAAGCGGAGTGCGGCAAGGATGTGCTCGCCTCCGGCCGATCGCGGGAGACCCGCGGGGAAGTTCGCCGCATCGGCGTGCCACTTTGCCTTGTCCCAGCAGCGGGTCAACGACAGAGGAGGCGCCTCACGCGTCGAGCTCATGCCAGCGAAGATACCAAGGATTGTGAACTCGACCTGTCGGGCTCCGGGTTCCTTGAGCGTCGGACGAGCAGGCAGCTGGAGGCTCATGGCCCGCGGCTGCTACTTGCTCATAGCGGTACGACTCTGCGACGCAACACAGGCTGGTGCGGAAGGCGGGATTTGAACCCGCACGGGTTGCCCCACGGGATCCTAAGTCCCGCGCGTCTGCCAGTTTCGCCACTTCCGCGGAGGCGCGGCGAGTCTAGCACGCGTGCTGTGGGCTGCGGCGTTGGCCGAGGACGAGTGGAAGGGCGCGCGCTCGGTGCGTCCCGCGGGGGCGAGGCGCGCGTCCTCGGGACCGACGACTCGGCAGCGTGTGCGTGACCGCTTCGGCACCGAGGTCGGGCCTCCGGCGGGCAGGATTCCGTGGAGGCGCTCTTCATGCGGGCCGGATGCCCGTAGCCTCGCGGGCCACGGGGTCGACACGGGGACCGGAGCACGAACCATGCAGACGATCAGCAGGACGGGACGTTCGGGATCGAGGTCTCGCCACCTTCCCCGGGCCGCCGCGGGCGCGTTCGCGGTCGCCCTGGCCGGCACGGCCAGCGCCCAGTGGCCCCAGTGGGGCGGCCCCGCGCGCGACTTCCATGCGCCCGACACGGAGCTGGCGGAGGAGTGGCCGGAGTCAGGCCCGAGGAAGCTGTGGGAGCGCGAGCTGGGCGCGGGCTACTCCTCGCTCGTCGCGGACGGGGGGCGGCTCTTCACGATGTATCGCGGCGGCGAGGACGAGGTCGTCGTCTCGCTCGATGCGGCCAGCGGCGCGACGGTGTGGGAGCACCGCACCCCCGCGACGTCGGGCGCGCCGCCGAACTCGACGCCGACCGTCGCCGGCGAGCGCGTCTACACCCTCGGCTTCGAGGGCCGGCTGAGCGCGCTCGAGCGGGCCAGCGGGAAGCTCGTCTGGTCCCACGACCTCGTCGCCGAGCACGGCGCGCAGTCGCCGCAGTTCGGCTTCGCCGCCAGCCCGCTGGTCCACGGCGAGGCGCTCCTCCTGCCCCTCGGGGGCGCGGGACGCGGCGTGGCGGCCTTCGCGCTCGCGGACGGGAAGCTGCTGTGGCTCGCGCAGGACGTTGAGGAGGCCTACGCCTCGCCGGTCCTGATCGAGGTGGACGGCGAGGCCCAGGTCGCCGTGCTGGCCGCCGGCCGGGTGATCGGGCTGAGCCCGAAGACCGGCGAGCTGCTCTGGAGCGAGCCCGTCGGCAGCGAGCAGAACATCGTCTCGCCGATCTGGAGCCCGCACGGGCTGATGTGCGTGACCGGGAGCGGGAGCTGCCTCCTGAGGTTCTCCCGGGTGGACGGCAAGACCCGGGTCGAGCGCGTCTGGGAGAACGACCAGCTCCGGATCGCGCAGACCACGGTCGTGCTCCACGGAGAGCACTTCTACGGCTCCACTGGCGAGGACCCGTACCTCGTGACCGCGATCCACACCGGGACCGGCGAGGTCGCCTGGCGCGAGCCGGGGTTCTCGCTCGCGAACGTGGTGTCCGCCGGCGGGAAGCTGCTGCTGCTCGACTACGACGGAGCCCTGGGCCTCGCCACACCGGGTCCGGGGCCCTGGACCGTGGACTTCAAGGTGGCACTGCTCCAGCCCCAGGCCTTCACGCCCCCTTCGGTGGCCGGCAACCACGCCTACCTGCGCGACCTGCACAAGGTCATGGCCCTCGATCTCGGCCAGGCGGACTGAGCGCGGCCCCTCCAGGCGCACGGGTCGCGAGCTTTCGCGCACAATCCCGAGGTCTCGGACCCGGCTCGCGCGCCCCTCTGCACCGCGCGGGGAGCCCCGCGACGCGATGCCGACCATGGACTGGCGACCGGAGGACCTCCCGCGCTACGCGCTGGCGCTGCGACGCCTGGCGGGGGAGCTCGTCAGCGGTGCCGAGCAGCGCGACGAGCTGGTGCAGAGCACCTTCGCGGCCGCGCTCGAGCGTCCGCCCCGCGCGCTGTCGTGGACCTGGCTCGCGGCGGCCCTGCGCAACCGTGCCCGCGACCTCGCCCGGGGTCGCGCGCGCCGCGGAGAGCCCACGGCGCTGCACGAGGCGCCGTGCGCCGCGCCCGACGCGGTCGAGGTGGCGCAGCGCCTGGAGCTCCAGGAGGACCTCGCGCGCGCGCTGCGTGCGCTGGCCGAGCCGTACCAGAGCACGCTCTACCTGCGCTACTTCGAGGACCTCGGGCCGGCCGAGATCGCGCGCCGCACCGGGACACCGGAGAAGACCGTCAAGACGCGCCTCGAGCGCGGGCTCGCGCTCCTGCGCGCCCGGCTGGAACCACGCTACGGGCCCGGGGCGCGCGGGCTCGTGGCGCTGCTCGCGCCGTTCCCGGAGCGCGCGCTGCCGGAGCTGCTCGTCACCGGAGGACTGGGTCTCATGTGGAAGTCGATCGCGCTCGCCGCTGCTGCCGTGCTCGTGCTCGCGTTCCTGTGGCGCAGCGGTCGCCCGGAAGCGCCGGAGGAACGCCCGCGCCCGGAGGTCCGGCCGGCGCTCGCCGTCGGGCCGGCCCCCGAGGCCGTGCCGGACTCCGCCGCCCCGCCCGAGCCCGCGCGCGTCCCGCGCGAGACCAGCGCCGCGCCGCAAGCCGGGCCGCGCAGCGAGCTCGGAGCCCTGCGCGTGCGCGTGCGCTGGAGCGACGGCACGCCCGCGCCGTCCGTCGCGCTCGACGTGCGCCTCGCGCCGGCCGCGAGCTCCCTGCCGGAGCTCGGCCTGGTGCGCCGGACGAGCGACGCGGACGGCATGGCCGTGCTCGAGGGGCTCGCGCCCGGAGAGGTGCGCGTGCAGGCCGATCGCGGCGCCTCGGTCGCGGCCGAGATCGTCGCCGGCGAGGTGCGCGAGTGCGAGCTGACGCTCGCGCCCGGGCTCACGGTCGCCGGGCGCGTGCTCGATCCGCGCGACGCGCCGGTCGCGGGGGCCGAGATCTGGCTGACCTCGGAGCACCGCGACTGGCTGGCGATGTCGGCCGTGGCCGTCACGGACGCCGGCGGCCGCTTCCGCGTGCGCGACGTGCCGGCCGGGCAGTCGCTCGGCGCGACCGCGCGCGGTCACGCGCCCTCGGCGCTCCTCGACCTCGACCTGGTGGACGCCCTCCTCGAGCTCGAGCTGCGCCTCGGGACCGACGGCGGCGGCCTGGCAGGGCGCGTCCTCGACGCGCGCGGCGCGCCGGCCGCGGACGCGGTCGTGTGCGTGGACGCCAGCCAGTACGGCTACATCCGCCCCGACTACACGTGGGCCGAGGGCTGGGGGCCGCGGCACGTGCGCTGCGACTCCGACGGCCGCTTCGTCGTCGAGGGGCTGCCGCCGGGCGAGCTCCCGGTGGCCGCGCGCGTCGCCGGCGAGCCGCCGTGGAGCGCGCTCGTCACGATCGAGGTGGGCCGCACGCGCGAGCTCGAGATCCGCTTGCCCGCGAGCGCCGCGCTGGCGGGCGTCGTGCGCGATGCCAGCGGCGCGCCCGTCGCGCGTGCGTTCGTGCGGGCCTTCCCGCAGGCGGCCGCGCAGGAGTTCCTCGTCCTCGGCCACTACGGCGCCCCGACCGTCTTCGGCGCGCCGATCACGCTGAGCGACGCGGACGGACGCTATCGGCTCGCGGGCGTCTGGGCGGGAGCGACGCACGCCTATGCCAGCCCGCCGCGCGGGGAGGATCCGCTCCGACCCGAGGTCCACGCCGAGGCGCTGCTCGCGCCGCGCGCGGGCGAGACGCTCGCCTGGGATCCCGTGCTCGAGCCGGGCCACGTCCTGCGCGGTCGCGCGCGCTGGGCGGACGGCGCTCCCATCGTCGACGAGTTCGTGCGGGTGTACGACGGCGAGGGCGCGCGTCGCACGCAGCGCACGGACACCTCCGGCGGCTTCACGTTCTACAACCTCGCGCGCGAGCCCTACCGCATCGAGGTGCAGCTCGGGCCGCCGGGGACGCCAGCCCTGTCCGCCGAGGGCGTCTTCCCCGACGGCCCCGTGCTCGAGCTCGTCGCCGAGCATGCGCCCCCCGAGCCCATGGCGCGCGCGCGCGTGCGCGGCCGCTTCGACGATCCGCTCGCGCGCTTCGCCCGGCCGCTGACGGCGACGCTGGAGACGAGCCTCGGCGTGGGCTGGTTCCCGCTCCGCAGCGATGCGCAGGGCTTCGAGTTCACCGAGATCCCCGCCGGCCGCTACCGGCTCATGGGCAGCCTCGGCGAGCACATCGGCTACCTCGGCGCGGAGTTCGCGCTCGCGCCCGGCGAGGAGCTCGACCTCGGGACCGTGCTCGTGCCCCAGGGCCACGCGCTGCGCCTGCGCCTCGATCCCGCGCGCGGCCTCGAGGACGTCGTCGTGTCGGGCACGCTGCGCCGGCGCGACACGATCCGCGCCATCGGGCTCGCCTTCACGGACGGCGTCTGCACGCTCACGGACCTGACTCCGGGAACCTACGTGCTCCAGCTCGACGGTGGCGAGCGACACGCCGCGGTGCAGCGCGAGCTCGAGCTCACCGCCGACGCGGAGGTCCGTGTGCCGGTCGTCCCGCGCGCCGAGTGAGCTGCCGGGCATGGCCTGGCGCCTGCGGCCTCGAAGAGGGTCGCCCGCCTGCGCGGGCGACAGGCTGGCCACGCACGGCACCGCTGGTCCCTTGGTGGTGCGAGGGTGCCCCGGGGGTCGGTGCAGCGCCGCCCATGACCATCCGTACCCGGGGAGTCCCGGGCGGCCCCGGCCGGCGCGCTTCAGCGATCGCGCGGGACCCAGCGGAAGCGTGCCAGGTCGATGCGCCCGGTGGCGGAGCCGCGCACGCCCTCGCGCGCAAGGCGCCGGCGCTGGCGCGTGCCGCCGGGGCGCAGGCTGATCCGGCCGGCGGCGTTGATCACGCGGTGCCAGGGCAGCGTGGTCCCGGTGGGGAGGCGCGCGAGCAGGCGACCGACGAGGCGCGCATGGCGGGGCAGGCCGGCCTCGCGCGCGACCTGGCCGTAGGTGGCGACGCGGCCGCGCGGGATCGAGTCGACCACGGCCAGGATGCGCGCGGCGCGCTCGTCGCGGTCGTCGGGGCGGGAGCGTGGCGAGCGCGGTGCGGTGGTCCTCACGGAGAGCGCGCGACGTCGGCGCGGGGCGAGGATACCGCGCCGCCGCCACCTCGAGCCGCGGCGGCCGCAGCCGGGTCCGCACGGGGGGGCGCCCCGTCAGCCCGGAGGAGGCGCGGAGGCTGGATCCGTCAGGGCCGGCGCCGCTCGTCCTCCGGGCGATCGAGGACGGCCTGCCCAGGTTCCCTGGAGCCAGGCGCTTGCAGATTTCTCGAAGCCCGTGTCGATTGTCACCGGCCTCGTTCGACGTGTCACCGAGGCCCGCGAGGGCCGTGTCCACCCCACACGAACCGAGTCCAGGAGAGAACCATGCGTTTCATGCTCATCGGCAAGGCGACCAGGGAATCCGAGGCGGGCGTCCTGCCGAAGCCGGAAGCGATCGCCGCGATGCAGGAGTACAACGAGGACCTCGTGAAGGCGG
>DASVAP010000137.1:0-22207 GCA_036376275.1 Planctomycetota bacterium | reverse complement strand
GCGCGCCTCGACGGCGGGCGCTTCTTCACGCGCGTGGACGGACGGCGCCTCGCGACCCCGCTGTTCATGGCGCTGGTGCTGGTGGAGGTCACGGACGTGATCTTCGCGGTCGACTCGATCCCGGCGATCTTCGCGATCACGAGCGACCCCTTCCTCGTCTTCACCTCGAACATCTTCGCGATCCTGGGGCTGCGCTCGCTGTTCTTCCTGCTGGGCGGCCTGGTGGAGCGCTTCCGCTACCTCAAGGTCGGCCTGGCGGGGGTGCTGGTCTTCGTGGGCGCCAAGATGACGCTGATCGACGTCTACAAGATCCACCCGGCGGTCTCCCTGGCCGTCGTGCTGGCGATCCTCGGGGCCGCCGTGGCCGCCTCGCTCGCCCGCCCGCCCGCCACCTCCGCCACCGAGCTGCCGCACTCGCGCCCCCCCGCGCCTTGAAAGGGCGGGCGGGCGGCCCACAGGGTCGCCCCATGAACCCCCTCGCGCAGTTCTCCGGCCAGGTCGCCGACCTGGTCGAGCGTTCCGGACCGGCCGTGGGCCACGTGCGCGTGCTGCACGGCGCGCGCCGGCGCCTGGGCGGTGGCTCGGCCGTGCTGGTCTCGGCCGACGGCCTCGCGCTCACCAACAGCCACGTCGTGCACGGCGCCACGGCGGTCGAGGTCGAGCTGGTGCCCGGGAGCGCCGAGCTGGCCGACGTGGTCGGCGACGACCCCTTCACCGACCTCGCCGTCCTGCGCCTCGCGCGCTCAGCGCCCTACCCCGCGCTGGAGCTGGGCGACTCGAACGCCCTGCGCGTCGGCGCGGTCGTGCTGGCCCTGGGGGCGCCCTTCGGCCTGGCGCGCACGGTGACGATGGGCATCGTCGGGGCCCTCGGGCGCACCCTGCTGGGCCCGCGCGGGCGCGCGATCGAGGGCGTGATCCAGACCGACGCCCAGCTCAACCCGGGCAACTCGGGGGGCCCGCTGGTCGACGTCGAGGGCCGCGTGGTCGGGATCAACACCGCCATGCACCCCGGCGGCGCCGGGCTGTGCTTCGCCGTGCCGGCCAACACCGCCCGCGCGATCCTGACCGAGATCGCCGCCCACGGCCGCGTGCGCCGCGGGTACCTCGGGCTCTCGGGCGAGGAGGCGCTCCTGCCGCGCGCCGTGGTCGAGCGCCACGGCCTCTCCGCCCAGCGCGCCGTGATCGTGCGCGCGGTCGAGCCCGGCTCGCCGGCCGATTCGGCGGGGGTCCAGGCGGGCGACGTCCTCGTGCGCCTGGCGGGCCGGCCGATCGCCACGATCTCGGACCTGCAGCGGCTCCTCGTCGGTGCCGTCATCGGGCGCGCGCTCGAGCTCGACCTCCTGCGCGGCGCGAGCTGGCGCAGCGTGCGCGTCGAGCCGGCCGAGCTCAGCCCGCGGACCTGAGGCACTCAGCCCAGCCCCAGCTCGTCCACGCCGTCCTCGTCGAAGCCGAGGGCGTGACCGAGCTCGTGGAAGAGCGTGGTGCGGATCTCGCTGCGCAGCTCCTCGCGCGTGCGGGCGACGCGCTCCAGGTTGCGCTGGAAGAGGAAGATCGTCGGCGGGAGCTCGTGGGTGCCGTTGCGCTCCTCCAGCGTCGGGCCCACGAAGAGGCCCAGGATGTCGGGCGGGTGCCCGGAGCCGGGCGCGCCCACGAGCCCGGCGCTCGGCATCGGGTCGATCACGACCGGGATCTCCTCCAGCGCCGAGCGGAACTCGGGCGGCAGCTCATCGGCCGCCTGGGCCACGACCTCCTCGAACTGCTCGGGCGTCAGGCGCGGCGGCGGAGGCGAGCCCTCGGGGTCGAGCTCGGCGGCACGCGCGTAGAGCTGGTCGGCGCGCTCGGTCTCGCCCTCGAGGTCGGCCAGCAGCGCCAGGTTCTCGCACAGCGGCGCGCCCTCCTCCTCGAGATCGAGCCGCGCGAAGGCCTCGCGTGCGTGCTCCAGGTCCCAGCGCGCCAGGTGCAGCCGCCCCTCGGTCCAGGCGATCTCGGGATGATCCGCGCCCAGGCGCTCGCGGGCCAGGTCCAGCGCCTCCGTGGCCGCCTCGAGGTCACCTTGCTCGATCCACACGTGGGCGGTGGTCGTCCAGCGCTCGCCGCGCGCCTCGTCCACGTCCGCCAGGTGCCCGAGGGCCTGCTCGAGGTCGCCGTTCGACAGGGCCTCCAGCGCCTGATCGAGTGCGATCTGGTCGGCGTCTTCCGCGGCGCTCATCCAGGTCGAGCATACGCGCCCGCGACGGACGCGGAAGGGGTCAGCGCGTGCGTGCCGAGGCCCTGGGCGCGCGACGTGTCCCTCTGGGCGCCGCGAACGAGCAGATCGGACAGGCGACCGGGTCGTGTCCACGCGCTGGACAGTGCGCGCGTCCGAAGTGGATGAGCTGCAGGTGCAACGTGCCCCAGGCCTCCTCCGGGAAGAGGCGCCGCAGGTCGCGCTCGGTCTGCTCCACGGACTTGCCGCTCGAGAGGCCCCAGCGCTGGGCCAGGCGGTGGATGTGCGTGTCGACCGGGAAGGCGGGGATGCCGAAGGCCTGCACGAGCACGACGCTGGCGGTCTTGCGGCCGACGCCGGGCAGGGCGACGAGCGCCTCCAGCGTGCGCGGCACCTGTCCGCCGTGGCGCTCGACGAGCTGGCGCGCCAGGGCCACCAGGTTGCGCGCCTTGGTGGGGGCGAGGCCCACCTGACGGATCAGGGCCTGCACCTCGGCCACCGGTAGGCGCGCCAGGGCCGCGGGCGTCGAGGCAGCCGCGAAGAGCGCCGGCGTGACCTCGTTGACCTTCTTGTCGGTCGTCTGGGCCGAGAGCACGACGGCCACGAGCAGCGTGAACGGGTCCGCGTGCGCGAGCGGGATCGGCGGTGTCGGAACGTATCGATCGAGTGTCGCGCGGATGCGCGCGAGCTTGGCGGGCGTCGGCCTCACGCGCGCAGTCTATGCTGGCGGGCCTCGGAGGAACCCCCGGCATGACGCTCTTCGCCCTGGCCACCTGCCTCGTCGCCCTCGCCCCCGTCCAGCGCCGCAGGGCGACCGAGGACCTGACCTCCGGTCGGCCGATGCCGCCGGAGCAGGCGTGCTACGACGTGAGCCACTACGCGATCGACGTGCAGGTCGACCCGAAGGCGCGCGCGATCCGCGGCAGCGCGACGATCACGGCGCGCGTCACCGCGCCGACGCGTGCTGTCGTGCTCGACCTCGACGACCGCCTGAAGGTCGACAAGGTCACGTGCACGGAGGAGGGCGCCCTGACGATCCGGCCGTTCCGGCAGGCGAAGGGCGAGATCCGCGTGGAGACCGGCGAGCTCGCCCCGGGCGCGGAGCTCTGCCTGACGGTGTACTACGAGGGCGAACCGCGCGAGGCGCCGATGGCCCCCTGGGACGGCGGCTTCGTGTGGGCCACGACGAAGGACGGTTCACCGTGGATCGCCACGGCGAACCAGATGCAGGGCGCGGACCTGTGGTGGCCCTGCAAGGACCAGCCGGACGACGAGGCGGACTCGGTCGACATCCGCGTGACGGTGCCCGAGCCGCTCGTGTGCGCCTCGAATGGCAAGCTGGTCGAGGTGCGCCCCGGCCCGCCGGGCCAGCGCACCTTCGTCTGGCGCGTCTCGACCCCGATCAACTCCTACGGCATCGCCCTCAACATCGCGCCCTACGAGACGATCTCGCGCGACTACACCAGCATCGCCGGCGACACCTTCCCCGTGACCTACTGGGTGCTCCCGGAGAACCTGGCGAAGGGCAAGGTGCTGTTCGAGGACATCCTGCGCCAGATGAAGGTCCTCGAGGAGCTCTTCGGACCCTACCCCTTCCGCGCGGACAAGTATGGCGTGGCCGAGACGCCGCACCTCGGGATGGAGCACCAGACGATCATCGCCTACGGCAACAACTACAAGGGCGACCTGTGGGGCGAGGACCGCGGCTACGACGAGCTGCACCTGCACGAGTTCGCGCACGAGTGGTGGGCCAACCTCGTCACCTGCGCGAACTGGAAGGACTTCTGGATCCACGAGAGCTTCGCCACCTATGCCCAGGCGCTCTACGCCGAGCGCGTGAAGGGCGAGAGCGCCTACTTCACCGAGATGCGCGAGCAGATGAACTTCGCCAACAAGGCCGCGATCGCGCCGGCGAGCCCGAAGAGCACGGCCGACATGTACTTCGGCGACCGCGAGGGCTCGCCGGGGGGCGACATCTACTTCAAGGGCTCGTGGGTGCTGCACAGCCTGCGCTGGCTGGTGGGGGACGAGGCCTTCTTCCGGGCCCTGCGGCGCATGGCCTACCCCGATCCGGCCCTCGAGAAGACCACCGACGGCAGCGCCTGCCGCTTCGCGAGCTACGAGGAGATCCTGGCGATCGCCGAGCGCGAGACGGGCCAGGAGCTCGACTGGTTCTTCGAGCTCTACCTGCGCCAGCCGGAGCTACCGGTGCTCACCTGGAAGCAGAAGGGCAAGGACCTCTTGCTCGAGTGGAAGTCGCCGACCGGCGCCCCCTTCCCGATGCCGGTCGAGGTGCAGCTCGGGACCGAGTTCGTGCGCGTCGAGTGCCCGGACGGCAAGGGCCGCGTCGAGATCGGCAAGCACTCGTTCTTCCAGGTCGATCCGCGCGACCGCGTCCTGCGCGCGGGGAACGGCGCGCGTTGAGCGGCTTCGAGGGGCGCTTCGGCGCGCTGGCGGACGCCTACCGCGCCTTCCGGCCGGGCTGGCCGGCGGAGGTGCGCGAGCGCATCCTCGCGCGCGTGCCGCCGCCGCGCCGCCGCGCGCTCGACCTGGGCGCGGGCACGGGCCTGGTCGCGGCCTGGCTGGCCGGGGAGTTCGCCGAGGTCGTGGCGCTCGAGCCCGACGCGGCCATGCGCGCGCGCATCGAGCCGCGCCCGGGGCTCTCCACGAGCGGCAAGCGCGCCGAGGACGCGCGCTTCGAGGCGGGGAGCTTCCAGCTCGTCACCGCCGGCAACGCCTTCCACTGGATGGACGGCACCGCCGTGCTCGCGCGCGCCTGGGACTGGCTCGCGCCGGGGGGCACCCTCGCGCTGTTCCGCTACGACCCGCCGCACGACGCCGCGGGACCGCTCGGACCGTTCCTCCGGCGCCAGTTCGAGGTCACCTGGCGCGCCCACGTGGACCCGCGGCTGTTCGACACGGACTACGCGCGCCGCACCCTGGCGGCCTCGCGCTTCGGGGCGACGCTCGAGCTCCAGCGCCTCTCGAACCCGCGCGCGCTGGCGCTCCCCGAGCTGATGGGCTTCCTGCGCTCGACCTCGTATGCCGGCGGCTTCGCGCGCGCCCAGCCGGATCCCGAGGCCGCCTGGCGCTCGCTCGAAGCGAACATCGTGGCCGTGGCCGGATCCGGCCCCTTCGCCTTCGAGTTCCGCATCGAGCTCCTGCTCGCGACGCGCCCATGAGTGCGCCGCTCCAGGAGCGCATCCAGGCCTTCCTCGCCGGCGGCCCGTGGGCCGTGGTGGGGGCCTCGACCGTGCGCGCGAAGTACGGCAACAAGGTGCTGCGCTGCTACCAGCAGAACGGGAAGCACCCCGTGTACCCGATCCACCGCAACGAGCGCGAGATCGAGGGCCTGCCGGCCCACGCGAGCCTGGCGGCGACGCCAATCGTCGCGCGTGCGATCTCGTACATCACGCCGCCCAAGGTGACGGAGGCCACGGTCGAGGAGGCGCTGGCGCTCGGCATCCGTCACCACTGGATGCAGCCCGGCGCCGAGAGCCGGCGGGCGCTGGAGCTCCTGGAGCAAGCGGGGCTGGAGCCGATCGCCGGCGGCGCGTGCCTGCTGGTCGTGCTCGGCTACCGCGAGTGACCCGGCGCGCGGCTCAGGGCCGCAGCGTGTTCAGCGTGCCGCGCGTGAGCGCGACCGGCACGCGCAGGAGCTCGACGCCGCCGCCGAGGAGGACCAGCGTCGTTGCCCGCTCGGAGACCGAGAACGACTCGCTCCGGCCCTGGTCGAGCTCGACCGTCTCCAGCACGAAGGAGTGCTGGCCGTGGTCGAGGCCGAGCGCGAGCCGCGCGCCGCGCGCGTCGAGCAGGAGGGCGCGCTCGTAGACGGTGCCCGCCTCGATGCGCACGTGGACCCGCAGAGGGACCGCGAGCGCGAGGCTCGTGCGCTCGTCCCCGGCCGCGAGCACGTGCTGGAAGCCCTCGAGCGCCAGCTCCGGCCCCTGGACGCGCACGGCGTGCACGGCACGCGAGACGTGCTCGAAGGCGAAGCGTCCGCCGGCGTCCGTGCGCGCGGCTCGGCCCTCGAGCCGACCGGCCGGACCACCGCCGAGCGGCGGGCGCTCGAGCACGACCTCGACCCCGGCCAGGGGCTCGCCGCCCAGGTCCGTCACGCGCCCCGCCAGGCGCGGCTCGAGCTCCTCCTCCGGCAGGACGAGCTCCAGCTGCTCCTCGCCCGCGGCGACGGGGAACGTGGCGAGCACCAGGTGCTCGCGGTCGAAGACGTGCAGCGCGTAGTCGCGCCGCAGGAGGCCCTCGAGACGGAAGCGGCCGCCGGCGCCGGCGCGCACGCGGTGCGTCCACGGGTCGTCGCGCAGCAGCCCCTCGACGCTGGCGCCGACGCGCACCGTCATCGCGCCGCCCTCGATCGGGATCGAACCGAAGTGGAGCTCGCCCGCTGTCCACAGCTCGACCCCCGGCAGGGGCTCGCCCTGCGCGTCGAGCACGCGGCCGGCGAGCGCGAGCGGCGCCGGGCCGAGCACGAGCAGGAGCTCGTCGCCCCAGGGCTCGTCGGGGTCGAGCACGAGCTCGGCCGGAAGGTGCCCGGGCAGGACGGCGCGTAGCGCCTGGCCTCCGGTTGGCAGCGCCGCGAGTTCGAGGGCGAACTCGCCGTCCGCTCCGCTGCGCGTCGTGCTCGCGCCGAGGCCGACCCAGGCGCCCGGCGCGGGCGCGCCGCTCGCGTCCACCACCCGGCCGGCCACGCGCCCGGGGCCCTCCGGGCGCTGCAGCACGATCTCGAGATCGAGCTCGTCGTACTCCGGCAGCGCGCGGCGATCCTCGCGGAAGCCTGCGTGCGTCGTGACGAGCTCGAGGTCGCCACCCACCGGGACGGCGGCGAGCTCGAAGCGACCGTCGGGCCCGCTGACAGCCCGCGGCTCGACCATCGCCGCGCCGTCCAGGATCGCGTCGAAGCGCGCGCGCAGCGAGAACGGCAGTGGGACGGCCAGGTGCGCGCCGTCGAGCGCGCGTCCGCTCGCGTCCAGGACGCGCCCGGCCAGCGTGACGCCGCGCGCCACCACCAGCACGACCTCGCGCTCGCCCGGAGCCTCCGTGAACGCCGGACGGAACAGGCAGGTCCAGCCCGGCGCGGCGACGTCCAGCGCGCCGCCGGAGCGCGGTCGGGCGAGCGTGAAGGCTCCGGCGCCGTCGCTCTCGGCCTCGGCCACCGCGCCGTCCCGGGCGGAGTAGCGCACGCGCAGCCCGGGTACGGCCCGCTGGTCGACGTCGAGCACGCGTCCCCTCCAAAGGTCCGCGGCGGGCTCGGTGGTCGGGACCGCCGCACCGGCTGGCGCGGGCGTGCGCGCCGGAGGCTCGCGCTCGGGCTCCTCTCTGGCCGCGAGCACGCTCGCGGGCTCGGGCCGCGCGGGGCCGGGCGGGACCGGCGTCGCGCGCGCGCGCGCTGCTTCCGCGTCGGGCGCCGCGCCCCGCAGGACGAGCGTCGTGCACAGTCCGACGACCGCGAGGGCCGCCAGCGCCAGCTTCACCTTGCTCTCCATCACGAGCGCTCCAGTCGCCGCGCGGGACCAGCCCTCCGCTCCCCCGGCGTACGGGAGCAGGGCCAGGAGCCAGGTGCGCCGATCCCCGTGGGCCCGATCGAGGTCCGCCCGCAGGAGCGCCAGCGCGCGCTGCAGGCGCGTGTGCACCGTGCGCCGCGGGGTCCCCGTGCGGCGCGCGATGGCCGCCGGCGGCACGCCCTCGAAGTAGCGCAGCAGGATCGTGGCCCGGTAGGGCTCCGACAGGCGCGTCACGGCCTCGACCAGCGCGCGGTGGGAGTCGAGGCGCTCGAGCAGCTCGCTGCTGGAGGCCTGGGACTCCGCTCGCGCCGCGAGGCGCTCGCGCGCGTCGCGGTGCCCGCGCCTGCGCCCCTCCTGGCGGACCAGGTTGCGCAGCACGCCACCCAGCCAGGCGCGCAGCGAGGGTCCGTCCCCGGGCGGACGCACGAGCGCCGCCGCGAGCGCCTCCTGGGCCAGGTCGTCGGCCACGTGCGGGTCCGCCGTCAGGTGACGCGCCAGGGCCCGCACCCAGTCGACCTCGGCCAGCAGGGCCGCGCAGTCGGATCGGGGGACTTCGCTCATGACTCCGTCCATTCCTTGCAGCGCGCGGGCGAGGTGCGTCGGGATTCCGGGGGAATCCTCGGCGCGGGCGCGCCGGTCAGCGCCCCGCCGACTCCGCCACCACCACGGCCGCCGCGATGCCCGCGTCGTGGGTGATCGTGATGTGCCAGCGGTCGATCCCGCGGCGGGCGGCGTGCTCGGCCGAGGCGCCGTGCAGGTGAAGGGTCGGGGCCTCACCGGGCGCGCGCAGGACCTCGATGTCGATCCAGCGCACGCCGCGCGTCCAGCCGGTGCCGAGGGCCTTCATGACGGCCTCCTTGACGGCGAAGCGGCCGGCGTAGTGCTCGTGCCGGCGCGCCGCGCGGCGCTCGCAGTAGCGCCGCTCCTCGGGCGTGAAGAGGCGCGCCAGGAAGCGCTCGCCGCGGCGCGCCTCGGCCTCCGCCAGCCGCTCGATCCGCGTCAGGTCCAGCCCCAGCGCCACGACTGCCATGCGGGCCCATCCTACGGCCGGGGCTCGCGCCGCTCGACTCCCGCACCCCCGCCCGTAGGATGCACGCGGCATGTCCACGGCAGGGAACGACCCCGCGCGCTCCAGGCGCCGGCGCTGGATCGCGCTCGGGACCTCCACCGCCCTGAGCCTGCTGGCGGCCGAGATCCTCGTGCGCTCCTGGATCGGCGCGCCGCTGCCGGAGCGCGAGCCGCTGGCCCTGGTGCGGGCCCACCCGACGCGCGGCTGGGAGATGGTGCCCGGGAGCGAGCACTACACCTACCACCACCGCGTCGAGGTCAACTCGCTCGGCCTGCGCGGTCCCGAGCTGGGCGCGCGCCGTCCGGGCGAGCAGCGCGTGCTGTTCCTGGGCGACAGCCTGACCTACGGGCAGGGCGTGGGCGACGACGAGACCGTGCCGGCCGCGCTCGAGGCGGCCCTGCGCGCGCGCACCGGCGCGGACTGGACGGTGGTCAACGCCGGGCTGCGCGCCTACGGCACCGAGCAGGAGCTGGCGCTGCTGGAGGAGCTCGGGGCGCGCATCGATCCCGACGTGGTCCTCCTGGGCTGGTACTGGAACGACGTGCAGGAGCGCCCGATCGAGGCCACGAACGCCGAGTTCGCGGGCAAGGGCGAGTTCTACTTCGACACCGGCAACCGCCTGGAGGGCCTGAGAGGCCTCGTGTGGCACGGGCGCGAGCTGCTGCGCCGCTCCGGCCTGGTGATGCTGGCCCACGATCTCGTGGCGCCCAAGGGCGGGCTCTACGCGCCCGAGGTGCACGAAGAGGGCCTGCAGCGCTTCGTGACGCAGTGCGCGCGCTTCCGCGAGCAGTGCAAGGGCCTCGGAGCCCTGGGGCTCGTGGCGATCTTCCCCGACAGCCAGCGCGTGCTGGGTGGCGAGGCCACGCGTGCCTACGAGGAGCGCGCCGCGAAGGTCGCCGGCAGTCAGGGCCTGGTCGTGATCGAGCTGCTCTCGCCGCTCCAGCAGCTGGTGGCGAGCCACGGGCGGCTGCCGGTCCTGCCCTTCGACGGCCACTACGACGCGGCCGCCAACCGCGCGATGGGGGCCTACCTGGCGGAGCGCCTGATCGCGCTGGACGTGCCGAAGCGGGCCGAGTGAAGTACCCTGCCCGGACGATGGAATCGAGCGCACGCAAGGCGGGCATGCAGGTCCTGCTGGCCTCGCCGCGCGGCTTCTGCGCGGGCGTGGACCGGGCGATCGAGATCGTGGCGCGCGCGCTCGAGCTCTACGGCCCGCCGGTCTACGTGCTGCACGAGATCGTCCACAACCGCCACGTGCTCGAGGACTTCACCGCGCGCGGCGTGCGCTTCGTCGAGGACCTGTCCGAGATCCCCAGCGGGGCCGTCACGATCTTCAGCGCCCACGGCGTGGCCGAGGAGATCGAGGCCCGGGGCCGTGCGCGCGACCTGCGCGTGATCGACGCGACCTGCCCGCTGGTGACCAAGGTGCACCTGCAGGCCCAGCGCTACGAGCGCGAGGGGCGCGAGATCGTGCTCGTCGGCCACCCGGGCCACCCGGAGGTCGAGGGCACGCGCGGGCGCCTGCAGGCGCGCGTGCACGTGCTCTCGACCGTCGAGGAGGTCGAGCGCCTGGAGGTCGCCGATCCGCGCCACCTGGCCTACGTGACCCAGACGACGCTCTCGGTCGACGACACGCGCGACGTCATCGCCGCCCTCGAGCGGCGCTTCCCGGACATCCGCGGGCCCGCGCTGGCGGACATCTGCTACGCCACGCAGAA
Source organism: Planctomycetota bacterium (assembly GCA_036376275.1). Taxonomy (GTDB): domain Bacteria; phylum Planctomycetota; class UBA1135; order UBA1135; genus JABFRZ01. The sequence goes on along the minus strand of DASVAP010000137.1, from coordinate 11,695 downwards.
CCGCCAGAACGCGGTCAAGGAGCTGACCGACCGCATCGACCTCCTGCTCGTGGTCGGCTCGCCCAACAGCTCGAACTCCAACCGCCTGCGCGAGCTGGGCGAGCGCCGCGGGGTCGCCTCGCACCTGATCGACTCGGAAGCGGACCTGCAGCCGGCCTGGTTCCGCCCGGGCCTGCGCGTCGGCCTCACGGCCGGGGCCTCGGCGCCCGAGACCCTGGTGCGGAAGGTGCTCGCGCGCCTGGCGGAGCTGGGCGTCGACGACGTGAGCGAGATGGAGGGCGAGCCCGAGTCGGTCGTGTTCCAGCTCCCGGGCGAGCTGCGCGCCGGCGAGATCGCGCGCGCATGAGGTTGGTCGCGCTGAGCCTGGCCCTGGCCTGCACGGCGGAGCCCGGCCAGGAGCCCGCGCAGGAGGTGCGGCGCCCGAACCTCGTGCTCGCCATCGCCGACGACCTGGATCCCGGGCACGTCGGTTTCCTGGGCAATCCGCTGGCGCGCACGCCGCGCCTCGACCAGCTCGCGGCCCAGGGCTGGCTCACGCCCGCGCTCTACGCGCAGCCCGTCTGCCGCGCGGCCCTGGCCGTGCTGCTGTCCGGGCGCTGGCCGCACGAGACCGGGGTCACGAGCAACGGGGCCGAGGCCGCGCTCGCCGCCGCGAACGCGCTGCCCGCGCGCCTGCGCGCGGCCGGCTACGCGAGCTACTGCGCCGGCAAGTTCTGGGAGGGCCCGCCGCCCACCTACGGCTTCGACGCGCCCGCCGCCAACGACGAGCGCTTCGCGCGCGGCGGCGAGGACGGACAGGCCGAGCTCTTCGCCTTCCTCGCCGAGCAGGCGTTGCGCGGGCCGTGGTTCGTGTGGTGGGCGCCGAGCCTGCCGCACACGCCGCACCGCCCGCCCGTGCGCTTCGCGCAGGAGTTCGCCGCGACCGAGCTCGCCCCGCCGGCCGGGATCCGCGGCTCGGCCGAGGACTTCCAGGCGGCCGAGCGCGCAAGTCTCGCCATGCACACCTGGATGGACGCCGAGTTCCGGCGCCTGCTGGCGAAGCTGGAGGAGCTGGGCGAGCTCGAGGACACCGTGATCCTGTTCCTGGCGGACAACGGCTGGTCCACCTGGCGCGTGTCGAAGGGCACGCCGCGCGAGCAGGGCGTGTGCATGCCGCTGATCGCCTCGGCCCCCGGGCAGGTCCGCCACGGGCTCGAGGCGGGCTTCCTGGCCGACCTGGTCGACGTGCACGCGACGCTGCTCGACTACGCCGGCGCCGCGCCGGCCCCGGAGGACCGCGGGCAGAGCCTGCGGCCGCACCTGGAGGGCCGCGCCGAGGGCGGGCGCGCGCGGCTGTTCGGCTCGGCCCACGCGCGGCGGGGCGAGCTCTACGCGCTCTACGCCCGCGACCAGCGCTGGAAGTACGTGCGCTACGTGCGCGACGTGAACTCGCAGGAGCTCAGCCCCGGGCCGCGCCTGGCCGAGCCCTTCCGGCGCAAGTCGGGGGTCGAGGAGCTGTTCGATCTCGAAGCCGACCCGTTCGAGCAGGAGAACCTGGCGCGGCTCGAGGAGCACGCCGCGCGCCTGGCCGAGCTGCGCGCGGCCACGCTCGCGTGGTGGCGGGCGACGGGCGGTCCGGAGCTCCCCGAGCCGCGCTGAACGCCGGGCGCGGGCTCAGAGTCTGCGAAGGAATCCCCCGCCAGCCGAGAGCCAGCAGGATGCGCCGTGGCTAGGCGCGCCGACGACGCGTATTTGCACGGCAATACTCGGAGGAGGCGCAACGACGCCACGGCGCATCCTGCTGAGCTCGGAGGCGGCGAGGGATTCCTTCACAGACTCTCAGCGCGGGTTGGCACCCGCAACCCAAGGGAGGCGCGTTCGATCCCGCAGCGATCTTGCAGGGCCGGCGCTTCCCGGAAGGGTTGCTGGTGGCGTCCGGCTTCGCCGGACGCAGTGAGCTACTACCTCCTGCAGAATCGTTGCGGCACGCGAAGACTCTAGGAGGTAGTAGCTCAGGCCGGCTCGAGCGCGAGCAGCGCGCCGCCGTCCCTGGCCTCGCCCCCGTCGGGCACCAGGAAGCGCACGAGGCGCGCGCGCGCCGGGAGCTGGCCGCCCGGGCGGTAGACGAGGTGCGTGAAGGTCTTCATCACCTCGATCAGGCCGAGCGTCTTGCCCTCCTCCAGCAGCTCACCCTCGCGCACGAAGGCCGGATCGCCGGGCGCGGGCCGGTGCCAGAAGCGGCCCGAGTAGGGCGCGGGGAAGATCAGGCCCTCCGTTCCCGCGGCCGGATCCGCCGCCGGCACGCGCGCGCCCTCTCCGGCTGCGAGCGGGACGAGCTCGTACAGCACGGTGCCGTACCCGACGGGCGCCAGCACCGCCTCGGGGCGCTCGCTCGCCACCGTGCCGCGCACGCCCTCCGGCACGCGCAGCTCGAGGCGGCGTCCGAGCGAGTGCAGGAGGCCGGCCCGGGCGCCGGCGACGAGCGGCGTCCCGGGCGGCAGCGCCTGCGTGAAGAGCCCGACCTCCGGCGAGCGCAGGAGCAGGCGCTCGCCCGCGCGGTCGAGGAGCAGCACGAGGGGCTCGGACATGCGCCCAAGGTAGCGTCCCGGGCGCGCGTCCGCCTTCTCGACTCGGCTCAGTAGCCGATGCGCACGCGCAGCGCGTTGGTCAGGGTCAAGCGCGGCACGAAGGACGGCAGGACCGCGGCCTGCAGGTAGACGCGCGTGCCGACCAGGGCCCGATCGGCGGGGATCGGGAAGCTGTAGCTGCCGCGCCCCAGGATCGGCGGGACGCGCTGCTGATCGAGGTCCACCAGGAGCTCGCCGAAGCGCGTCGCCTGCGCCGTGCCGAGCGCGTTCGAGACGATCAGCAGGGTGGTGACCACGGGCTGGGACCCCGGGGTCGGGAAGTCCACCGAGGCGGCGAAGACGTGCCCCAGGCGCGCCGGCAGGAGCTCGTGCAGGATCTGCGGATTGACGCCGCTTCCGTTCAGCTCGGCCGACAGCGCGAGCTCGCTCGGCAGGATCTCGTCGAGCTGCATCCACGTGCTGGCGCAAGGAATGAACGTGCCCGGCGTCTGGCAGCCGCCGTAGTTGAAGGTGCCGCGGTAGTTCGAGGTCCGTGCGGGTCCTGGCGCGTAGATGTCCAGCGCGTCGCGCGTGCCAAGGATCGGCTTCGGGGCCACGACCAGCACGGGCCCCGTGAAGCCGTCCATCTGCAGGTAGCTCCAGCCGAAGGCGCCATCGGCGAGCGGCAGGGGATCGGTGGTGAAGTCGAGCGTCAGGACGATCGCGTCGTTCAGGCCGGTAGGCAGACCCGTGAAGGTGCGCCGGAAGATCTCGTTGCCCGGCTGGCCGAAGCCCGTCGTGCCAGAGTAGAGCGCGATCGAGAATGCGGCCCCGGGGCCGCCACGGTCGACCGACTGGGCCGAGCTCTTGTAGGCGAGCGTGAAGCCGCGTAGCAGCGAGGCGCCGCTGCAGCGCTTGGTGCCCCAGCTCAGCAGGTCCTCACCGGGATTGGCCACCGCCGAGAGGGCCAGACCCAGGCCGCCGGTGAGCTCGGAGCTGTCGAAGCAGGGCGGCGTCCCCAGGGCGAGCTCGCCCGGCGTGGAGATGCGCACGACGCGCGTCGTCTCGGTCGCGACGTCATGGACGACGTGCACGACCCGCTCGATCGGAGAGGAGAGAACCTGGGGCGCGGAGCCGGGCGCCAGGAGCTGCTGGGCCGAGACGGGCGACAGGAGGAGGCACAGGGCGGGAGCGAGGGCGAGAGGGTGCATGGGCACTCCAGAGGGGGAAGTCGGGGCTGGCGGGGCTCGAGGTGGCAAGCGCCGTGCCCTCGGAACGCAAGGTCGGAGGAACTGGCGCCGGACAGGGCCGGGTCGGAGCGCGCCGCGGATCACCGGGCGGGCGTGCGCCCGCCCGATGATCCGCGGCGGTCCGGAAGCGCGGGCCCTGACCGATCGCAGATCGGTCAGTACCCGATGCGCACGTCCAGCGCGTTCGTCAGCGTGATCCGCGGGGCGGCGGGCGGCAGCACCGCGGCCTGCAGGAACACGCGCCGTCCGACCAGGGCCGTGTCGGCCGGGAGCAGGAAGGTGTAGGAGCCCTCGGCCAGGGCGGGGGTCAGGAACAGCTGGTTCAGATCCACCAGGATCTCGCCGGCGCGCGTGGTCACCGGGCTCTGGGCCGCGCGCGAGTGGAACAGCAACGTGAAGTCCGGATTGGTGCAGGGCTGGCCGGAGCAAGGCGCGGCGACGTTCACGCGCGCCGCCCACACCTGTCCGATGCGGGCCGGGAGGATCTCCTCGAGGATCGTCGGGTTCGTGCCGCTGCCGTTCAGGACCAGCGTGCGCGCCACCTCGGCGTTGCGGATCTCGCTGAACTGCACGAACAGGTTGGCGCACGGCGGCTGGGACGGCGGCGCGCTGCAGCCGCCGTAGTTGAACGTGCCGACGTAGGTCGCGGCCGCGGGCGGCCCGGGCGAGTAGATGTCGAGCGCGTCCACCGTCCCGAGGACCGCGCGCGGAGCCTGCACCATGGCCGGTCCGCTGTCGCCGTCGAGCTGCAGGAAGCTCCAGCCGACCTGGCCGTCCGGGAGCGGCAGCGGATCGATGCCGAAGTCGATCGTCAGGAACACGAGCGGCGCCGCGCCGGTGAGGAAGGGAACCCCGTTGTGGTCGTACTGCACCGTGGCGCTCGCCGCCGCGCCGTAGGACGGCAGGCCCGTGAAGGTGCGCCGGAAGACCTCCGTGCCGGACGTGCCGAAGCCCGTCGTCCCGCTGTGGAGCGCCAGGCCGAAGACGGCGCCCGGGCCGCCGAGGCTCGTGTCCAGCGCCTCCGACCGGTACGCGATCGTGAAGCTGCGCAGGCGGTTCGAGCCGCGGCAGAACTTGCGGCCCCAGGCCAGCAGCTCCTCGCCGGGGTTCGCGACCACGTACTGCGGATCCTCCGGCACCTCGATCAGCGAGTTGTCGTAGCAGGGCGCGACGCCGAGCGCGAGCTGGTCCGGCGTCGTCGCGCGCAGGCTGCGCACGCGGGCGCTGGGCACGTCGTAGGTGACGAGCAGGACCTGCTCGACCGGCGTGTGGCCCGTGCCGCCGCGCACCTCGGGCCGCGCGAAGGGGGGGGCGGAGTCCTGGGCCAGGGTCGGGAGGGCGAGGAGCGAGAGGGTGGCAAGGAACGAGTAGCGAGAAGCACGCATGAGGGATCTCCGGACCTGGGGACGTGGAGGCGCGCGACGGATCGGGCCCCGCGCCCTCCACGAACGCATAGTTCGGGCCGAGGTGGGGGGTCACGGGGAAGGCGGCATGGCGCGGGGAATCGGAGGGGCGCTCGCCGGCTCGCGTTCCGCGGGCGTGACGGAGGATGGCTCAGGCGTCGGAGCGGGGAACCTGGAGGGGTCGGCGGAGGGGGCGGCCCGTTCGAGGGGGGTGAACGCCGGATCGGGCGTTCGGAGCTGGAAATGGCCGCGGTCGGCTCGCGCGCGCGGCTACCCCCGCTCGCGGGCCAGGACCGCGAGGTCGTGCAGCGACCAGATGCGCGGGTTCTTCACGCGCCGGTGGCCGGTGGACTGGTACGCGGCCTCGGCGAAGAGCTCGAGCCAGGCGCGCAGCTCGCCCAGGGCCACGATCTCGTCGGTGTCCATGCGCGCGGCGGCCTGGTAGGGGTCCATGTCGCCCTCGATGCGCTTCTCGACCGTGCGCATGCCCTCGGCGATCTTCGCGCGCTCGGCGGGATCGGTCGTGGCGATCTCGAACTCGTCGTCGAGATTCGTGTTGTACGTCGCGATCGCCAGCGTGCGGCCCTCCATGACCGCCTGGCGCGTCAGCGGCGTCGAGAGCTGCACCACCGGCTCGTAGGGCAGGCCCGCCATGGCGTAGTAGCCGGCGCCCGAGGCCTTGCGCAGCAGCACCGTGAACATCGGCACGGCGTTCGTGCTGTTGGCGTAGATCAGGGACGAGCCGTAGCCGAGCAGCCCGAGCCGCTCGGCCTCGACGCCGATGTCGAAGCCCGAGATGTCCTGCAGCCACACCAGCGGGATCCCGTCCGCATCGCAGGCGCGCGAGAAGGCCGCCAGCTTGGCGATGCCCTCCTGGTACAGGATCCCGGCCGGCTTCTTCTTGCCGTGGTGCTCGGGATCGTCGACGAGACCCTGGCGGTTGATCACGAAGCCCAGGTAGAGCCCGTTCACGCGTCCGATGCCGGTGATCGTCTCGCGCCCGCGCTCGGGATGCAGCTCCCAGAAGAGGCTCTGGTCGACCAGGCGCGCCAGCACCTCCTCGGCCGGGTAGGCGTGGCGGTGGTCGTCGGGCACGAGCGCCGCCAGCTCCTCCGGCGCGAAGTGCGGCGCGAGCGCCTCGGCCCCGTGGCGGTAGTAGGCGACCGCGCTGGTCGGCAGCTTCTCGATCTCGCGCCGGATCACGGCCAGGGCGTGCTCGTCGTCGGGCACGCGCTCGTCGGCGCAGCCCGACTGGGCCACGTGCACCTCGGGTCCGCCGATGTCGAGGCTGGAGAGGTGCTGGGCCTTGGCCCCTTTGATCAGCGCCGCGCCGGCGATGACCATGTAGGCCTGCTCGGTCATGATCACGCGGTCGGAGATGATCGGCATGTAGCCGCCGCCCGCGATGCAGTCGCCGAACACGCCCGCGATCTGCGGCACGCCCGCGCTGGAGAGCAGCGCGTTCTTCTTGAAGATGTGCCCGGCCCCCGTGCGGCCCGGGAACGAGTGGGCCTGCTCCGGGAGGTAGAGCCCGGAGCAGTCCACCAGGTACACGACCGGGATCCGCAGGCGCAGGGCCATCTCCTGGGCGCGCTCGATCTTCTCCGGCGTCAGCGGCCACCAGGCGCCCGAGGCCACCGTGTTGTCGTTGGCGATCACCATCGTCCAGCGCCCGGCGATGCGCGCGAAGGCCGTGATCACGCCGGCCGCGGGGCTCGACTGCTTGCCGAACTTGCGCCCGTGGTTGACGAAGGTGCCGACCTCGAACAGGCGCGAGCCCGGGTCCTGCAGGCGCGCGAGCCGCTCGCGCGTGGTGAGTTTCTCCTTCTCGTGCACGCGCGCCTCGTACTCCGGCCCCCAGCCGGCACGCACGGCCTGGCGCTCCACGCCCAGGCGCTGCTCGCGTGCGCCGGCTTGCTCGCGGTTGCGGGCGGCCTCGACGCCACCGAGGAAGGCGTCCAGCGGTCGGCCGAGCGGAACGAGGGGGATGCGTGCCATCGGAGGATCAGGCCTTCACGCGCGTCTTCGCGCGCGCCGGGGGCCAGCCGGGGATCGAGCCGGTGTCGTACTGGCCGCTCCGGAAGTCCTCGCTCGCCAGGACGGCGAGGTGCAGCGGGATCGTCGTCGCGACACCCTCGATGCGCGCTGCGCCCAGTGCCCGCGCGAGCGTCTCGATGGCGGCCGCGCGCGTGTCGGCGTGGGCGATCACCTTGGCCAGCAGGGAATCGTAGTGCGGCGGGATCTCGTCGCCCTCGCAGAGGTGCGTGTCGACGCGCAGCGTCCCCGGCCCGAGGTCGGTCGGGAGCGCGAAGGCGCGCAGGGTCCCGGGCGTGGGCTGGAAGCCGCGTTCCGGGTCCTCGGCATTGATGCGCGCCTCGATCGCGTGGCCCTGGAAGCGCACGGCGGCCTGCGCGAGCGGCAGGCGCTCGTTGGCGGCGATGCGGATCTGCAGCGCGGCGACGTCGAGCCCGCTGACGAGCTCCGAGACCGGGTGCTCGACCTGCAGGCGCGTGTTCATCTCCATGAAGTAGAGGTTGCCGTCGGCGGCGCGCAGGAACTCGACCGTCCCGGCGCTCGTGTAGCCGACCGCCAGGGCCGCGCGCAGGGCGGCCGCGCCCAGGGCGGCGCGCTCGGCCGGAGCGAGGGCCGGGCTCGGGCTCTCCTCGATCAGCTTCTGGTGCTTGCGCTGCACCGAGCACTCGCGCTCGCCCACGTGGATCCCGCCGCCGAAGGCGTCGCACAGGAGCTGCACCTCGACGTGCCGCCCGCGCTCGAGGTAGCGCTCGAGGTACACCGAGCCGTCGCCGAAGGCCGCCTCGGCCTCGGCCCGTGCCGCCGCGAAGGCCTCCCGGAGCTCGCCCTCGTCCGCGCAGCGCCGCATCCCGCGCCCGCCGCCGCCGGCGTCGGCCTTGACCAGCACCGGGTAGCCGATCGCGCGCGCGCAAGCGAGCGCCTCCTCGAGCGTCGCCAGCGGCTCGTCCGAGCCCGGGATCAGCGCCAGGCCGGCCGCGCGCATGGCGCGCTTGGCCGGCGTCTTCGTGCCCATCAGGTCCATCAGCGCCGGCGTCGGGCCGACGAAGGTCACGCCGTGCTGCGCGCAGAGCCCCGCGAAGCGCGCGTTCTCCGCCAGGAAGCCCCAGCCGGGGTGCAGGGCGCTGGCGCGCGTCTGCAGGGCCGCCTGCACGAGCCGGTCGGCGCGCAGGTAGCTCGCGCTGGCCGGACCGGGGCCGATGCACACGCTCTCGTCGAACACGGAGAGCCAGCTCGCCCCGCGGTCGGCCTCCGAGAAGACCCCGATCGGGGCGATCCCGAGCGTGCGGCAGGCGCGCGCGATGCGCACGGCGACCTCGCCCCGGTTGGCGACCAGGAGGCGCTGGAACATGGGCGCGAGAGCCTACCCTACGCCCCGCTCGTCGCCAGCGAGCCTCCGGCCTGGTGAGCGCGCCCGCGGGGCGCATACTGGTGCCCGGCATGCTCGCGCTCCTCCTCCTGGCCGCCGCGCCGGTCTTCGCGCTCGACGAGTTCCAGGACCAGCTCGCGCGCCTGGGCGCGGCGCGGGCCGAGGAGCGGGCCGCCGCCGAGCGCTGGCTGGCGGCGCACCTCGAGCGCGCGCGCTATCCCGAGCTGGCCGAGGCGGCCCTGGGCGCGGATGCCGAGGTGCGCGGGCGCCTGGAGCGCGTGCTGGCGGCCGACGAGCGCCACCTCGGGCTGGCCCTGGCCCTGGCGGCCGAGCGCGATGCGGATCTGCGGCGGCTGGGCGAGGACGCGCTGCGCGCCGGCATCGCGCGCGCGGCGCCGCGCCTGACCGAGCCGGCCCTGCGTGACGGGCTCGAGGCCTTCCTGCGGCGCGTGGCCGAGGGCGCGCCGCCGCGCTGCCTGCGCCTCAGCGCCGGGCTCGAACTGGAAGCAATGGTGGAGGAGCTGGAGCTGGCCGGTGAGCTGGCGCTCGGCCTGGCGCTCGACTCCGCGGCCGCCAACCGCACCTTCCGGCGCCAGCCGGAGCTCGCGCCGGCGCCCTGGAACCGGCTGCTCTGGCGCCTGCGCGAGCTCGGAGTCGAGCTCGAGGCGCACGGCGTCGTGCCGCCGCGCGACGGCGCGGCACCGAGCGGAGCCTTCGTGCGCCTCGCGCCCGAGCTCGGGCCGGCGCGCACGGGCGTCGAGTGGGTCGCCGACTGGTTGCTGCTCCTGGCGCGCGGCGAGGCCAGCGAGGCCGAGCGCGCGCGGGCCGCGCGCAACCTCGCCGCCAGCGGCTTCGCGCCGGCCCTGACGTGGATGGGGGAGCTGGTCGAGCGCGGCGACCGCGCGGCGCGCGAGGGCCTGCTGCGGGCCGCGGCGCGCGGGCGCGTGGCGCCGACCCTGACCCAGCCCGCGGTGCTGGAGGAGCTCCTGGCCGAGGCCGAGCGCGAGGACGGGCGGCGCGCGGCGCGCCTCGGGGCGGCGCTGGCGCGTCTCGGCTGCCTCGACGCGGGCGGCGAGCCCCTGGCCGTGCGGCTGCTGGCGGACTTCACCGGCGTCGCGCCGCGCGGGCGCTGGCTGCGCCTGTACGCGCTCGAGCGCAATCGCTGCGACTCCCCCGAGGCGCGCGGCCTCGCGCGGACGCTCGTGGAGGACCCCGCGACGCCGCCGGCGCTCGCGTTGCAGGCGCTGTTCCTGCTGGTCGCGCAGGGCGAGCCGCCGTCGGCCCTGCGCGTCCCCGCGCCGGCGGCCCTGCTGCGCCTCGAGCTCGCGGCGGAGGAGGGCGAGCGCCTCGGACGCGCCCTGCGGCTCGTCGGCCAGGCGCCGCCCTGGCCGGATCCGGCCGCGATCCCGGCCGACTGGGCGCCCGCGGCGCGCACGCGCCTCCTGGAGGCCTGGCTGTGGAACGGCGACGAGGAGGCCTGCGCCCGGCACGTCGCCGCCGCGCTGGCCGGTCCACCGGCGGAGGCGCGCGCGCGCGGCGAGGGCCTGGCGCGCACGCTCGAGCCGTGGCTCGCGCGCGGCGAGGGCGAGCGCGTCGCGCGCGTGCTCGCGCGGACGCTCTCCTCGGCGCGCGAGGCGGACGTCCTGCGCCTGCGCCTGCTCCTCGGGCTCGTGCCCGCGGACGAGGTGCCGGCCCAGGTCGCGCGCGGCGGGTTCGCCCTCGCCGGCGCGGGCGCTGACCTGGCCCTGCTCGGGGCCCTGGCCGGCTATCCCGTGCGCCACCCGCTGGAGGGACAGGCGCGCGACACCCTGCGCGCCGCCCTGGACGCCGCCGTGCGCCAGCTCGATCCGGGCCCCGACGTCGGGCCCCTGGCGGAGGCGGCGCGGCGCGCGGTCGCGGGCCTCTTCGCGGCCGGACGCGACGCGGACGGGCAGGCCCTGACGCGCTCCCTGTGGCAGATCCAGGGGCGCGCCGACGCTCCGCTCGCGCGCGCGCTCGCGCGCACGGGCTGGCTGGTCCCGCCGGGGGTCGAGGTGCGCGACCTGGGGCCGGCGCTGCTGCGCCACGTCGCGCCGAGGCCGTAGCGGGGCAGGACGGCGGCCGCCACGCCCGGCGGGCCAGATTCTGGCGCCCCAGACACTGGATCCGACCCCCCGCGGCCGATGAGGATGCTCCGTCACCGGCCGCGCGCCGGCCGGTTCGCAGTCCCATGGCCCTGTTCGGAACGCACACGACGCCGGAGGTCCTCGAGCCGGCCAAGCCCGGCGAGGGGCGCGAGCTGCCGCTCGGGCGCGAGGAGCTGGTCGTGCTGCGCGCCCCGGCCTCCCAGGGGGCCGAGCAGTTCCGGCGCCTGCGGAACTCCTTGCTCGCGCTGAACCCCGACAGCGCGGCGCGCTCGATCCTGATCACGAGCGCGCTGGAGAACGAGGGCAAGAGCGTGGCCGCGATCAACCTGGCCCTGGCGCTGGTCGAGGTCCCCAACCTGCGCCTGTGCCTGGTCGACAGCGATCGCCTGAAGCCCTCGCTCGAGGGCTACCTCGGCCATCCGCGCCGGGCGGGCCTGACCGAGCTCCTGCGCGGCGAGATCACGGTCGACCAGGCGGTGCGCGCGACCTCGCTCGAGCGCCTCGACCTGGTCGGATCCGGCGCGAGCTCGCCCAACCCGAGCCTCGACCTCGAGCGCCTCCAGGCGCTGCTGCACGCGCTCAAGCGCCGCTACGACTACGTGATCCTCGACGGTCCGGCCGTGCTCTCGACCAACCACCCGAGCCTGATCGGCTCGGTCGTGGACGGGATCCTCCTGGTCGTGCGCATCGGCGTGACGCCCAAGGGCATGGTCGAGGAGGCCTACCAGATGCTCGAGGGGCTGGGCGGCAACGTGCTCGGCACCTGCGCCACCGGCGTCGACGGCCCGCTGCCCTGAGGCGAGTCGACCGCGGAATCCGCGCGCGAAGGTTCTGCTTCCCTTGGGAGCTACGTGGGTTTCGTTCGGGGCGGCGCTTCGAGTGGGGTGGGGCTCGCCCCCTGGGGCCCCGCCCTCGGCCGTGACCCGCTTGTCCGGCCCGCTGGCGCCCGTGCCGCCCTAGCTCTCGAAGG
>DASVAP010000129.1:0-36733 GCA_036376275.1 Planctomycetota bacterium | reverse complement strand
CATATTGACAGGTATTCCTGTCGAATCGACACTCCCCCCATGCCCCGCGGACCCCGCACCTCCCCCCCCGCGGGCCTGCGCGTCCTCGACGACCCGCGCGCCCTCGCCGCGGCGCTCTCGCCCCTGCGCCGCCGGCTGCTGGCGGAGCTCGGCCGCGCCCCGGACTCGGCCACCGGCCTGGCCCGGCGCCTCGGGCTCCCGCGCCAGCGCCTGAACTATCACCTGCGCGCCCTGGAGGACTCGGGCCTGGTCGAGCTCTTCGAGGAGCGCCAGCGCCGCGGCTGCGTCGAGCGCTCCCTGCGCGTCACGGCGCGGGCCTTCGTGATCGACCCGGCCGTGCTGGGCTCGCACCCGGCCGATCCCGAGGCGATCCAGGACCGCTTCTCGTCGAGCTACCAGATCGCCGCCGCCGCGCGCCTGCTGCGCGAGCTGACCCAGCTCCAGCGCGGCGCCGAGCGCGCGAAGAAGCCGCTCGCGACCCTCACGCTCGAGACCGAGGTGCGCTTCGCCAGCGCCGCGCGCCGCGCGGCCTTCGCCGAGGAGCTCGGCGCCGCCGTCGCCGCTCTCGCCGCCAGGTACCAGGACGATGCACCCGCCAGCCGGGCCTACCGCCTCGTCCTCGCCGCTCACCCCAAGCCCAAGCCGACCCCACCCGAAACCCACGAAGGAGACGCCCCATGAGCCCCGCTCCCACCCGCAGCCACGAGCACCGCCTCACGATCGACGCGCCCGCCGCGGACGTCTGGAAGGCGATCACGAGCGCCGAGGAGCTCGTGCGCTGGTTCCCGCTCGGTGCCTCGGTGACGCCCGGCCCCGGGGGCGAGATCGTCTACCGCTGGGGCGAGCTCGAGGGCCGCTGCCGCATCCTGGCCTGGGAGCCGCCGCAGCACCTGCGCACCGGCTGGATGGAGGCACCCGCCACCGCCAGGGAGCTCGCCCACGCCGAGACCGCCCACCTCGCCCAGCGCGCCGCGCTGGCCGTCGACTGGTTCCTCGAGTCCGCCGGCAAGACCACGCACCTGCGCGTCGTGCACTCCGGCTTCGCCCCCGACGCCGTGTGGGACAAGGAGTTCGACGGCACGAACCGCGGCTGGACCTTCGAGCTCCAGGCGCTCAAGCACTACGTCGAGCGCCAGCGCGGCCAGGAGCGGCGCGCGAGCTGGGTGCGCCTGCCGGTCACGCTCGCGCCGCAGGAGGTCTGGCAGCGCTTCACCCGCCCCGGGCCGGTCTTCCGCACCGTCGCGCTCGACGGCCTGGCCGCGGGCGACCGCTTCCGCCTCGAGCGGGCCGACGGCGAGGTCCTCGCCGGCCGCGTGCTCGTGAACCACCCGCCGCTCGAGTTCGCCGCCGTGCTCGACGACGGGAGCCTGCTGCGCTTCGGCTTCGAGGACTGCATGGGTCAGCCCGAGGCCCACGCCTGGCTGGCGACGTGGGGGCTACCCGCGAGCGATTTCACCCGCCGCGAGGGCGCCTGGCGGGCGACCCTGGCCCGGGCCTTCGCCTGATCAGCCGCGCTCGACCTCCCACACCTGGGTCCCGAAGTGGTCCCAGGGGAGGCGGCCCTCGTCACAGCTCTCGTCGGTCGAGAACTGCACGTCGACGAAGTAGATGATGACCGAGGGAGTGGTGTGGCGCAGGTTCTTCGCGCCGTGGGCCACGCCCGGCGGGATGCGCACCAGGCGCGAGTTGCCATCGCCCAGGACGATGCGCTGCACGAGGCCCTCGGTCGGCGAGCCCTTGCGCACGTCGGCGACCACCAGGAGCAGCTTGTCGCTCGGCGGCACGAACCAGACGTCGGTCTGGCGCCGGTGCATGTGGAAGGCCTTGATCGCGAGCGGCTCCATCACGCTGTAGTTCACCTGCAGCGCCTGGAAGCCCTTCAGGGACTGCAGCATGCCCGCGTCGAGGCGGGCGAGCTCGGTCATCGAGCCACCGTCGTCGTTGAAGCGCTTGAGCTGGACGATCTCCAGGCCCTCGATCGAGCGCTTCGCCTTGTAGTCCTGGACGGCGTACTTCTTCTGGGCGGCTTCGTTGAGCTGGAAGGGCTGGGCCATGGGTGCGCGAGGAGTTGGGCGCGAGCGTAGCGAGGCCGCCCGGTGGGAGCCAGATGAGGCCGCGCCGGAAGAGCCGGCCCCTCCGGCTCAGTAGCCCGGCTCCTCGAACAAGCCCGGCTCGATCTGGCAGCAGCCGGAGCTCGGCGGCGGATCGGATCGCTCCAGCCCGGCAACCAGGCCCCATACCGCGACACCGAACAGGACCGCCGCTGCCAGGGCCAGCGACAGGACACGTGCCAACTTCACGCGCGCTCGAACGCGGCGCAGGAGAACGGGTTCATGCGCGGCCAGACCGCCGGCTCCACGCCGCCCAGGCCATGAGCCCGACCAGCCAGGCCGGGACGAGCGCGATCCAGAGCAGCGTGTCCTTGTCCTCGCGCAGGAGGAGCCAGAGGGCCAGCGCCAGGGCCGGGAGCGAGCCCAGCAGGAACCCGACGCGCACCTGGCGCGTCAGGGCGGCCACGCGCGGACCGGCGGCGGCATCGAGGCGGGCCAGCTCCTCCTTGGCGCGCGCGAGCTGGGTCTCGTCCACGATCACCTGCACGCGGTAGTTGCCGCCGCTCGCGACCTTGACGAACACGTTCGGCTCGCCGATGACCTCGGCCTCGATGCCGAGGGCCGCGAGGCGCGCGGCGGTGGCCTCGGCGGCGACGCGCGAGGTGGAGAGCAGCTTGACCAGCGGCATCTGCCGCGATCCTACCCGCGCGCGCCGAGCTCGCGCAGGCGCTCGGCCGTGACCGTGCGACCGCGCAGGCCGTCCCAGGTCCCGTGCGCCTTGGCGAGCACCGCCGCGCCCTCGCCGCGCGGGGCGCGGTAGAGCCACACGAGCGGCAGCGTGGCCACGTCGAAGAGCCAGAAGCCCAGCCAGCGCGCGAGCGTCCCGTGCCGGCGCAGGAAGCGCACCGTGTTCACGGCCATCATGTACTTGCGCAGGCGGTTGTAGCCGCCGCCCGTCGCGCTGTGGGCGTCGTGGTGCGCGGCCACGGCGCCGATCACGCGCACGGGGAAGCCCGCTTGCTTGGCCTTCCAGCAGAACTCGACGTCCTCGTGGTAGGCGAAGTAGTCGCCCTCCAGCATCCCGATGCGCTCGAAGACGGCGCGCGCGGCGAGCAGGGCGCAGCCGGGCACGTAGTCGACGTCGCGCGTGACGCGCACGGCCGGGCCATCCAGCGCGCCGTGCCCGAGGAGCGTCGAGAGGTTCGCGCGGAAGGTCAGGATGCCGCCGGCGGACCACACCCGGTCGGGCGGCTCCTGGTAGAGGACGCGCGGGCCGACGATGCCCGGCTCCCCCGCCAGGGCGCCCTCCAGCCCGGCCAGCGTGCCCGGCAGCAGGGTCACGTCGTTGTTGACCAGGAACACGCGCGCGGCGCCGTGCTCGAGCGCGTGGCGGATGCCGCGGTTCGTGCCGTGGCCGTAGCCGACGTTCGCGGCATTGCGCAGGACGACGAGCCCCGGGAAGGCCGCCTCGACGCGCTCGCGCGAGCCGTCCGAGGAGGCGTTGTCCACGAAGACGACGCGCTCCGCCGGCAGCCCCTGCGCCAGCAGCGAGCGCACGCAGGCGAGGTTCTGCTCGCCCCCGTTCCAGTTGAGCACCACGGCCCAGGTGCCGGTGTCGGACGCGCTCACGCGGGCTCGGTGGGCTCGGGAGGGGTCACCGACTCGACCCGGGCGCGGAACGAGCCGCGCGCGAG
Organism: Planctomycetota bacterium; assembly: GCA_036376275.1. Taxonomy (GTDB): domain Bacteria; phylum Planctomycetota; class UBA1135; order UBA1135; genus JABFRZ01. The sequence goes on along the minus strand of DASVAP010000129.1, from coordinate 32,988 downwards.
GCGCGTCTCGACCTCGGCCCCGGGCGCGAGCCCGGCCACGTCGCTCAGGGCCGCGCCGTCCGCGCGGCGCGTGATCGAGTAGCCGCGCGCGAGCACGGCCAGCGGCGAGACGGCCTCGAGCGAGCGCGTCTCGGTCGCGAGGCGCGCCTCGCGCGCGGCCAGGGCGCGCTCGACGGCCGCCACCAGGCGCGGCCGGGCCGCCGCCAGGCGCTCGGTGCGCCGCGCCAGCTCGGCTGCGGGCGTGCGCCGCGCGAGGCGCGCGTGGGCGCGCGTCAGCGCCGTGCCGCGCCGCGCCAGGGCGCTTTCCAGGGCCCCGTCGAGGCGCGCGTGGGCCGCCACGAGGGCCCGGGCGCGCTCGTCGAGGATCCAGCCCGCCCCGCACAGCACCGGGCGCGAGGCGGCGCGCTCCAGGCGCTCGCAGCGCTCGCTCCACAGCCGCTCGAAGGCCTCCGTCAGGTAGCCGCCGATGCGCTCGATGCGCCCGACCAGCTCGGCGCGGTCCGGGATCACGACCTGGGCCGCGTCGGTCGGCGTGTGCGCGCGCCGGTCGGCCACCAGGTCCGCCAGGGTCGTGTCCGTCTCGTGCCCGATGCCGGTCACGACCGGGGCGCGCGCGGCGAAGATCGCCTCGGCCACGGGCAGCTCGTTGAAGCCCCACAGGTCCTCCAGCGCCCCGCCGCCGCGCACCAGCGCGATCACGTCGACGCCGCTCGCGTCGACGGCCCGCAGCGCGGCCGCGATCGACTCGCTGGCCCCCGGCCCCTGGACGCTCGTGTGCACGAAGCGCACCGGGTAGCCGGGCCAGCGCAGGCTGCGCGTGCGCAGGAAATCGCGCAGCGCCGCCCCGTCGCGGCTCGTCACCAGGCCGATCACGCCCGGGAAGCGCGGCAGCGGGCGCTTGCGCTCGAACCAGCCGCGCGCCTTCAGCTCGGCCTTGGTCTTCTCGAGCTGGGCCAGCAGCGCCCCGAGCCCCTGCAGCTCCACGCGGTCGACGATCAGGCTGTAGCTGCCCTGCGGCGCGTACACGTCGAGCTTGCCCCAGGCGACCACGCGCGCGCCGTCGGCCAGCTCGAAGCGCAGCGCGCGCGGGACCACGCTCTGCCAGATCTTGCAGGCCAGGCGCGCGCCCTCCTCCTTGAGGTCGAAGTAGACGTGCCCGGCGCTGGCGCGCTTGCGCTGCGAGACCTCGCCCTCCACGCGCACGCGCCCGAGCTCCGCCAGGCGCCCCTGGATCACGCCCGAGAGCTGGGCGACGGTGAAGAGCGGCGGCGGCGCTGAGTCACCTCGCGGAGCAGGCTCACCTCTCGGAGCAGGCTCACGTCGCGGAGCAGGCTCACCTCGCGGAGCAGGCTCGGCGCGCGGCGCGGCCGGCGGACGCGCGGGAGTGGGAGCCGGACTCGCGGGCACGGGCGCCGGCGCCGGCGCCGGCTCCGACGCATCGAAGAGCGACGGCTCCGGAGTGGGCTCGGTCCGTCGTGCACGCCGCTCCATGGGCGGCCGAGCCTAGTGTTCTGCCTCAGAAGTTCGTCGACGAATTCCGCCGTCCTCCGCCGCCTGGCGTCGTTGCTCCTCCTCGGCGTATCACCCTGGATACGCGGTCCTCGTCGCGCCTAGCCAGACGGCGGATGCCGACGGACTTCGTCAACGAACTTCTGAGGCAGGACACTAGCGTCCGGCGGTCTCGTCCGCCTTCCCCGGCGGCGGCGGCGGCGGCTCCGAGAAGCCCGGCAGGACCGCCGCGCGCCAGGGTTCCAGCGCGACGCCCGGCAGGACCAGGCGGTGGCGGCCGTCGCGGAAGGGCGTCTTCTCCGCGCCGCGCACGATCGCGCCGTCCTCCAGCTCGAGCACCAGGCTGGCGTCCTCGAGCACGAGCCACAGGCGGTCGGCGAAGAAGCGCCGCTGCAGCTTCCCGCCCGCGTCCAGCTCCTCGACGATCACGTCCAGCAGGGCGCGCCCGCGCACGCCGCCCAGCGAATGCAGGCGGTACCAGCCGTGGCGCGTGTCGAGCGCCAGCAGTCGATTGAGCTCGCGGCGCACCTCGAACAGCGGCCAGCGCCCCTCGTCGCCGCCGGCCACCGGCTCCTCGGCGGCGAACAGCTCGGGACACTCGGCGCGCCAGGGGCCGGGATCGACGTCGCGCAGGGTGATGCGGCGCTCGCCGCCGGCGAAGGGCTCGCGCGCGCCGCCGCGGCTCTCGAAGCCGTCCTCGAGCACGATCGTCAGGGTGTGGGCAGCGGCGCTCGCCTCGAGCCGCAGGCGTGCGGCCGCGAGGCTGCCCGTCAGGGCACCGCGCTCGTCGAGGCAGCGGAAGACCACCGGCCCGAGCGCGGCCGGCGGCCCGGGCTGCAGCGTGCCCGCCTCGAGCAGGTCGAGCCCGCGCAGACCTTCGAGACGCATCAGCACGGCCAGCTGGCGCCCGAGCTCCTCGGCCCGCGCGCGCGCGGCGGCCTCGGCCGCGAGCGCGGCCTCCTCCTCGGGCGTCGGCGGCGACGGCGGGGGCTCGGCCGGCGGCTCGAGGCCCAGCTCGCGCGCCACCGGCAGGCGCGAGAGCATGCGTCCGAACTCGACCAGGTCCTCCTCGCGCTGCGCGCGACGCGCGCGCTCGGCCGAGAGCTCGCGCTCGAGGCGCGCCACCTCGGCCTCCAGCGAGCGCTCGCGCTCCGGCTGCGGACCGTGCGCGGCGTACCAGCGCGGCGTGGAGCCCGCCGCCTCGCGCGTGAGCGGCGCGCGCGCCGGGATCGACGCGCCGGCCGCGTCGGCGAGCTCGAGCACGAGCTCCGGCTCCCCTTCCGGCAGCTCGCCCCACAGGACCAGCGGCCGGGCGCGACCGACCTCCAGCGTGGCCGGCACGGCCGCGAGCAGCGCGTGCACGGGGTCGAGCTCGGGGCGCGGCGCCGCCAGGGTGCCGAAGGGCACCGGACCGCCGGCGACGCGCGCGTCGTGGAGCGCGAGGGGCGCCGGCTCGCCGGCGGCGGCGAGCTCGAGGTAGAGGCGCCAGGGCCGCCCGGGCGGGAGCTGGTAGCGCTCCCGCAGCGCGCGCGCGCGGAACTCCTCCAGGGCCGGCTCGTCGTGCAGGGGCAAGAGCCGCGCCAGGACCACGGGCCCGTCCGGCTCGGCCAGCACGAGGCGCGCGCGCCAGGTGCCGAGGTCCGGCGTGTCGGCCGGGAGCTCGTCCTGGATCCGGGTCGCGCTGCCCGAGCGCGGCGCGAGCTCGAGGGCGCGCAGGGCCGCGTAGCCGAGCACGAGGCCGGCCACGATCCAGCCCAGGGTGAAGGTCCCGGCGCGGCCGTGGCGGCGGGGGCTGTCCGGGAGTCGGCGCACCGGATCACCGGGCGGGCGCGCGCCCGCCCGGTCATCCGGTGCGGTCACGCTGACGGCGAAGTCAGTAGCCGATCTGCGAACGGCTAGCCGGCCTTCTCGGACCAGGGCTTCTTCTTGTTGTCGTTCCACCACTTCAGCCACTGGTCCGGATTCGACTCGCCGTGCCCGGAGAGCTTCTGGAGCGACTCGATGATCGGCCCCGAGATCGTGTTCCAGCGGTCCTGGGCCTCCTGGTCGGTGGGGCTCGTCTCCTTCTTCGTGTACTGGTCCATCATCGTCTTCAGCATCTCCTCGAACATCTCCTTGCGCAGGGCCTCGGGCGCGTCGGCGAAGAAGGCCATGGCCTCGGCCCCGGCGGCCTGCATCGGCGGATCCTTGTGCTTGAGCAGGCCCAGCAGGGTCTTGCTGGCCTCGGGGCTCTTCGTCTTGCCGAGGGCCAGGGTCAGCGCGACCTGCAGGCTCTGGTTCTTGCGATGCGTCTTGTCGCCGATCAGGGGGATGAGGACCTTCACGCTCTCGGGCGCCATCTCGCCCAGGGCCGCCGTGGCGGCCTTGTAGAGACCGTCGTCGGGCACGCCTTCTTCCTTGTCCTTGCGCTTGGCGTCGAAGCAGTCGCCGAGGGCCTTGACGATCGCGGCGCGGTCCTTCGGCCCGCTGCCGGGAAACTCCTGCAGGAGCGTGTCGATCACGCCCGTGGCCTCCTGGTCCTTCTCGCCCTTGGCCTTCACGAACTCGGCCAGCTCGGTCAGCTTGGCCTTGATCTCGGGCCGCTCGTCGACCTTGACGGCTTCCTCCTCCTGGCGCGGGGCGGCGTTCGGGGGGACGGGGACGAGCGCGAGGGCGAGCAGGAGGGCGCAGAGCATGGGGATCGGGGGCGGAGGGTCGACGGACGGGCAGAGGCCCGGCGCGGGCCGCCCCCGCCCGGACTAGCCGTCCAGGGCCACGAGGATACCCCGGGCGGGGGGCACTGCCACGGCGCGAAGCTCCTGGAGCTGCCCGGGGGCGAGAGGGCGGATCGGCGCGCGAGGAGCGCGCGCCCGGCCGACCCTGAGCCCTCGCGGGCGGGGATGCCTTCGGCATCCTCCGCCGCGACGGCTCAGCGCGCTCCGAGACCGCTCGAGCCCAGCTCGACCCCCACCGTGAAGAGCGAGAAGTCGCGCGTGTCGCCCTCGACGCGCTCCAGGTCGGCCACGAAGCGCAGCGCTCCCCCGTCCGGGCTCCAGCTGGCCGAGAGCCCCAGGGCCTCGGTGTCGTCGGCCTCGTCCGCCTGCTGCAGGCGCAGCCCGACCTCGCCGTGCGAGCCGATGCGCCGGCTGAGGGTCGTGGCGTAGGGGTGCCCGTCGCCCAGGGTCATGAGGTGGCCGTCGAACACGTCGACCTCGCGCGTGAACTGGTCGCCCAGGGAGGCCCACTCGAAGTGGAAGCCGTAGGGTCCGAAGGTCAACGCGAGGTCGGTGGCGAAGCCGCCGTCCGAGAGCCCGTCGTCGTGGAACAGGGCCGCGCCCAGGACGACGCGCAGGTGGTTCGGCGCGCCGAGCGGGCCCTCGCGGTCGGCGAAGCCCTCGTCCACCAGGGCCCACACGCCGCGCGCGCTCAGGAAGTGCTCCGAGGCGTCCCCGTTCTCGCCGTCGGTCAGCGCCAGGAAGTAGCCGAACTCGTCCAGGAGCCCGGAGAGCTCGAAGCCGTCGTCCCAGCGGTCGAAGGCCGCGCCGAGGAAGGTGCGCTCGCGGAAGAGCAGCCCGTCCTGCGGCACGGCGTTGCTGCGCAGGACGCGCGGCTTGAAGCGCCCGACCGCGAGCGCCATCCAGTCGAGGTGCTGCCAGCGCGCCCAGGCGTCCTCGACCAGCACGTCACCGCCCTCGGCCGCCTCGTCCAGGTCGACCGAGAGGCGCACGGCGACGTCGAGCGTCTCGTAGGCCAGGAACCCGTCCAGGTCCTCGAGCTCGAAGCCCGACTGGTCGGCGCTCGCGCCGGGAGCCCCCGCCTCGGGCGGCGAGTTCGAGTAGAAGGCGCGCACGAGCCAGCCGAGCCGCAGCGGCTGGGCCTCGTCCTGCCGGAGCGGCGCGCCCACGGTCGGACCGAGCCAGGGATCGTCGTCGCCACCGGCGAGGAGCGAGAGGAGCAGCAGGGGTGCCGCGCTGGACATGCCCGAGAGCAGACCGAATCGCCGGCCGCGTTGGAAGGAGGGGCTTCACGGGCCCGCGCGGCCCGGAGTCTCCTCGGGCGCCGGCCCGTCGAGGGCCCGCGCCAGGAGCAGCCCCTTGGCCTCGGCCTCGGCCTCCTCCGCCGCCGGCTCGGAGCCCCAGGTGATGCCGCCGCCGACGCGGAACGTCACCTGGCCCGCGCCGCGCCCGCGCTCCGGTCGCGGGCGCCACAGCAGGGTGCGGATCAGGAGGCTCGCCACCAGCTCGCCGCGCGTGTCGAGGGCCAGGATCGAGCCGTAGGCGAAGCCGCGCCCCTCGCCCTCGAGGTCCGCGATCGCCTCCATGCTGCGCAGCTTCGGCGCACCCGTGACCGAGCCGCCCGGGAAGAGCGCCGCCAGGCAGGCGAGCGCGTCGATCCCCGGCCGCGGTCGCGCGAGCACGTCGGCCACCAGGTGGTGCACCGAGGCGTAGCTCTCCAGGCGCGCGAGCCCCTCGACGCGCACGCTGCCGGGCCGGGCCGTGCGCCCGAGGTCGTTGCGCTCGAGGTCGACGATCATGGCCAGCTCGCTGCGGTCCTTCTCGCTGGCCAGGAGCGCCGCGGCGCGCGCGCGGTCCGCGGCCGGATCGGCGGCGCGCGCCGCCGTGCCCTTGATCGGACGCGTGCGCGCCAGCAGCCCCTCGCCGTCGCGCCCGAAGTCGAGCAGGAGCTCGGGCGAGGCCGAGAGCAGCGCGCCGCGCCCGAAGCGCAGGAAGGCCGCGTGTGGCGCGGGGTGCAGGGCGAGCAGGCGTCGCTGGAGCGCGAGCGGGTCGCCCTGCACGTCGCGCTCGAAGCGCAGCGAGAGGTTCGCCTGGTAGATCTCGCCCTCGGCGATCCAGGCCCGTGCGCGGGCCACGCGCCGCGCGTGCTCGGCGCTCGCCACCAGGCGCACGAACGGGCCGGCCGGGCGGCAGGAGGTCGGCGGCGCCGGCCGCGCCAGGCGCGCGCGGATCGCCCGCGCCCGCGCGGCCAGGGGCGGGCGACCGTCGCCCGGCTGCTCGCCGAGCACGAGGAAGGTCGCGCCGTGCGCGTCGCGCACCAGGAAGTCGACGTAGAGCCCGCCCACGAGCGGCGGCAGGCCCCAGGGGTCGCGCGGCAGCGCCAGGCCGAGCTCCGCGCGCGCGCCGAGCTCGTAGGCCAGCGCGCCCAGGAACCCGCCGTGGAACGCGCCCGGCACGGCGTCGCCCGCCTGCGGCTCGAGCCGCGCGGCGAGCGCGCGCAGCCCCGCCAGGCTGCGCGGCGCGCGCACCGGCAGCGGCGCGAAGGCCAGCACGCCCGCGCCGCGCGGCCAGCCCTCGAGCCAGGCCAGCGGGCCGCGCCCCAGGCGCGCCGCCAGCTCGCCGAGCGCCAGCCCGTCGGCGGCGGGGCCCAGCGGCTCGACGCGCGGCCGGAAGTGGAACGTCGCTGGACGGGCTCGGACCTGGACCACCTGGCCTCGCTGCGGCCGACACCGTACAAGGGCGCGGTGACGAACGCCAAGACCGGCGCGCCGGCCAGCCCGCGGCGCTCCCCCGTGCCGGTCGTGCTCCTGACCGTGTTCCTCGACATGGTCGGGTTCTCGATCCTGTTCCCGATCTTCCCGCAGCTGCTCGAGCACTACCTGGCGCGCGAGGGGCCGGAGAGCGCGATCGGGCGGCTGGTGGCCTTCCTCGAGCCCCTGGCGGGCGCGGACGCGAACGCGGTCGGAGCCCTGTTCGGGGGCGTGCTGGGCTCGCTCTACTCGGTGCTGCAGTTCCTGTTCGCGCCGGTCTGGGGCGGGCTCTCGGACCGCATCGGGCGCCGACCGACGCTGCTCGTCACGCTGCTCGGGACGCTGCTCGGCTACGTGCTGTGGATCTTCGCCGGCTCCTTCGCGCTGCTCGTGGCGGCGCGCCTGCTGGGCGGGATCGCGGCCGGCAACCTCTCGACCGCCTCGGCCGTGATCGCCGACGTGACCGAGGGCAAGGACCGCGCGCGCGGGATGGGGCTGCTCGGCATGTCGATCGGGCTCGGCTTCATCCTCGGCCCGGTCGTGTGCCTGGGGGCCCTGGCGCTGGCGCCGGCCGGCGACCTGGGGGCCGCGCGCTGGTCCGGCGGATTCGCGCTCAACCCCTTCTCGGCCCCGGCGCTCGCCTCGGCCGCGCTGGCGGCGCTCAACCTAGCCTGGATCGCGCTGCGCTTCCGCGAGACGCTGGCGCCCGAGCAGCGCGGCGAGAGCCGCCACGCACGCGTGCTCAACCCCTTCGCGCAGCTGCGACGCCTGGACTTCCCGGGGCTCGCGCGCACGAACTGGATCACCTTCCTGTTCTACACGGCCTTCAGCGGGATGGAGTTCACGCTGACCTTCCTGGCGGTCGAGCGCCTGGGCTACGGCGTGCGCGAGAACGCGCTGCTGTTCGTGTTCGCGGGACTGGTGATCGCGCTGGTGCAGGGCGGGCTCGTGCGTCGTCTCGTGCCGCGCCTGGGCGAGCGCCGCGTGGCGCGCCTGGGGCTGGCGATCCTGATCCCCGGCTTCGCGGCGATCGGCGCGGCGCACTCGGGCGGCGTGCTGTACGCGGGGCTGTTCCTGATGGCCGTCGGGAGCGCGCTGGCGATGCCCGCGCTCTCCACGCTCGCCTCGCGCTACGCGCCGTCCGACCGCCAGGGCCTGGCCCTGGGGACGAACCGCTCGCTCGGCTCGCTGGCGCGGGCGGTCGGACCGCTGGGCTCGAGCCTGCTCTACTGGCGCCTGGGCAGCGGGACCTCCTACTGGCTCGGCGCGGCCCTTTTGCTGTGGCCGCTCTTCCTGGGCCTCGCCCTGCCGCCCGTGCCGGAGGGGTCGCTACAGGAACCCCGCACGCGGGTCCGATAGGAAACGCACCATGAAGAAGCTTCTCGCGGCCGTCACGTCGGGGATCCTCGCGGGCGCAGTGCTGTTCGGCTCGGGTCCGGACCTGCCGGCCCAGGCCCAGCAGGGCGGCGCGCCGCCGCAGGAGCTCGCGGCGCGCGTGGCGACGCTCGAGGGCGAGCTCGCGCTCGAGCGCCGGCGCCACGAGGAGACGCGCGCCACGCTGGAGGCGACGCTCGTGTACCTGGAGAAGCAGGCCCAGGCCGCGCAGGCCCTGCTCGGCGTCCTGGACGAGAGCGAGCGCGAGGGCTTCGCCGTGGGCGAGAACTGGCGCTCGCGCCAGATCCTCCTGACGGGGCTGCGCGCCTACTGGGGCGAGGTGAAGGGCGTGCCCAAGCTGCCCGCGCCCGAGCGTCCGGCCGCGCCGGCGCGCCCGAAGGCGCCCGCGCGACAGTAGGCGGGAGCCCGTGAAGGCCGTCCCAGGACCCGCCACGAGCGGGGGCCGGCGGGATCTGCTCGTGGCGGGCCCAGGGAGGGTCACTAGGATCCAGGGCGTGCCCCGCCCGCCGGCCGACCTCCGCGCCCTCGCCGCCGCCTGGCTGCGCGAGCTCGCCGCGGCGCGCGGCGCCTCGCCGCACACGCTGCGCGCCTACGAGGGCGACCTGGGCGCGCTGCTCGACTTCCTGGAGGGCCGCGGGATCGAGCGCCCGGCCGAGGTGAACGCGCGCGTGCTGCGCGCCTTCCTGGCCAGCCTGGACGAGCAGGGCCTGGCGCGCGGCTCGATCCAGCGGCGCCTCTCGGCCGTGCGCTCGTTCTTCAAGCACCTGGTGCGCAATGGCCTGGCGCGCGCGCACCCGGCCGACGGGCTGCGCGCGGCGCGCGCCAGGCGCCCGCTGCCGAAGGCCCTGACGGAGGAGGAGATCGCGCGCCTCCTGGCGAGCCCCGACGCGGGGACGCCGCGCGGGCGGCGCGACCGGGCGCTGCTCGAGCTGCTCTACTCGGCCGGCACGCGCGCGGCCGAGACGGTCGGGCTCGACCGCGCCGACCTCGACCTCGACGCCGGCGTCGCGCGCGTGCGTGGCAAGGGCAAGAAGGAGCGCCTGGCGGCCCTCGGCAGCCACGCCGTGGCGGCGCTGCGCGACTACCTGGCCGACCCGGCGCGCCCGCGCGCGAGCGCGGCCGCCGCCGGAGCCGTGTTCCTGAACCCGCGCGGGGGGCGGCTGACGACGCGTGCCCTCGGGCGCATCCTGGCGCGCGCCTGCCGCACGGCGGAGCTCGCGCGCCCGGCCTCGCCCCACACCCTGCGCCACAGCTTCGCCACGCACCTGCTCGACCGCGGCGCGGACCTGCGCGCGGTGCAGGAACTGCTCGGGCACGCGCACCTGGTCACGACCCAGATCTACACGCACGTCTCGGTCGAGCGCCTGAAGCAGGTGTACGAGCGCGCCCATCCGCGGGCCTGAGAGCCCGGTGCGCCGCGCGCCTTTCCTCTCCCTCCCCTCCTGCTCTTCTCCGCGTCCTCCGCGTCTTCCCTCCGCGTCTCCGCGCTCCTCCTGATTCAGGAGAAGAGGCAGAGCAACGCGGAGACGCGAAGGGAAGACGCGGAGAGCGCGGAGAAGGCAGGAAGGGAAAGAGGGGCACGGCGAGCGGCAGCGTCCCCGGAAAGCCCCTTGACCGGTTCCCTGTACTGCTGCGCGCCGCCGCGCGTCACAGCTTGAGCACCTGGTAGGCGAGCCAGCCCAGCGCGCGCTCGGCCCACGAGCGGCGGCTCCACTCCTCCAGCTTCACCTCGCGCGCCCCCTCCAGGTCGCGACGGAACTGCTCCTCCAGCGCCCCCGCGGCACCGCGGTCGAGGACGTTGACCGAGACCTCGAGGTTGCGCCGGTCCGACCAGTGGTCGAGGTTGAAGGAGCCGACCGCGGCGTAGACGCCGTCGACGCTCACGCTCTTGGCGTGTAGCACGCGCGTCTCGAGCTCGAAGATGCGCACGCCGGCGCGCAGGAGCCGTCCGTAGAGGTGCTGGCTCGCGCGACGCACGAGGGGCACGTCGGAGCGGCCCGCCGTGAGCACGCGCACGTCCACCCCGCGGCGCGCGGCGTGCTGCAGCGCGCGCCGCAGGCGCGCGGGCGGGACGAAGTAGGGCGAGGTCAGCGTGCAGCGCTCCAGCGCCCGCCCCAGGGTCACGCGCAGGGCCTTCTGGATCGCACGCCGGTGGCGGCGCACGTGCGAGTCGAGGATCTGCACCAGGCTGCCGCCCTCGCGCGCGGCCGGCGGCAGGTGCTCGTGCCCGCGCACGGGCACGTCGAGCGTGTCGCGCTCGATCAGCAGCGCCAGGTCTTGCGCGCAGGGCCCCTCCAGCGCGAGCTGCGTGTCGCGGAAGAGCCCGCGGCCGTGGCGCGGCCCGGCATAGTCCTCGGTCACGTTCATGCCGCCGCAGAAGGCGCGCTCCTCGTCGACCACCAGCACCTTGCGGTGGTTGCGCACCAGGCGCGAGAAGGGCGCGTGCCAGCGCACGATCGGGTTGAAGAGCGCGACCGTGGCGCCGGCCGCGCGCAGGCGCTCCAGGCGCTCGTCCGGGACGGCGCGCGAGCCGAAGGAGTCGAGCACGAGCAGCACCCGGCAGCCGCGCGCGGCCGCCGCCTCCAGCTCCGCCAGGGTGCGCTCCCCCACCCGGTCGGGCTCGAGGATGTAGGTCGCCAGGCACACCGAGCGGCGCGCCGCCGCGAGCGCGGCCCACATGGCCTCGAAGATCGCGTCGCCGTCGAACAGGACGCGCACCGTGTTGCCCTGCGAGACCGCGCCCAGCGGGCGCAGCATGCGCAGCGTCTTGCGCCAGGCCCCGGCCCGCCGCGCCCCCTCCGGCGTGCCCAGGTGGGGCGCGAACACGCGCCGGATCGCGGCCTCGATGCTGGCCCGCGAGTCGCCCGCCGGCGGCGTCCAGGAGAGGCGCCGCAACCCCTCGCGCAGGCTTGTTCGCCCTCTGGGCATGGGAGAGAATCAAACGAGGATGCGCGTACTGGAGCTCGAAGTAAACGGCGACCGCCAGGAGGTGGCCGCCCCGGCCCACTGGAGCCTGCTGGAGGTGCTGCGCTACCGCCTGGGCCTGACCGGCTCGAAGCAGGGCTGCGACAAGGGCGACTGCGGGGCCTGCACCGTGCTGCTCGAGGGCCAGCCGGTGCTCGCTTGCCTGACCCTGGCGGCACTGTGCGCGGGCAAGCGCGTGACCACGATCGAGGGCCTGATGCCGGCCCACCTGCGCGCCGGCGGCACGGGGCCCGATCCGGTGCAGGCCGCCTTCGACCGCTGCGGAGCCCTGCAGTGCGGCTTCTGCCAGCCGGGGATGATGCTCTCCGCGCGCGCGCTGCTGGACGCGAACCCCAGCCCGTCGCGGGCCGAGATCCGCGCCGCGCTGGCCGGCAACCTGTGCCGCTGCACGGGCTACACGCAGATCCTGCAGGCGGTCGAGCTGTGCATCGCCGAGGCCGCCGGCAGCGAGCCGGCCGCGCCGGCCTGGGCACCCGGCCAGAACCCCTGGAAGGCGCCCTGCGGCAACGGAGACGGCCGGACGTGAGCGCGCGCGACGTGCACGGCCCGGCGCCGCCGTGGTCCGAGGGCTTTCGCGTCGTCGGCCGCGCGCAGCGCAAGATCGACGGCCTGGCCAAGGCCACCGGCGCGGCGCTCTACACCGACGACCTGGTCCTGCCCGGCATGCTGCACGCGAAGATCCTGCGCAGCACCCAGGCCCACGCGCGCATCCGCGCGATCGACGCCGCGGCCGCGCTGGCCCTGCCGGGCGTGCACGCGGTCGTCACGGGCCGCGACATGCCGGTCAAGTACGGCGTGATCCCCTGGACCCCCGACGAGAACGCGCTGGCGCTCGACAAGGTGCGCTTCGTCGGCGACGAGGTCGCGGCCGTGGCGGCGGTCGACGAGGACACCGCCAACGCGGCCCTCAAGCTCATCCGCGTCGACTACGAGCCGCTGCGCGCGTTCCTCGACCCGGAGGAGGCGCTGGCGACGCCCGAGCCCCAGATCCACGAGCAGACGCCGGAGCAGAAGGCCAAGGAACCGCGCGGCAACGTCTCCAAGCACGTGCGCCTCGAGTTCGGCGAGGTCGACGCGGCCCTGGCGGGCTCGGACGTGGCGGTCGAGGGCGACTACGAGTTCCACGGCACGACCCACACCCCGATCGAGCCGCACTGCGCCCTGGCCCAGTACGGGGCCGACGGCGTGCTGACGGTGTGGTCCTCGACCCAGATCACCCACTACGTCCAGAAGGCCCTGGCGCGCGTGCTCGGCCTGCCGGAGGCGCGCGTGCGCGTGATCCAGCCCTGCCTGGGGGGCGCCTTCGGCGGCAAGAGCGATCCCTTCGCGCTCGAGTTCGTGGTCGCCAAGCTGGCGATGCTCACCGGACGCCCGGTCAAGTGCCTGTGGACGCGCGAGGAGGTCTTCTACGCGCACCGCGGACGCCACCCGATGAAGCTGCGCTACCGCACGGCGGCGAAGCGCGACGGCACGCTGACCGCCGTCGACGCGCGCATCCTGATCGACGGCGGCTCCTACTCCTCCTTCGGGCTGGTCACGACCTACTACTCGGGCCAGCTCCTGACCGGCCCCTATCACTTCCCCACCTACCGCTTCGATTCGACGCGCGTCTTCACCAACAAGCCGCCCTGCGGCCCCAAGCGCGGGCACGGCTCCGTGCAGCCGCGCTTCGCCTTCGAGGTGCAGCTCGACGAGCTGGCCGAGAAGCTCGGGCTCGACCCGCTCGAGCTGCGCCGGCGCAACTTCCAGGGCGAGCACGTCAAGACCGTCAACGGCCAGCGCGTAACCTCGAACGGCTTCCTGCAGTGCCTCGAGGCGGTCGAGCGCGCCTCGCGCTGGAAGGAGCGGCGCGGGCGGCTCGGACGCGGGCGGGGCCTCGGGCTGGCCGGCTCGATGTACATCTCGGGCACGAACTACCCCGTGTACCCCAACCCCATGCCGCAGGCGGGCGTGCAGCTCAAGCTCGACCGCTCGGGCCTGGTCACGGTCTTCACCGGCGGCAACGACATCGGCCAGGGCTCGAACACGATCGCGCGCACGATCGTGGCCGAGGAGCTGGGGCTCGACCCGGCCGACGTGCGCGTGGTCGCGGCCGACACGGACCTGTGCCCGGTCGACCTGGGGGCCTACTCCTCGCGCGTGACCTTCATGGTCGGCAACGCGCTGATCGACGCCTGCCGCAAGGCGCGCGCGAAGCTCGTCACGGCCCTGGCCGAGAACTGGAAGGTGGCGCCCGAGCGCATCGCCTTCGCGCTGGGCCGCGCGACGGACCGCGCGGACCCGGCGCGCTCGCTCGACATGCGCGCCGTGCTGCAGCTGGCCGAGGCGCGCTTCGACACCCTGGGCGAGACCGGCGCCTACAACACGCCGCAGCTCGGCGGCGACTACCGCGGCGGCACGATCGGCGCCTCGCCGGCCTACTCCTTCACGGCCCACGTGGTCGAGGTGACGGTCGACGAGGAGACCGGGCGCATCACGGTCGAGAACTGCTGGATCGCGCACGACTGCGGGCGCGCCCTGAACCCGATGCTGGTCGCCGGCCAGATCGAGGGCTCGGCCTACATGGGCATCGCCGAGGCGCTGCTCGAGGACCACGGCGTCAACCGCTTCGGCCTGCACCGCGGACCGTCGCTGCTCGACTACCGCATCCCGACCTCGCTCGACACGCCCGAGCTGCACGCGCTGATCGTCGAGAGCCTCGACCCGGAGGGCCCCTACGGCGCCAAGGAGGCCGGCGAGGGCCCGCTGCACCCCTCGATCCCGGCCATCTCGAACGCGGTCCACGACGCGGTGGGGGTGCGCCTGCGGCGCCTGCCCTTCACCCCGGCGCGCGTCCTGGCCGAGCTGCGCGCGGCACGCGCGGAGCCGCGCGGCGCGCGGGCAGCGGTCCTCTCGGCCGGCGGAGGCGAGGCGTGCTGAGGCTGCCGGCCTTCGAGCTCCGCGAGCCGCGCTCGCTGGCGGAGGCCGTGGCGCTGCTCTCCGAGCACGGCGAGTCCGCCCAGCTCCTGGCGGGCGGCACGGACCTCGTGCCGAACATGAAGCACGAGCTCTTCACGCCGAAGGTCGTGATCGCGCTGGCCGGCGTGCCGGAGCTGCACGGCGTGCGCGTCGAGCCGGACGGCACGCTCGTGCTGGGCGCCCTGACCACGCTCGACGCCCTGGCCGCCGACGCGCGCGTGCGCGCGCGCGCCCCGGCCCTGGCCCAGGCCGCCTCGCTCGTGGCCGGACCGCAGCTGCGCCGCATGGGCACGCTGGGCGGCAACGTGATGCTCGACACGCGCTGCCAGTGGTACAACCAGACCTACTTCTGGCGCTCGGCCCTGGGCTTCTGCCTGAAGAAGGACGGCACGGTGTGCCACGTCGTCGCCGGCGGCGCGAACTGCGTGGCGGCCGCCAGCAACGACACGGCCCCCGCCCTGATGAGCCTGGACGCGCGCCTCGTGCTGCACGGACCGGCGGGGCGCCAGGAGCTCCCGATCGAGGAGCTGTACACCGCGGACGGGATCCACAACAAGCGCGTGCGCGGCGCGATCCTGGCCGAGGTGCGCGTTCCGCCGGTCCCGGAGGGCCACCGCGGCGCCTACGGCAAGCTGCGCGAGCGCGGCTCGATCGACTTCCCGCTGCTCGGCATCGCCGCGCGGCTCGACCTGTCGCCGGCGGGCGAGGTGCGCGCGGCCGCGCTGTGCGCCGTGGCCCTCCAGGCGCGCCCGCTGCGCCTGCGCAAGGCGGTCCAGCCGCTGCTCGGCCAGCGCACCGGCACGCCCGGCCTCGCGGCGGCCATCGACGCGGCGGCCGAGCTGGCCCACAAGCAGTGCCACCCGCTCGACAACGTCCCCGGGGAGGCCGAGTACCGCCGCGAGATGGTGCCGGTCTACGTGCGCCGCACGCTGCGCGCCGCCCTGGACGGCAGCGGACCGGTCCACCACGTCTGAGGGCCCGCGCCGGGGAGGCCGCGGGCCGCCCCGTCCGGAAAGAAACGCCCAGCGCGCGGACCCGCGCGACACGCACTCCGGTGGCCACGCCGGATCCCGCGCCGCCGGTCCTCGCAGGGCCTTTCGAATCCGGACTCGGTCTTGGGATGGGGCCGGGGAAGCGTCCGATAGTTCCGCCCGTCCCCATGCGCGCGTCGCCCCAGCAGAACTCTTCCAGGACAGGGAGAGCGGAGGAGGCCCGCGAGCGCGTCGAGGTGCTGGCCCGCACGGTCGTGCGCTGCCGCGAGCTGGCCCAGCACCTCGAGGCGGTCGCGCTCGAGCTTCCCGAGCGCAGCGAGGCGCCGTTCCTGCGCAGCCAGCTCGAGGACGTGCTGCGGCGCCTGGCGGCGAGCCTGCGCCCGCTGGGGGGCGAGACCGCCCCGGCCGAGAAGCCGGTCGGCTTCCTGCGCCGCCTGGCGCTCAAGAAGGCCATCGAGCCGCGCGCGAAGAGCGAGGTGCGCTACGACCTCGAGGGCAACGCCTGGACGATCCCGGTGACCGAGCTGGTCGGGTTCCTCTCGCACTCGGGCAAGTCGGGGCTGCTGTGGATCACGGCGCCCGAGGAGACCTTCGCCCTGGAGTTCGAGCGCGGCAGCCTGGTGCACGCCACCAGCAATGCCCCGCCGGCCGCCTGGCGCCTGGGCGAGATCCTGCTGCGCGAGAAGCTGATCGAGCAGCAGGAGCTGACCACCCTGATCGACAAGGCCCGCGCCGTCGACGAGCGCCTGGGCAGCTTCCTGGTGCACTCCGGACGCCTGGGGCACGCCGAGCTGCAGCGCGCGATGATGATCCAGGTCCAGCAGCTCTTCCACCGGCTGATGGACGCCGACAACGCGCTCTTCCGCTTCCAGGAGGGCGCCCAGCTCACGCGCTCGCACAGCCTGGAGGTCAACATCACGCACCTGCTGCTGGAGAGCGCGCGCCGCAAGGACGAGCGGCGCCTGCGGGCCGAGTCGAAGGCCGAGCCCGAGCCCGACCTGCACGTGCTCGACCTGAGCGAGCCCCCGGTCGCGGTCGCCACCACCGAGACGAAGCCGCCCGCGGCCGTCGAGGACGCTCCCGCCGGCGCGGCCACGCCGGCGGCGCCGCTGCCCGCGCCCGCGCCTGCGGACGAGCTCAGCGCGAAGCCCGATCCCAGCCCGGTGCCCCCCGCAGGCCCGTGAGGGGCCGCTCCGGCGCGCGCGCGCCGGCCACGGCCAGGCCCGCGACGCGCTCGGGCTCGAGGCCACCCACGCGCCCCCACCCGGGCTTCGGGACGGCCGAGAGGCGCTGCGCGGGCGCGCGGCAGGAGCCGAGCGCGCAGACGAGCCCGAGCAGGCCCCAGGCGAGCGGTCGCGGCAGGCGCACGCCTCGATCCTAACCGGGCCGCGCGCGCGCGGGGGGACGAGGGCCTCGGCTCGGGCGGGACACGCTCGGGCGGGACACGCTCGGGCGGGACGCGCTCGCGCGTCAGCCGGTCAGAGCCCCCAGGCCGCGCCGATCGCGACCCACAGGCCGCTGTCGTCGCGATCCAGGTCGCTCGAGGCCTGGGCCAGCTCGTCGTCCGGCACCGTGACGCCGGCCACCTTGAGGAACAGCGAGGTGTTGCGGTCGAAGGCGTAGCTCAGGGCGCCGGTCAGCATCAGGTCCGAGAGCCCCGAGCGCGCGCGCCCGAAGTGGAACTCGCTCTGGCCCGAGCGCATGTAGCCCAGCAGCAGCGCGAGCGAGGCGCTCCAGCGCTCGTCGAGCACGTAGCGGTCGGCCGCCTGGTAGGAGAAGTAGAAGTCGTCGAGCTGGTCGAGGTCGTAGTAGGCGGTCAGGGCGTGCTGCAGGCCGACCGCCAGGAACTCGCCGCGCACGTAGGCCTCGCGCGTGCTCGGACCGATCTCCGGCAGGTGGTAGCCGATGCCCCCGACCGAGGCGAGCAGCGGTCCGAAGGGGTGCGTGTAGTCGAGCACGAGGTCCAGCTCGGTCGCCTCGCCGCCCTGCCCGTCGGGGAAGGCCGCGTCGCCGGTCTGGTTCGTGAGCTGCATGTTGAACCAGCTCACGAAGGACAGCGCCCCGCCGGTCGAGAGCGGCGTGTCGACCTCCAGGTCGCCCTGCGTGACCGCCTCGAGGCTGCGCGGCACGCCGCGGAACCAGTAGGCCGAGAGCACGGTCTGCGAGGCGCTGACGGTGGTCGGCTCGTTTCCGCGCAGGGCCGCGCAGCCGGAGAGGCCGGCGAGCAGCGCGATACCCGGCCAGCGCAGGGGGGAGGGGAGCGGCATGGGCCCTCGGGGCAGGAAGGGTCTTCGGGTCCAGGCCGGAAAAAGTTGAGCGCCCGCCCGCGCTGGGCCCCGCGGAGGCCTCGGGTAGGCTCTGCGCCGATGCCCCCGCGCGGCGGCCCGCCCCTGGTCCTCGTCCCCACCCCGCTCGAGCTGCGGCACCTCGAGGGGCTGGGCGGCTTCCCCGGCTGCACGCTCGAGCGCTGCGGCTTCGGGCCCGTGGCGGCGGCCGCGCGCACGGCCCAGCTCCTGGCCCACCTGCGCCCGCCGCGCGCCTGGCTCGTGGGCCTGGCGGGCAGCCTGGGCGCGGCGCCCCCCGGGACGGCCCTGCGCTTCACGCGCGTGCGGCTGGACGGGGTCGGGGTCGGCGGCGGGGCCGAGTTCCGGCCGGCCTCGCGCATCGGCTTCGCGCAGTGGGAGGAGGGCGGGGAGCGCATCGAGGAGACGCTCGAGCTCGCCGCGCCGCCCGGTGAGCCCTGCGAGCTCCTGACGGTCGGCGCCGCCTCCGCCACGCCGGCCGAGGCGGCCGCGCGCCGTGTCCGCTACCCGGCCGCCGCGGCCGAGGACATGGAGGCCTTCGGGGCCGCGCTCGCCTGCCGCCTGGCCCGGGTCGAGCTGGCCGTCGTGCGCGGGCTCTCGAACCGCGCCGGCGAGCGCGATCCGGCGCGCTGGGAGACGCGCGCGGCCCTGGCGGCGGCGCGCGCGCTGGTCCTCTCCGAGCTGGCCGGGGAACCGGCGTGAGCCGCGCCCTGCGCATCGGGCTCTCGACCTGCCCGAACGACACGTTCCTGTTCCACGCGCTGCTCGAGGGCCACGTGCGGGCGCCGTTCCCGCTGGAGTTCGTGCTGGCGGACGTGGAGGAGCTCAACCGGCGGCTGCTGGCGGGCACGCTCGACCTCGCCAAGGCCAGCGTCCCGGCGATGCTCGCGCGGGCCGAGCGGATCTGGATCCTGCCGGTGGGCTCGGCCCTGGGATACGGCGTGGGGCCGGTCCTGCTCGCCGCGCCCGGGCGCGCGCCGGCCGTCCCGCTCGCCGCCGACGCGCGCGTGCTGCTGCCGGGCGCCCACACCACGGCCGCGCTGCTGTTCCAGGCCTTCGCTCCCGAGCTGGTCGCGCCCGGCGGCCCGCGCCGCCTCGAGCACGCCCTGTTCTCGGAGGTGATCGCGGCGCTGCGCGCCGGCACGGCCGACTACGGGGCCTGCATCCACGAGGCGCGCTTCACCTGGCGGGCGCAGGGACTGGGCTTCGTCGACGACCTCGGCGCGCGCTACGAGCGTCTCAGCGGTGCCCCGCTGCCGCTGGGCGGGCTGTGGGTCGACCGGGGCCTGGGCGCGGACGCGGCGGGAGCCCTCGCGCGGACCCTGGAGGCCTCGCTGGACTGGGCCCTCGCGCGGCGCGAGGCGACGCTCCCCACCCTGCGCCGGTACGCCCAGGAGCAGGCGGACGAGGTCCTGTGGGCCCACGTGGATCTCTACGTGAACGCGGCCACCCGCGAGCTCGGCCCGGAAGGGCGGGCGGCCTACCGTGCGCTGCAGGGCCTGGCGGTCGAGCGCGGGCTCGCGCCGGGGACTCCGCTCGCCTTCCTGTGAGCGCGCTCGGGCCCCGGAAACGACTACGGACCGCAGCTCCCCGTGGAGCCGCGGTCCGTGGATCGGGGCCGCGTGGCGCTACTGCGCCCCGCCGGCGTCGCGCATCTCCAGCATCTCCTTGCGGATCTCCTGGGCGATCGCCTTGACTTCCTGCATCGCCTTGCGGACGCGCGAGGTGGCCGCCTTGTTGCCCTTCACGGCCTTGTCCACGTCGTCACGGATGGCCTCGACGGCCTGGCGAAGCTTCTCGTAGTTCTGGGTCATGGGGTGGTCCTGGGGATGTTCAGGGGGCTGCCGGGGGCCCGGAAGCCCTCCGAAGGGCCTCTGGAGACCACATTCCGGGGTCCGGATCAAGCTTTTTGGACTCGGGGCCTCCTCCGGCGGTTTCCGTGGGGGACCGCCCGGGGGCCCCGAGATCGGCGCGTAACTAGGCCTCGAAAAGAGAGTTATAGATCGAGACCGGGGCCCGACACGCCGCCCAGGGCGAGCACCGCGCGCCACTCCGCGGGGCTCACGCGCTGGATCGAGAGCCGCGAGCCCCGCCGCAGGAGCTCCATCCCCCCCAGACGCCGGTCCGCGCGCAGCTCGGCCAGGGTCACGAAGCGCGGCAGGGCGCGCAGCGCGGCCACGTCCACCGCGAACCAGCGCGGGGCCGCCGGCGTGCTCTTCGGGTCGCAGGCCGGGTCGGCGGGGTCGAACTGGGTCGGGTCCGGATAGCCGGCGCGCACCACGCGCGCGAGGCCCGCGACCCCGCTGGGGCTCGCGTTCGAGTGGTAGACGAGGGCCAGGTCGCCGCGCCGCAGCTCGTCCCGCAGGCGGTTGCGCGCCTGGTAGTTGCGCACCCCGCCCCAGCTCGTCGTGCGCCGCGGCGCGCGCAGGAGGTCCGCGAAGGAGAAGACCTCGGGCTCGGTCTTGAGCAGCCAGGCGCCGCGCACGGCCCGCGTCAAGCGCTCTGCCGCTCGGAGACCGGCGGGCCGAGGACCTCGGAGAGCACGATCGCGCGGCGCCAGTCCTCGCGCGCCATCGACCCCAGGCGCCGCCCGGGGCCGCGGCCGGGGGCCTTGGTCTCGTGCACGGGCACGGCGGACTGGACGTCCAGCGCGGCCGTGACGAAGGCGCCCAGCGGTAGCGGCGCCTCCTCGGTCTCGAGCGAGAGCTCGCGCACGGGAGCCGCCTCGCGCACCTCGCCCAGGCTCGCGATCGGGGCGGGCTCCTCCTCGCGCTCGAGGGACTCGGCGTGCACCTCGCCCGGCTCGGTCTCGAGCTCCCACTCGAGCGAGGCCTCGCGCGGCTCGCTCGGGACCGCCACCGGGCGCGGCGCCTCGAGCGTCTCGCCGCGCGCCAGGCGCCGCCACAGGTCCTCGCCCTCGGCCTCGGCCGCCTCGCGCTCGGCGCGGCGCCGGCGCAGGGCCTCGCGCGGGTCCTCGCCGGCCTGCTCCTCCGGCCGCACGAGCCCGGCCCGCTGGCCGAGCCAGCGCAGGAAGCGGCCGAGGATCGGCAGGACGACGAACAGGACGAAGAGGATCAGCCCGCCGAGGTTGTCGTCGGAATCGGAGAGCTGCAGCGCGAGCAGCAGCGGGCTCACTTGGACGTGTCCCCCTCGTCCGGCTTGTCACCGCGCGAGATCGACTCGCGCATGCGCGTGTCGGACTGCACGTTCTGCATGCGGTAGAGGTCCATCACCCCGAGGCGACCCGCCTCGAGCGCCTTGGACATCGCCAGCGGCACCTGGGCCTCGGCCTCGATCACCTTGGCGCGGTTCTCCATCACCTTGGCCTTGAACTCCTGCTCGGCCGCCACGGCCATGGCGCGGCGCTTCTCGGCATTGGCCTGGGCCACGCGCTTGTCGGCCTCGGCCTGGTCGGCCTGCAGGCGCGCGCCGATGTTGTTGCCGATGTCCACGTCGGCGATGTCGATCGAGACGATCTCGAAGGCCGTCCCGGCGTCGAGGCCGCGCGCCAGCACGGTCTTCGAGATCGAGTCGGGGTTCTCGAGCACGTCCTGGTGCGAGTTCTTCGAGCCGATGGTCGAGACGATGCCCTCGCCCACGCGCGCGATGATCGTCTCCTCGCCCGCGCCGCCCACCAGGCGCGCGATGTTCGTGCGCACCGTGATGCGCGCCTTGGCCAGCACCTGGATCCCGTTCTTGGCCACGGCCGCGACCTCGCTCTTGCCCGAGGCCGGGTTGGGGCAGTCGATCACCTTGGGCGTGACGCTCGTGCGCACGGCGTCGAGCACGTCGCGCCCGGCCAGGTCGATGCCCGCCGCCGTGCGGAAGTCGAGCGCGAAGCCGGCGCGGTCGGCGGCGATCACCGCGCGCACCACGCGATCCAGGTTGCCGCCGGCCAGGAGGTGCGCCTCCAGGTCGTGCTTGCTGATGTCCTTGATGCCCGACTTGACCACGTTGACGCGCGCGTTGACGATCGCGGCCGGGCTCACGCGCCGCAGGCTCATCGCCACCATGTCGAGCAGGCCCACGCCGGCCTTGGTGAGCACCGAGCGCACGTACAGGTTCGCGTAGCGCAGGAACACGAACAGGAAGATCAGGAAGGCGATCGCCGCGACGACGAGGCCCACCAGCTTCAGCAGGCTGGCCTGGGGGTCTTGCGGCAGGAAGGCGATCATCATCGAGCGATGCTCCGGTCGGAGGGACTAGGGCTCGCGCGTGCGAGCCTGGAAGGGCACGGACGTCACGGCCGGGCCTCGGTGCGGGCGACCACCACGCGGTTGCCCTGGACCTCGATCACGCGCACGCGCGCGCCGGCCTCGATCCATTCGCCGCGCGAGACCACGTCCACGCGCCGGCCGTCGAGGCGCGCCATGCCGGCGGGGCGGCAGTCGGCCTCGACCACGCCCTCCTGGCCGGCCAGGGCGAGGTCGCGCGGATCGTAGCTCGCCTCGCCGGGCCGGGGCTGCGCGTTGCCGAGCATCAGCTTCCCGATGGGCGTCCTGGGGAAGAGCTTGAAGCCCAGCACGATCGTGGCCGGGACGAGCACCACGATGGCCATCAGGAAGCGGTATCCGAGCGCGCTGCTCGCCTGGAAGGCCATCGCGATCGAGGCCACCAGGGCGGCCGTCGCCAGCACCGAGAGCACCCCGAAGCTCGGGAAGAAGACCTCGGCCAGGATCAGGACCAGCCCGAGCGCGAGCAGCAGGATCGGCGCGGTCACGCCCCCTCCGCGATCCGGCCCGGTCCCTCGCCCTCGCCCTCCGAGGAGCGCCTCACCACGAGGCGCCCGGAGGGCTGCACCTCGACCACGCGCACCCGGCTGCCGGCGTCGATCTCGACGCCCTCGGCGCGGGCCTCGAAGTCGAGCACGGGGTCGCCGTCCAGCACGACCTTGCCGACCGGCCGCAGCGCCGTGGTGGCACGCCCGGCGGCCCCCACGCGCGCGACGGCGGCTCGCGCCCCGCCGGCCTCGGGCATCGCGCTCGAGGGCGCGACGGGCGTGTGCGCCAGGACCATGCGCGACAGGAGCGGCGTGTGCGGCAGGAGGCGCGAGAGGCCCCAGACCACGAGCAACGCCAGGAAGCCGGCGCTGACGACCCGGAACGACTCCTCCACCAGGATCGCGCGATCGAGGCCGTACTCGAAGCCCAGGCGCGAGCCGGCGAAGGACCAGATCAGCCCGAGCAGGATCGCCAGCGCCCCGGCCAGGCCGAACCAGAGCGTGCCCGGCAGGACGAAGAGCTCGACCGCGACCAGTCCGGCCCCGCCCACCAGCAGCAGGACGTGCGGGATGTCCGCCAGGCCCACCAGGTAGCGACCGAACAGGACGATCGCGAAGGCCCCCAGGGCCAGCGCCCCCGGCAGGCCGAGCCCGGGCGTCTTGAACTCGAGGTAGAGCAGCACGAAGCCGGCCACGAGGAACAGCGGCGAGAGCGCGTACAGCCAGCCCGCCAGGTCCTCCGAGCGCGAGCGCAGCACCTCGGTCGGAAGGACGCCGGCGGCCCCGAGCTTGGAGGCCAGCTCCTCGCGCGACTCCGCCAGCCCGTCCGCCAGTCCCAGCGCGACCGCCTCGCTGCCCGTGGCGTTGAGGAGCTCGCCCGCCGGCACCACCGTGCGCACGAACTCGACCGGCTGCTGGCCCTGGCGCCGCCGCAGGTCGTCGTACTCGGTGGCCGAGACCAGGCGCAGCTCGCCCTCGACGCGCACCTCGATCACCTCCACGTCCGGGTCCACCATGGCCTGCGCCAGGAGCCCCGAGCGCCCGCGCTTCTCGGCCACGCCGCGGAACTCGCCGCGCAGCGCCGAGGAGAGCTTCTCGCGCACCTCTTCGTCCTCCGCCGCCGGCAGCAGCCCGCCCGGACCGATCTGCACCGGCAGGGCCGAGCCGATCGTGGCGTGCGAGCGCATGTAGACGCGCTCGCAGGCCAGCGCCAGCAGCGCTCCGGCCGAGAGCGCGCGGTCGCGCACGAAGGCCACGGTCGAGACGCCCTCGCGCGAGGCGTCGAGCAGCGCGTTGGCGAGCTGCCACATCAGCTCGACCTCGCCCCCGGGCGTGTCGAGCTCGACCACCAGGCGGTCGCCACGCGTGCGCGCCCCGTCCAGGGCGCGGTGCAGGAGCGCCTGCGTGCCGACGTCCAGCGGGCCGTCGATGCGCACGAGCGTCAGGCCTCCGGACTGCGCTGCTCCCGAATGTGTCGCTCCGGAATGTGTCGCGCCGGGTTGGGCCGCGCCGGGCAGGGCACCGCCCGCCACGACGACCGCGAGGGCCCCGACCGAGCGCAAGAACGTCATGACGCGCCTGAGCATACCGTGGGCGGGCGCGATCCCCCTACAGCGCCAGCGCGTCGGCCAGGGTGTTCCACCAGGCGTCGCGCAGCCACAGCATGTCGAAGCGCGGCACGCTGGCGCGCAGCGTGGCGAGATGCGGGGTCGCGTGGTGGCGGAAGCCCTGCGCCTGGAAGTGCTGCGCCCAGGGCGACCACTCCGGCAGGGCCGTCGCCAGGGCCGCGGCCCCGGTCGCGCGCGCCGTCGCCAGGGCGCCCGCGAGCAGCGCCGCGCTGGCCTCGTCGTCACCCGGCAGGACCAGCCAGTCCACCAGCAGCGCGAGGCGCGGGTCGAGCTCGGCGCCGCCGCCGACGACGGCGTAGCCGCGCAGCGTGGCGCCGCTCTGGAAGGCGAGCACGCGGTAGCGTCGCGCTGGCGCGTCGAGGAAGCGCCAGTTCAGGAAGGCGGCGTCGCGGATGGCGCTGGCGTTCCAGTGCGTGGCGCAGCAGGCGTAGAGCTCGTCCGCCTCCGGCCCGAAGCGCTCGACCGCGCGCACCGGCCCGGGCAGCTCGGTCGGGCCGGACCCGAGCGCGCGCACGAACAGCGAGCCCGTGCGCAGGAGCTCGTGCCCGAGGTACGCCTGGCCGAAGGCCAGCTCCGGCGCGTCCGGCCAGCCGTAGTGCACGAGGTCGCCCTCGGGGCCGCCGTGGGCCGCCAGGAAGGCTTCCGCCGTGGCGCGCAGGGTCTCCTCGCCCTCGCCGGTCCAGCCGCCGAGCAGGCACGCGAAGGTGCGCGCCTCGGCGGCTCCCTGTGGACCCGGCACGCGCGTGCGCACCGGCAGCGCGCCGTAGCGCGCCACGACGCGCCCGTCGCGCCAGGCGAGGAAGAGCCGCGTCCCGGCCGGGTTCGCGGCGAAGGCCCAGCGCCAGACCCGCTCGTCCAGCGGCGCGAGCAGCGGCCGACCGACCAGGCTCGCCGGCGGGAAGGCCTCGGGCACCGGCGCATCGCCCGGTCGCCAGGCGCGGATCTCGAGCGGCGCTCCCATCAGCAGAGGTCCGTGTCCCCCAGCGTGTAGTACCAGTGCCGGCGCATCCAGGCGAGGTCGTGGCGCGCCGAGAAGCTCCAGGCCACCAGGAAGTAGCGCGTGGCGTGCACGCGGAAGCCGAGCTCCTGGAACAGCGACCATTCCGGCGCGGTGTCGGGGAAGAGCGTCGTCAGGCGCTCGCAGCCGGCCGCGGCTGCCCGCGCGCGCGCCCACTCGAGCAGCGCGCGGCGCGCCTCCTCGTCCCCCACCGGGACCATCCAGTCCACCAGCAGGCCGTCCTCGCGCTGGTCGAAGCTGCCCTTGCGGAAGACCGCCAGGCCGGCGAGCTCCTCCTCGCGCAGGACCGCGCCGAGCTCGTAGCGATGGTACGGGTTCTCCTCGTAGCGCCAGCGCCACTGGGCCCGGTCGCGCACGGCGAGCCCGGCGCGCTCGCGCGCGAAGCGCGCGAACAGGGCATCGGTCTCGGGCGGGCAGGCCTCCAGCGTGCGCACCTCGAGCGCGGGCGCGGGCGCCTCCAGCGCGGCCAGCGGCGCCACCAGCTTGTGCTGCTGGCGCACGAGCTCGTACTTGAGCTGCTTCTTCCCGATGCGGTAGGCGGCCGGCACCGGCAGGCCCCACATCAGCGTGTCCTTCTCGGGTCCGGTGCCGCCGAAGCAGGCGTCGTAGGCGCGCCCGGCCTGCACGAAGAGCGGCTCGCGCGCCAGGCGCCGGAACTCGGGGTCGGCCATCGAATCGACCGACTGGCTGAAGAAGCTCGGCTCGCCGTCGAGCCGCACGCGCTGCGGGATGCCGGCGTACTGCGCCAGCACCCGGCCCTCGTCGGTGACGCACAGGAAGATGCGCTGGCCGGAGGGATTGCGCTCGTACTGCCAGCGCCACTCCGCCAGCGTGCGCGCGCGGAAGGTCGGATCGACGGCCGCGAAGATGCGGTTGAAGGCCTCCAGGATCGCGTGCTCGTCGCCCGGACGGTAGGCGCGGATCTGGTAGGCCGGGGCGGGCATGAAGGAGGATGGCGGGAGTGCATGGGAATCGAACCCACCGGCCCCGCTGTTCACGAGGCCCCACCGGCTTTGAAGACCGGGCGGCACACCAGCACCGATCCACTCCCGTCGCTGGAACGAAGGCGCGGTATTGGAATCGCTGGAGCCCTCCCGCTCAAGCGCGGCCCGCCAGCAGCAGCCGCCCGGGCGCGCCGGAGCCCAGCCCGTAGGGCAGCCCACCGGCGAAGCGCCGCAGCTCGCGCGCGCCCGTCGCCGGATCCGTGCCCTGGAAACCGAGCGAGAAGGGCGCCCCGCCGGGCTCCAGCTCCTCCGGCAGGCGGATGCGCACCCCGCGCCGGCCGTGGCGCACGCGGGCGCCGACGCGGATCGTGGCGACCACGTCGGCCAGGCCCCCGGCGTCCTCGACCGCGGCCACGAGCTCGGCTCCGCGGCGGCGCACGGTCATGCTGGCCTCGCGCGCGCCGGGCGTCTCGCGCAGCATGCGCACGCGCTCGACACCCGCGCCCAGGCTCAGGCGCCGCACGCGCGCGAGGGGCACGTCCAGCACCAGGGCCCGCGCCGCGCGGCCGCGCCGCCAGGCGAAGCGCGCCGCCACGGTCGGATCGTCGTGCGGCGACCAGGAGCCCCCCGCCAGGGCGATCGCGACCTCGGCCGAGGCACCGGCATCGAGCGCCTGCGTCGCCGGCAGGCCCTCGACCTGGAAGGCCCCGCCGCGCGGGAGCAGCGCCAGCGCGACGCGCACCGGGAACGGGAACGGGTTGCGCACGCGCAGCGCGAAGCTCCAGCGGCCGGACCACTCGCCGTGGGTCGAGTCGTCGGCGGCCGCGGGATGCACCTCGAGCTCGGGCACCTCGAGCGGGTAGGGTCCGCGATCCTCGGGCGCGAGCCGGACCAGCGCACGCACGGCCAGCGCGCGGCGCGGCTCGTTCGTGTTGAAGGCGAAGAGCGGCCGCCGGCAGGCCTCCAGGAGGTCGCGCGGCTCGTCCACCGACCAGGACCAGCGCTCGCAGGGCCACTCGTCGCGCCCGGCCGCGGAGTGCCAGCCGAAGGGCGCCGTGCCGTAGGCCGCGATGCGCTCGTCGCGCACGAAGCGACGGTCCTCCGCGCTCGCCTCCTCGGCCAGCAGCATGGCCGGGAGCCCCGCGTCGCGCGCCTCGAGGCACACGCTGCGGTGGAACGAGGCGATGCGGAACGGGAGCGGGCGCGCCAGGCGCGCCAGGGCCCCGGCCACGGCCGCCACCAGGCGCGGGTCCTTGAGCTCGATCATGTGGTGCACGGGACGCGGGTCGCCGTCGAGCTCGAGCGCCTCCTCCAGCAGCGGCACCGGCTCGCCCGTGAAGCGCTTCGCGAACCAGCCGCCGGCGTCGGCGTGCACCAGCTCCGCCAGCGGGCGCTCGGCCACCGGGCCGGCGAGGTCCGTCGTGCGCTCCAGCGTCTCGTCGTGGATCAGCACCGGCTCGCCGCCCTGGGCCGCGTGCACGTCGTACTCGACCCCGTCCAGGCCGAGCTCGAGCGCGCGCCGCAGGCTGGCCAGGGTGTTCTCGGGCGCCTCGCGCGGCGCACCGCGGTGCCCGAGGATCCAGGGCGGGCCGGGGACGTCCTCGCCGTGCTCGCGCGGAGCCTCGTCGTGCATGGGCGCAGCATCGCGGATCGGGGCAGCGCGGTCGAGCCCTTCCCTCGCGCGCCGCGAGCGGCAACGATCTCGGCCCCGTGAGTCCCGAGAGCCCCCGCGACCGCCGCCTCTACCGCACCAGCCTGGCGGTGGCCCTCGGCCTGGCGGCGGCCTTCTTCGCCTGGGTCCACCACGACGGGAACGAGTCCGGGCTGCTCGCGATCGTCGGCCACGCCGGCCTCTCCTTGACCTTCGTGGGCAAGTTCATCGTCTTCGCCGGCCTGACCGAGGGCGCGCCCTCGCCCTGGCAGCTGGCGGGGATGGTGTTCCTGCTCGACATGCTGTTCGCCTTCGCGCTGGCGAGCGGGATCGAGGCCCTCGAGCGCGCGCCGCTCCTGGGTCGCGGCCTGCGGCACGCGCGCACGCGCGCCCAGGAGGTGCTGGCCGAGTACCCCGGGCTGCAACGGCGCGCCTTCTTCGGCGTGGCCCTGTTCGTGTTCCTGCCGCTGGCCGGCACGGGCGCGATCACCGGCTCCTTCCTGGCCCGGATCTTCGGGCTCACGCGCTTCGACGCCGTGCGCGCGATCGCCCTGGGCTCGGCCGTGACGGCCCTGATCTTCGCCGCCCTGGCCCACTTCGTCGGCGCCCAGGCCGAGGCCTTCCTCAAGAATCCGGTGCTGGCCGGGCTCTCGACGCTGGTGCTGCTGTTCGTCGCCTGGCGCGCGTACCTGCGGTTCCTGAAGGGGCTGCGGAGCTGAGGGGGTCGGCCCACCCGTTCCGGGGCGCGTCACACGAGCTCGATCCGCTTCGCCTCGGGGGCGCGGAAGGTGCCGATGCGCGCGACGGGCAGCTCGCGCGCGGCCAGCTCGCGCTCCAGCGTCCCGGCCCGGTCGGGCGGCAGCACGATCAGGAGCCCGCCCGAGGTCTCGGCGTCGAACAGCAGGTTCACGCGTGCCTCGTCCAGCCCGGCGCGGATCTCGACCTCGGCCCCCAGGGCCGCGCGGCCGCGCTTCGCGCCGCCCGAGAAGAGCCCCTTGCGCGCGAGCTCGAGCGCCCCGGGGAAGAGCGGGATCGCGGCGAGCTCGAGCTGGAGCGTGAGGCGGCTGGCGCGGGCGATGTTCATGGCGTGCCCGATCAACCCGAAACCGGTGATGTCCGTGCAGGCGTGGGCCCCGGCCAGGTGCATCGCCTCGCAGGCCCGGTCGTTGAGCGTGGCCATCTGGCGCGCGGCCGGCTCGAGCTCGCGCCAGGCGATCTTCCTGAGCTTGGCGGCGGTCGTCAGGCAGCCCATGCCCAGCGACTTCGTCAGGTAGCACACGTCGCCGGCGCGCGCGCCCGCGTTGCTGGTCACGCGCGCCGGATCGACGAGGCCGGTGACCGAGTAGCCGAACTGCACGTCCGACTGGACCGTGTGCCCGCCGCACAGGAGCGCGCCGGACTCCTTGATCTTGTCGTAGCCCCCGCGCAGGATCTCGGCCCGCCACTCGGACGGGAAGTCGGCCGGGAAGCCGGCCAGGGAGAGCGCCGTGAACGGCTTCCCGCCCATCGCGTAGACGTCCGAGAGCGAGTTGGCCGCCGCGATCGCGCCGTAGAAGCGGGGATCGTCGACCACCGGCGGGAAGAAGTCGACCGTCTGCACCAGCGCGAGCTGCACGCCCGGCGGCAGACCCTCGCTCTTGCCGAGCACGACGACGCCCGCGTCGTCGAGCGTCTCGGGCCCGACGATCAGGCGCGCATCCGTGCGGTCGGTGACGTCGCGCAGCACCTGCGCGAGCTCGCCTTGCGGCAGCTTGGCCGCTCAACCGGCGCAGTCGGAGTAGTCGGTGAGGCGCTTGGCTTGGAACAGGGCCACGGCGGTCGTTGGGAGAGGTCGGGAACGGGCGGGCCCACGGCCCGCGCGAAGAGGGTAGCGCGGCGGTCTTTCTTTCTCGAAGCCCGCGCGGCCGGCCGCGGCGCGGCCGCGGCCGGCCTGCCGCGCCGCGGGGTAAGAGGCGCGTACCCGCGCCCGGCGCTCCGGGCGCACCTCAAGGCGGCCGCGCGCACCTTCCGACCCTGCCCCCCGTGGAGGAAGGTTGATGGTCCAGCGTCCCGCTTTCGTGGCTCGCCTCGCGAGCCGGTTCCCCGATCTGTCGTCCGTGCGGGTGCGCCTGCAGCTCGCGGCCGGCCTCGTGGCCGGGCTGTTCGGCGTGCTGCTCGTGCTGGCCGCGGCGCACCTCGACCTGCGACGCTGCACGGAGGTCGCACGCGCGCACGCCGAGACCCTGGCGCGCACCGCCGGGCTGTGGCTGGACGGTGACGCCCACGCGGGCCTGGGGATCCAGCCGGAGAAGCGCCTGGCGGATCTGGGCGCGACGCTGGCCAAGCTGGCCGAGGCCAACGACCTGGAGGGTCGCGTGCGCACGCTGCGCCCGAAGGCCGAGCACCGCGAGACGCTCGCGAACCGCCCCGGATCGCCGCGCCCGGGCGCGCTCGAGGTCGTGCTCGCGACCGGCCCGAGCGGCGCGCGCAAGGACGTCGACTACCGCCCCGAGATGGCGGCCGCGCTGGAGGGCGGTGTGGCGAGCCGGGTCGAGGGCGGGCGCGTGCTGGCCTACGCGGCGATCCCGGACGCCTGGGGCGGCGCGCCGGCCCTGGTCGCGATCGAGGCCCCCGCCGGAGCGCCGCTGTGGCGCCGCATCGCCTTCCCGCTGGCAGCCAGCCTGCTCGCGGCCCTGCTCGTGTGGGGCGTGGTGCTGCTCACGGGCCGCATCGCGGACCGGCTCACGCACGCGCTCGCGACCCTCGCCACGGCGGCCGAGAACCTGGCCGCCGGCCGCCCGACGAGCGCCGTCGCCCTGGCGCGTCGCAGCCCGCGCGAGCTCGTGGACGTGGCCCGGGCTCTGGAGAGCCTGCGCGCGCGCCTGGAGGGCGGGTCCGTGGCGCAGGCCACCGCCTCCACGCCGGCGACGCCGGAGACGCTGCCGGCGCAGTCGGCGCTGGGCGAGGCGAGCGAGTTCGACCTCGCGCTCCTGATGCAGCAGCTCATCGAGCCGGCGCGCGGCCTGGCGCGCTCGCGCGGCATCGAAGTGCAGCTCGTCTACCCCGACGGTCTGCCCTCGCAGGTCCTCGGGCACCCGATGGTGCTCTTCCGCGCCCTCGACTCGCTCCTGCGCAGCGCGCTGCGCACGACGCGCCAGGGCAGCGTGACCCTGCGTGTCAGCCGCGCCAACGTGGGCGGCGACGCGCGCCTGCGCTTCGAGGTGGCCGACACGAGCCCCGGCATCCCCTTCAAGGACCAGGCGGAGCTGGGCGCGGCCCTGGCCGCCGCGGCGGCGGCCGATCCGGCCACCCTGAACGATCCGCTGCACCTGGCGAGCGCCCTGTCGGCGGCCCTCGGCGGCGAGCTCGGCTTCGTCAGCCAGCCCGGACAGGGCAGCCGCTTCGGCTTCACGATCGCCTCGCCCGAGTCCGCCGCGCCCGCGGCCCCGGGCGCGCCCCGGCTGGCCCGCACCGGCTTCCACGCCGCGCCCGCGGCGAGCGCCGCGGCCTCGCGCCCCGCGTCGCCGGCCGCGACGAAGCCCGGTCCCGCGGGCCCGCGCGGCAACTTCCCCCCCACGGCCAGCACGGCCTTCCTGCCGGCCCCCGGGACCGGCTTCCAGCCACGCCCCAGCCTCCCGCCCGGACCTCCGGCCTCGTCCTTCCAGCCGCGCCCCGAGCTGCGCCTGCAGCAGCGGCCGCGGTAGCCCGTCCTGCTCCACCAGCCCACGGCTGCAACGAGCCGCGCCACGGGCGCGGCTGGCTCGTTCCCGGCCAGCGGGCGGCGCGTCAGGCCAGGTTGCGCGCCAGGGCGCGCTCCAGGCGCTCGACGTCGGCCGGCCCGACGTCGAGGTGCGTGACGAAGCGCAGGCTGGTCGCGCTCATCGGCAGGGTCAGCACGCCCTCGCCGGCGAGGGCCTTCGTCAGGCGCTCCGGCGTCCAGCCGGGACGCTCGACGCGCACCATGACGATGTTCGTCTCGACCTGGTCGGCGAAGGCGTGGAAGCCCGCGTGGCGCTCGAAGGCGGCGGCCACGGCCCGCGCCAGGACGTGGTCGTCCGCCAGGCGCGCGAGGTGGTGCTCCAGCGCGAAGAGCCCCGCGCCCGCCAGCACGCCCGCCTGGCGCATCCAGCCGCCGAAGCGCTTGCGCAGCTCGCGCGCGCGCGCGACGAACTCGGCCGGGCCGGCGAGCACGGCCCCGACCGGCGCGCCGAGGCCCTTCGAGAGCGAGCTCATGACCGAGTCCGCGCAGGCGGCGAAGCGCGTGGCCGGGACGCCCGAGGCCACCACCGCGTTGGGGAGGCGCGCGCCGTCGAGGTGGATCGCGAGGCCGTGCGCGCGCGCGACGCCCGCCAGGCGCTCGAGGTGCGCCAGGGGCACGACGCGCCCGCCGGGACCGCTGCCGTCGCCCATGAAGCTCTGCTCCAGGCACAGGAGCCGCGTGCGCGGGCAGTGGATCGAGGCGGGCCGCAGGCTGCGCTCGAGCTCGTCCGGGTCGAGGCGCCCGTCCGGGGCCGACAGCGTCTGCGCCTGCACGCCGTGCAGGGCCGCGGCCGCGCCAGCCTCCCACTGCACGACGTGGGCGCTGCGCTCGGCCACGAGCTCGTCGCCGGGCCGCGTCCAGGCCCCCAGGGCGACCTGGTTCGCCATCGTGCCGGAGGGCAGGAAGAGCGCCTCGGCCTTGCCGACCCAGCGCGCGTAGGCCGCCTCCAGGCGGCGCACGGTCGGGTCGCCGTCGAGCACGTCGTCGCCCAGCTCGGCCGACAGCATCGCATCGAGCATGGCGCGCGTCGGGCGCGTGACGGTGTCGCTGCGGAAGTCGCTCGGGCGCGTCACGGGGCGCAGAGCCTACCCGATCACTCGCACCCGGGCGCCGCGCGCCGGGTCAGCGCCGGGCGCGCGCACGCCGGGTGGGCTGGGGCAGCGCACCCTTCGCCTCGGCGCCGCCGGGCCCGTCCTCCAGCACGGCCGCGACCCGCGCCAGCGCCTCCTGGATGCGCTCCAGGCTGTTCGCGTAGCTGAAGCGCAGGTAGCCCTCGCCGTGGCTGCCGAAGGCGGTGCCGGCCACGGTGGCGACGCCCGCGTCGAGCAGCAGGCGGTCCTGCAGCGCGCGCGCGGTGAGGCCCGTGCCGGTGACGTTCGGGAAGGCGTAGAACGCGCCCTGCGGCTCGACGCAGCGGAAGCCGCGCAGCCGGTTCAGCCCGTCGACGATCGCCCGCCGGCGCTCGTCGAAGGCGCGGTGCATGCGCTCGACCTCCTCCTGCGGGCCGCGCAGGGCGGCGATCCCGGCGCGCTGCACGGGGGCGCTGGCGCAGGAGTTCGAGTTGATCTGCAGGCGCTCGGCGTGCTCGATCAGGGCCTTCGGCCAGACGCCGTAGCCCAGGCGCCAGCCGGTCATGGCGAAGGTCTTGCTCCAGCCGTCCAGCAGGATCACGCGCTCGCGCA
>DASVAP010000126.1:0-23842 GCA_036376275.1 Planctomycetota bacterium | reverse complement strand
GGGCATGGTTGCCCACCGCCCTGCTCAGGTCTTCGAGGCCTGGAAGATGCTCTCGATCGACGCGCCGAGGGCCTGGTCGAACTCACCGGCGCTCATCTGCGCCGTCAGGCCCTCCGTCAGGGCGCGCGAGAAGCTCGCGATCACGCCGTGGTTGCGGGCCAGGATCTTGTTCGCCTCCTCGCGCGTGTAGCCGCCCGAGAGCGCGACCACGCGCAGCACGGCCGGGTGCTTGACGAGCTCCTGGTAGAAGTCGTCCTTCGAGGGCAGGGTCAGCTTGAGCATGACCTGCTGGCCCTTCGGCAGCTTGTCGAGCTGCGCGCGCAGCTCCTGCTTCAGGAGCCCCTCGGCCTCGGCCTTCTGCGGGCTCTTGATGTCGACCTCGGGCTCGATGATCGGCACCAGGCCGGCCGCCAGGATCTGCTTGCCGACCTCGAACTGCTGGGCCACGACGGCCTTCACGCCGGCCGGGTTGGCGAGCTTGATCACCGAGCGCATCTTGGTGCCGAACACGCCGTTCTCCTTGGCGCGCGCGAGCAGCGCGGCGAGCTCCGGCATCGGCTTCATGACCTGCACGCCGTCCTTCTCCTCCGCCAGGCCCTTGTCGACCTTGAGGAACGGCACGACCTGCTTCACGTCCCAGAGATAGCGCGCCGCCGGCTTGCCGCCGATCGTGCGGTCCATCGTGTCCTCGAACAGGATCGCGCCCAGCACGCGCTTCCCGTCGAAGCTCTTGCTCGTGACGATCCGCGTGCGCATCTCGTGCACCTTCGCGAACATCTCCGCGTCGCCCTTGTAGGCCGTCTCCGGCACGCCGTAGAGCTTGAGCGCCTTGGGCGTGCTGCCCCCGCTCTGGTCCAGGGCCGCGATGAAGCCGGGCTGGGTCTTGACCTTCTCGAGCTGCTTGTCGTGCGACATGGGAGGTGGGGCGGAAGGGTCGGGGAGTGCGTGCGCGACGGCGCGCGCGGGGCCGAGGATACTGCCGTCGCGGGCCGAGCTACAGGCCCAGCCGCGCGTCGCTCGGCCGCGGCCGGGGAGGGCCGACGGTGGCCGCGCGGCGCTCAGTACGCCTTCGCGAACAGGACGCGCCGCTTGCTCGGCTTGCCGGTCTTGACGCACTGGCCGGGCTCGGCGGCGGGGCCGTCGCCCGGGACCGGCAGGCAGCGGATGGTGACCTTCAGCTCGTCCTTGATGGCCTTCTCCGTGGCGGTCGTGCCGTCCCAGTGGGCGTGGACGAACTTGGAGCCCTCGCCGGCGAAGACGTCGGTGAAGTCCTTCCAGGTGTCGACCTGGACCGTGTTCGCCTCGAGGCGCGCCTGGGCGCGCTGGAAGAGGTGGGCCTGGAAGCCGTCGAGCAGCTTGCCGACGGTGACGCCCAGGCCCTCGAAGGGCACCTTGACCTTGCGCGGCTTGCCCCTCTCGTCGAGCTCGCTGAGGCGGAGCTTCCCGAGCGCGCTCCTCTCGGCCACGTCGCGCGGACCGATCTCGAGGCGCAGCGGCACGCCCTTGCGCTCCCACTCGAAGTACTTGGCGCCGGGGCGCACCTCGTCGCGGTCGTCGAGCTCGACCGTCAGGCCGTCGTCGCGCAGCTCGGCGGCGATCCGCTGGGCCGCCTCGAGCACCCCGGCCTTCTCGCCGTCGTTCTTGTAGATCGGCACGATCGCGACGTGGATCGGGGCGAGCCTGGGGGGCAGCACCAGGCCCTCGTCGTCGCTGTGCGACATGATCAGCGCGCCGATCATGCGCGTCGAGGCGCCCCAGGAGGTCTGCCACACGAACTCGCGCTCGCCGGCCTTGTTCTGGAAGGTGACGTTGAAGGCCTTGCCGAAGTTCTGGCCGAGGTCGTGGGAGGTCGCGCCCTGCAGGGCCTTGCCGTCCTGCATCAGGGCCTCGACGCAGAAGGTCTCGAGCGCGCCGGCGAAGCGCTCGTTCTCGGTCTTGGCGCCACGGATCACCGGCACCGCCAGCACGTCGTGGTAGACCTCGCGGTAGATGTCGAGCATGCGCGCGACCTCCTCCTGCGCCTCCTGGTGCGTCGCGTGCGCGGTGTGGCCCTCCTGCCACCAGAACTCCCCAGTACGGAGGAAGAGGCGCGTGCGCAGCTCCCAGCGCATCACGTTGCCCCACTGGTTGAGCAGCATCGGGAGGTCGCGCCAGGAGTCGATCCACTTCGCGAAGAAGTGCCCGATGATCGTCTCGGAGGTGGGACGGACGATGTAGGGCTCCTCGAGCTCGTTGTCGGGCACGATCTGGCCCTCGGCGTTCTTCTTCAGGCGCGCGTGGGTCACGACCGCGCACTCCATCGCGAAGCCCTCGGCGTGCTGCGCCTCCTTCTGCAGGAACGAGAGCGGGATCAGCAGCGGAAAGGCCGCGTTCCTGTGCCCGGTCTTCTTGAAGCGCGTGTCGAGCTCGTGCTGGATCTTCTCCCAGATCGCCCAGCCGTGCGGGCGCACGACCATGCAGCCGCGCACGACCTCGGCCGCCTCGGCCAGCTCGGCCTCGCGGATGACGTCCTGGTACCACTGGGCGTAGTCCTTGGCGCGCGGGGTGATCGGCAGGGATTCGGGCATGGCGGGAACCTCGGGGGCGACGGAGTCGGGCCGAGAGGGTAGAGCAGCGCCGGCGCGCCTGCCATCGCCGGTGCCAGCGCGCGCCGGTCGAGGGCTGAGGGACGACCTCCTCCGTCCTTGGGAGCCCTTCACCCGCTCGCCGCCAGCACCTCGCGCGCGATCGTCAGGTGGTGGCGCGTGTGCACGACGGCGAAGCGCGCCCACTGCGGGGCGTCGAGGGGCCCGAGGGCCTGGTGCGGGATCTTCGGCTCGCCGGCCGGGAGCGCGCGCGGGTCGAGCCGGGCCAGGGCCGCGCGCGCGTCGGCCAGCCACTGGGCCAGCAGCGTGCGGTCGATGCGCTCCGGCGGGCGCACGATGCGCGGGGCCTGGGCCTGGCCGCGCGGGAGCGTGCCTGCGGCCAGCACCGCCAGCGCCGCCGGGTTCGATTCGGCACCGTGCACGAGCAGCACGCCCTTCCCGGCCGCCAGGCTCGCCAGGTTGCGCAGCACGAGCTCGTTCGCGAGCGCGACGTGCGCCAGGTGCTGCTCGGCCGACCACCCGGAGACCTGCGGCGCGACGCGCGCCGCCACGGCGGGCTCGAGCCGGAAGAGCGCCTCGAGCTCGTCCTGCAGGCGCGCGAAGTCGGCCAGGTCCTGCACGGGGTCGAAGGAATGCATGGCGGGGGAGGGTACGGACCCGCGCCGGGGCGGCCCATGCTCTGGCCGCCGTTTCCGCCGCCGGCTCAGCGAGCCAGGACGAGCGGGACCTGGCTCGTGCGGGCCGGCTCGACCGTGAAGGTCCCGCCGAAGGGCTCACCCGCGACGGTGGCCGTCCAGGAATAGGCGCCGTGCGGCAGGCCGCGCAGGGCGAGCTTGCCCGTCGCATCGGTCGCGAGCCCGCCCGGGGCCTGGATGCGCTCTTCCGCCAGCCAGGTCGCGAGGCTCGCGCCGAGCTCGCGCGACTCGATCGCGAGCGGGAGTCCGGCCACCGGCAGACCGGTCTGGCTCAGGACCGTGAGCTCGACGTCGCCGAGGCGCCGCATCTGCACGCTGCGCTGCGCGCGCTCGCCCGCCGCCAGCGCCAGCGCCAGCGTGGCGGGCCAGCAATCCTCGCGCGCGAGCTCGACGGTGTACTGGCCCTCGCCCAGCGGCTCGAAGCGCGCCCGGCCGCGCCCGTCGGCCACGCTCTTCCCGTGGGGCGTTCGGCCGACCTGGAGGCGCGCCGTGGCGCCGCCCAGGGGCAGGTCCCCGTCGAGGAGCACGAGCTCGAGCGCTCCGCCGGCCTCGAAGCGCACCTCCTGCTCGCGCAGCGAGGCGTCGAGCGCGATCCCCGCGTGGACCCCGGCCAGGGGATGCTGCACGTCGACGAGCACGGGCCCCTCCGGCACGCCGTGGATCGCGGCCCAGCCCTGGGCGTCGGTGTCGTCGAAGCCCAGCAGGAGCTCGGCGCCGGCTTCGCGCACCAGGACGATGGCGCCCGCGAGCGCCTTGCCCTCGACCTCCAGGACGCGCAGGCGCAGGGGTGCTTCGCCCAGCGAGAGGACGACCTCGCGGGCGAGATCGGTCCCGAAGGAGACCTGGCGGGCCGCGATCGTGCTCGACTGCGAGTCGAGCACCTCCACGCGAACGGTCGGCATCGCCAGACCCTCGAAGCGGTACCACCCCTCTTCCGGATAGGGGTCCGTGTGGACCACGGGCGTGCCTTCCTGGTCGCGGTAGACGACCATCACACTTGGATCGTGGGGGAGCTCGGGTACTTCCGTCAGGCGCACGGCGAGCTCGCGCGGGCCGGCGATGCGATGCTCGAAGCGCCATTCCTTGCCGGACTGGAGCCCGAGGTGCATGCGCGACCAGCCGCGGCCCGGAGCCGTCAGGATCAGGAAGACCTCGCCCGGAGGGACCTGCTCGAAGCGCACGATGCCCTCCGGCGAGAAGGACTTCCGGGGCAGGACGTGTCCTGGCTCGGATCCGGCCTGCACATCGCTCGGACCGAAGCCGCGCAGCTCCTCCAGCCCCGTGAGGACCACGGTCAAGGTCTGAGGTCGGTGCAGGCGCACGTCGCCCCAGTCGAGCAGCTCCTCGTTCCGGAGCGTGGCCTCGATGTCCGCGTCGGCGTAGCCCGGCGCGCTGATCCGCAGATGGTTCCGGCCGCGCACGAAGAGCGCGAGGTCGAAGGAGCCATCCCCGGCGACCTGGATCGGCAGGCCCCATGCGAGACCGCGCTGCACTCCGCCCGGGGAGTAGACCTGCAGGCGAGCCTCCGGGAGTGGTGCGCCCGAAGGGGCGTCGACCACGCGACCGGTCCCGCGCACGCCGGTCGGGAGCTCGAGCTCCAGCTCCGTTTCCTGTCCGGGCTGGACCCTGGCCACCACCGGCGGGCTCCCCGGATGCTCCGGGTCCGTGGCCATGAACCACCAGTCCCCGCCAGCGAGGCACCCGAGCTCGAAGCGTCCGTCCTCGCGCCCCAGGAACGTGCGCGACTCGGTCACCCGCGCGAGCGCCGCGCTCCAGAACTGCACCTCGAAGTCGCGCACCGGCTTCCCGCCGCGCAGGCACTTGCCGCTGACCTCTCCGCCCGGCACGAGATCGACCAGGACGCCGTCTCCTGGAACGGTGTGACCGCTCCGGTAGGGCGCGTAGCCCGGAGCCGTGATCTCGAACCAGACCGAGCCTGGTGGAAAGCTCCCCATGTACAGGGTCCCGTCCGGTCGGGCGGCGCCGAAGACCCGCTGCGCGGAAGTCGGGAAGAACGAGCCCCACCAGAGGACGCCGCGCGCGGTCGGGATCGGCTCGCCAGCAACGGTCTGGACCTTGAACCACAGCTCGGCTTGCTTCTCGGCGTGGAAGTCGAGGCGCTTGCGGGTGGACGGTGGCGGCGCGTCGAACTCCGCCTCGATGGGCACGATCGGCAGGCCCTCGAAGCGCGCGCGGATGCGCGTGATGCCGCTCAGCGGGACGACCAGCGGGCCCCACTCGCCCGGCTCGACGTCGCGGAGCCGCGCCAGCGGCCGCCAGAGCGTGCCGCTCAGCCCGGAGACGAGGATGCGCCGCTCGCCCTCGTAGGTCGGATCCCAGGCCTCGAGGTCGGGCATGGTCACCTCGCCGCCGAGCGTGAACGCGGGACCGAGGACCAGCCGCACGTGCGTCGGCTCGTGCTCGATCCACGGGTGCGAGGCCAGGCCGTCCCGCTCGGCCCACAGCGCCTGCTCGCCGCGGAAGGGAGCGATCGCGACCCGTCCGCGCGCGTCGGTGGTGGCTTCCTGGAAGAGGAAGCGCTCGTGGATCGCGGTCGCGCGTGGATCGTCCGGCGTCGGGAGCCGCGGCTGGGCCGCGTGCCGCACGAGCGCACCGGGGCGCGGAGCTCCGCCCGCGTCGACCACCTCGACCACGAGCGGCGCCGAGGGCTCGAGGACGATGCGCGCCTCCTCCGGCCATTCCGCCGGGCTCGTCGCGAGATCCAGACCTCCCGCGACGTGCGCCGGGTGCAGGGCCAGCACGATCGAGCCGAAGGGCGTCCCGCCGGCAGGCTCCGCCTCGAAGGCGAACGCCCCGTCGGGGCCGCTCAGCGTCTCGACCTCCATGCGCGCCGGCACGCCCCAGTCGGCCCAGGGCCAGGCCGGCGTCTGCTCGGTGTCCTCCTGCTGCAGCCCGAGCCAGCGCACGCGCGCGCCCGCGATCGGCCGCCCGGAGGAATCCTCGATCCGCCCGCGCAGGCGCGCCTCGCCCTTCACCGTCGGCGAGCGATCCTCGCGCGACTCCGCGCCGGCGCGGGAGGTCGCTTCACTCTCGAGCGGATCCCCGGCTCCCTCGGCCGCGCCATCGGGAGACTCCGCGTGCCGTGGTGGTGTCGAGGGCGGCTGAGCCACGTCCGCCACGCGCCACCACCAGATGACGCCGACCACGAGGGCAAGGGCTGCCAGCAGAGCGACGCGCGCCGAGGCCATGGCGGCTCAGGGCCAGGCGGGCCTCGACACCATGGGGATCTGCACTTCCGGTGGCTTGGACCTCCCGAAAGTGCCGCCTTGGGTCTGAGCACGCTTGGGCTCGCCCAGGCATGCCAGTGCGGCCACGAGCAGGAGGGCCAGAATCACTCCCTGCACTGCGCTGCGATTCTTCATGTCCCGAAGACCTCGGTGATCGCCTGGCCAAGCTCGGAGAGCTCGCCCGACACTTGCTCACGTGTGTTCCTGGCAACCGTGCGAAGGCTCGCCGGCAGGGTGTCTGCCCAGGTTCGCAGGAGAGCGAGTTCCTCCTGCATCGGTTCATCCATTGATCTCGCCACGGCATCCAGTCGGCGGCTCTCGACGGTCAAGGCTCTGGGGTCACCGAGGAGGCAAGAGAGAGTCGTGGAGCAGACCAGCCCGTAGGGTGACCTGGGGGTCGCGTCCGGAACGGCTCGATAGGCTTCGCGCGCCTGGTAGTAGAGCCCGAGGGAGCACAGCCGCGCTCCCAGGGACTCCAGAGCCTGCGATCTGAGGGGAATCGGCCACGCCGTCTGGGACAGGCGCCGGAAGAAGTGCGCGGCCGAGCGCGGCCGGTCCCACGGGATCGTCAAGGCGACGTAGCAGCGGGTGCGATCCGACGGAACCAGTTGCAGCGATGCCACAGCCAGCGCGTGCGCGTTGCCCGCATCGAGTCTGCCGAGGACTCCACGCAGCAAGTCTGTTCCTTCATTGATCGAGCGCGTCCGTCCAAATCGCTCGCCTCGTGCCCTCCAGCGCGGCTCGCGCTCGGCCGGGTCGTAGAGCTTCCCCTCGGCGTCGACCGGCCGGTGGGCCAGCACCGGTGCCTTCCAGTACGCGAGCCACGCCGCCTCGCACAGCAGGGCGGCCAGCGACTCGCGGTGCTCCTCGACGAGGTGACGCTCGGCGCGGGTCGTGGCGATCGCGCTCGTGGGGGCGCTCTCGCCGCGCTCGAACCATGCGCGCAGCGGCTTGCGCGGCACGAGCCGCAGGTCGGAGCGCGGGTCGGCGGCGATCTCCTCCAGGAGCCCGCGGATCTCGGGCGCGATGCGCGGCTGGTCCTTCACGCGTTCTCCTTGCCCCGCACGGGGTCCGGTGTGACGGGGATGTCGAGTCCGAAGACCGCCAGGGCGGCGTGGATGGACCGGTACAGCTCGTCCATGTCCCACGGCCCGGCCTCGATCACCGGGCCCACCTCCTTGCCCTCGATCAGGAGCTCGAAGAAGGCGCGTCGCGGCGGGGCGTCGAGCGCGTTGAACGCGACCGCCACGCGACGGACGGACTCCGGCTCGACCCGCAGGGACTCGATCAGCAGCGGGAAGTCGCGCTCCTCGTCGGTCAGGACGCCGGGCCGCGTGCGCTCGGCCTCGAGGTCGAGACGCAGCAGCCGCTCGATGGCGACGTCGACCTTGCTGCGCGCCCAGGCCGCGAGGTCCGCGGGCGGATCGTCGAGGCGGGCGTGCTCGGCCACGACGGCCAGCGAGCGCAGGAAGACGCGCTCGGGCTCGAGCAGGTACCACACCTCGCGCAGCCGGCGCGCGGCGGACTCGCGCAGCCGGAGCGGGTCGTGCTCGCGCAGGCGGCAGAAGATCTCGTCGGAGCTCTGGCCGCGCAGGAAGCCGGGCCACGTGGCAGCGCTCCCCTCGGATCTGGATCTCCCTGAATCCATTCCTCGCGCGAGGATAGCGCCCTCCGGACGGGTCGGTAGGCGCGCCGGAGGGAGGCCGGGTGGCCACCGCCGCCTGGATGGGCTAATCTCTAGCCCACGAGAGGTTTTCCGCGTCCCCGCAGCGAGCTGCCCCCATGAGCACCCAGACCGCCCCGCCCATCCGGCCCGACATGACCATGGCGGAGATCCAGCGGCACTACCCGTCGGCGCGGCGGGCGCTGTTCCAGCGGTACCACGTCGGCGGGTGCTCCTCCTGCGCCTACCAGCCCGAGGACACGCTCGAGAAGGTGTGCCGCGACCACAACCTGCTCGACGTGCCGGGAGTGGTCGAGCACCTGCGGCGCTCGCACGAGGTCGACCAGCGCATGCAGGTCGAGCCGGAGGCGGTCCAGGCC
Source organism: Planctomycetota bacterium (assembly GCA_036376275.1). GTDB lineage: Bacteria > Planctomycetota > UBA1135 > UBA1135 > JABFRZ01. Next base: position 15,271 of record DASVAP010000126.1, on the reverse strand, counting down.
TGGGTCGAGGCGGGTGAGCCGATGACCTTCCTCGACATCCGCCACCCGAGCCAGGCAGCCGGGGTGCCGGTGGCGGGGGCCGAGCCGCTCGACTTCGCCAACCAGTCGAAGTACATGCAGTTGCCCAAGGACACGCGCATCGTGTTCCTGTGCCAGGACGGGGCCATGGCGCTCGACGCGGCGGCCTACTTCGCCGGGCACGGGTACGCGAACGTCTTCGCGGTGCGGGGCGGCTTCGAGGCCTGGCGGGCGCGCGTCGAGGCCGGCCGGGGCTGAGCGACGAGTGAGGGGGCGCCCCGCGGGCGGAGCCCGGCGGGGGCGAGCGCCTGCTGGAGGGTGCTGAATCAGCCGTGCGGCCGTCCGGCCCCGCGGCCGGGGAAGATCCGTAGGGAAAAACCCCTCGCCCCTCGGCGGTTGCGGACTCCCCGGACCCTGCTAGGCTGCTTCCAGCCCGCCGGTCCCTGCTAGCCGACGGGTCGGGCGTTCCTGCCAACGCTCACAACTCGATGCCCCGAGCGATCGGGGCTGCTCCGGGGTTCACCCCTGCCAAGAGGCCCCGGGGCCGTCGGAGGGTCCTGCCGTCCATCCGACGCTCGTGGCGCGCGCGAGCGCCCACGAGATCCGCGCGGAGTCGTCTCCATGTGCCTGCATGGAGACGACTCCTTTTATTTTCCCCGCACGCTCCGGTTTCGGGCCGGCTCGCTTTCTCGGGCCGTGCGTCGGAGGCCGGAGCGCACCGGTAGGATCGCCGCGGTCGCGAGGGGGACGCCATGAAGAGCTTCACGCTGACGGTCGTCGAGCGACGCGCCACTTCCGGCGAGCTGCGTCTCGAGGCCCCGGGCCGCACGACGCTGGCGAAGCTGGTCGACGTCATCGCCCGCGAGCTCGGGCTCGCGCCCGGCCGCAGCGCGTCGATCTACCGCTCCGGCCGCGCCCTCGACCAGCGCACCGAGTTCTCGTCGCGCCTGGAGGCCGAGCGTCCCCTGCGCTCCGTTCACCTGGATCGCTTCGCGCTGCGCGCCGGATCGATGTTCCTGCTGCGCTACGGGGCCGAGCCGGAGCGCTGGCTCGAGCTGCGCGTCGCGGCCGTGAGCGACGCGGGTGAGGGCGAGCCTGGCGAGGGAGTAGCGGAGCTGTGCGTCGTCGGCCGCGAGGCGCCGGCGGCGCGCGCCGACCTCTTCACCGCGCGCCTGTACGACGCGATGGAGACGCCGCCGCCCGGGAGCAGCCCGCGCGAGATCCAGGACTGGCTGCGGCGGAGCCACGAGCTGGCCAGCGAGCTCCTCGCGCGCGGTCAGGCCGAGATCGAGGCGCTCTCCGACGAGCGCGGGCTCGACCTCGCGAGCTGGCTGATCGACCTCTCCTCCGACCTCGCCCGCGACGGGCTGGTCGACGAGGCGCTCGGCCTGGCGGCGCGCGCGGCCGAGGTGCTCGAGCATGCCGAGCTCCTCGCCGACCGCGCCGTGATCCTGGCCGAGGCGGACCGGCGCGACGAGGCCCTGGCCCAGGTCGAGGCCGTGCTGGCCGCGCCGGGCCTCGACGCCGTGCGCATGGCGAAGTGCGGGGACGTCCAGCGCGTGCTGGGCGAGGCGCGGCGCGCGGAGGAGCTGTACCGCAGGGCGCTGTCGCTCGCGAAGGGGGAGCACGAGAAGGAGCTCGTGCTCGAGCGCCTCGTCGACCTGCTCGAGGACCAGGGCCGGGGCGCGGAGGGGCGCGCGTTCGCGCTCGCCACGCGGGGCGCACAGGAGTGGTTCGGCATCGCGCCGCCTCCCGCGCCGGGGGAGCGCGACCTGCTCGTCCCCGTCCCGCGCGTGGGGCGCAACGAGCCGTGCCCGTGCGGAAGCGGCAAGAAGTACAAGAAGTGCTGCGAGCGCGAGGCCGACGCGCGCGGCGAGCTCGCCTTCCTCACGCCCGGACTCGACCGCGCGCTCGAGCACCTGCTCGCGGAGGGACCTCCGCCGAGCCTGCGCGCCGCGCTCGCGCGCCTCCATGGGCCCGCCTTCGAGGGGCTGGAGCTCCACGAGGCGCTGCCGCTCCTGCCCCACGCGGGGCTCGAGGCCGCGCTCCTCGACTGGTGGCTGATGGAGCGCGAGGAGCAGCCGGGCGCGACGCTGCTCGACCTGTACCTGGCGCGGCGCGGCGCGCGGCTCGACCCGCGTGAGAAGCGCGTCCTGGCGCGCCTGGGCGCGTCGAGCCTCGGGCTCTACGAGCTCGAGCCCATGGGCCCCGAGCCCAGGCTCCGCGCGCGCGACCTCCTGGGTGGCCGCGACTTCGAGCTGGACGTGGAGGAGGTGCTCGCCAGCGGCGCGGTCGGCGTGCAGCTCCTGCGGCTGGTCGAGGCGGACAGCCGGACGCAGGCGGTCCACGCGGGCGTCTCCGTGCGCCGCGAGCACGCCGCGGCCGTCGTCGCCGCCCTCGGCCCGCGCTGGGCCGGGCTCGCGCGCGCCGAGCGCGCTCCAGCGCTCGTGCAGGCCTGGCTCGACGCGTGCCACGCCGCGGCGCCTTCCTGACGGGCTCCGGCGACTCTTCGGCGCTACGCTCTCCCGGATGAAGGGCGCCTGGAGCACCTGGCACGCTGGCGCGGGCCCGATCCGCCTCGGCGTCTCGAGCTGCCTGCTGGGCGAGGAGGTGCGCTACGACGGCGGGCACAAGCGCGACGCGTTCCTGGTGGAGGAGCTCGGGCGCTGGGTCGAGTGGGTGCGCGTGTGCCCCGAGGTCGAGCTCGGCATGGGCATCCCGCGTCCGACCGTGCGCCTGGTCGAGCCGGAGGCCGGTGCGCCGCTGCGCATGCTCGCGCCGGACACGGGCGAGGACTTCACCGAGCGCATGCAGGCGTACTCGGCGCAGCGCGTGGCCGAGCTGCAGGAGATCGAGCTCGACGGCTACGTGCTCAAGAAGAGCTCGCCCTCCTGCGGGATGGCGCGCGTCAAGGTCTACGGCATCACCGGACCCAAGCGGAAGGACGGGGTCGGGCTGTACGCCGCCGCGCTGCTGGCCGCCTGGCCGCACCTGCCGGTCGAGGAGGAGGGGCGCCTCTGTGACCCGGTGCTGCGCGAGAACTTCGTCGAGCGCGTCTTCTGCCGCCACCGCTGGCGCGCGCTGGTCGCCGGCGGGCGCACGAGGGGCCGGCTCGTGGAGTTCTGGACGGCCCACAAGCTGCTCGTGCGGGCCCACGACGAGGCCGGGTACCAGCGCCTCGGCAAGCTGGTCGGCTCGGCGAAGAAGGGGCCGACGGACGAGCTCTACGCGCGCTTCGAGGGTGAGCTCTTCACCGCGCTCGCGAAGCGCGCCACGAACCGCAAGCACACCAACGTCCTGCAGCACGCCATGGGCTACCTGCGCGAGCACCTGGACCCCGGCGAGCGCCGCCAGCTGGCCGATGCGATCGCCGACTACCACAGGGGGCTCTTGCCGCTGGTGGTGCCGATCACGCTCGTGCGCTTCCAGGTCCAGAAGCACCGCATCGAGTACCTGCTGGGGCAGCTCTACTTCGACCCGCACCCCAAGGAGCTGATGCTCCGCAACCGCGTGTGAGCCGGCTGCCGGGGCCACCACGCTTCCGGCGCGGCGTCCCCTTCAGTTCGGTCGGGGCGTGGAAGCCGGGCTGGAGCCCGGCGGTCCCGGGAGCACGCCGGAGCGTGCCGGGCGCGGGGCCGGCGCGTACTCGGCGCGCGAGTGGCAGCCCGGGGCGCAGGCGCCGCCGCTCGGCGTGCGCTCGAAGCGCAGCGGCAGGGCCCACTGGCCGAAGGGCACGAGCTCGGCCAGCCCGGCCGGCAGCGTGCTGGCGTGGGTTGTGTGGCAGGCGCGGCAGCTGCGGCCCTTCGCCTGGTTCACGTGCAGCGCGTGCAGGTTGCGCGTGCCGTCGCGGAAGGCGGTCAGGGTCGTCTCGGGCGCCGTGAAGGCCTCGGCCTGGTGGCAGCGGAAGCACAGGGCGTAGCTCTCGCGCGCGAAGGGCACGTAGAACTCGCGCGGGTACGCGTCGCGCAGCAGCGCGAAGGTGTGCGTGCCGTGCGGGTCGTGGCAGGCGCCGCAGTCCCCCTGGCCGACCGGGGCGTGCAGGTGGGCCGCACCGGCGAGCTCGGCCCCCACGGCCGCGATCGTGCGCCCGTCGGGTGCCTGGACGGCCTCGGTGTGGCAAGCGAGGCACAGCTCGCGCACGGGCTTCGCCAGCAGGCTCGGCAGCGAGGAGACGTGGCCGACGTGGCAGCTCGCGCAGCCGCGCTCGCCCGTCAGTGCCCCGTGGACGAAGGGCCGCGCCTGGTACTCGGCCAGCTCCGCCCCGTGGCAGTCGAGGCACAGCTCGCGCTCGGGCTTGATCAGCAGGCTCGCGTGCGGGCTGGCGTGCAGGTCGTGGCAGCTGCGGCAGTCCTCGCCCACCGGCGGGTGGCGCGAGACGGCGCCGGCCAGCTCGGCGTGCACGTCGGCGTGGCAGCCGGCGCACTTCGGCACCTCCGGCTCGCGCAGGAGCTTCGGCTCGTAGGAGGAGTGCGCGAGGTGGCAGGAGCTGCAGCCGCCCGTCAGGATCGGCGGGTGCACGGAGGTGCTCGCGAGGCCGCTCTGGGGCTCGTGACAGCGCGCACACAGCGCACGCTCGTCCGTCGTGACCAGCAGGTTGCGGCGGAAGGGCTGGCTCGCGTCGTGGTGCGCCGTGTGGCAGGCGAGGCACTCGTGCGTCGCCACCGGGGCGTGGGTCGTCGCGCGCGCGGGGAGCTCGTGGCAGCTCGCGCAGACCTTGCCCGGCTCCGGCGGGTCGGTGAAGCGATGCCGGTCGGGCTCGGCCTGCAGGTGGCAGAGGGTGCAGCTCCCCTCGCGCACCGGGCGATGGGAGTTGTGCCCCTCGGTCAGGGCCTGGTGGCAGGTGAAGCAGGTCTGGCCCGCCTCGAGGCGCTCCGGCGGCTCCTGGGCGGAGGCGCGCGCGAGCGTGGCCCAGAGGAGCAGGGGCAGGAGGGCAGGGGGTCGCGGGGACATGTCGGCGGGCACCGTCCCGGCCGGGCCGCGGCGGCGCGCGTAGCGTACCGATCCACGGGCGCGGCGCTCGCCCGCAGGGTACGCACTCCGCCGTAGGCTCCGCTCCGGCCAGTGCGCAGCCCGGACGAGCGGGGAGGAAGGAACTCTCGCGTGAGAGATGCCCGCGGTAGCCTCGGAGCCCGTGCGCGCGGTCATTCCCCTGGTGTTCCTGGCGCTGGCCACGTGGTTCGTGCGTGACGCGCGCCGTTCCGTGGCGCTCCCGATCCCGGCCCCGAGCGGCGTGACGCGGGCCGACCTCGAGCTCGGGCCGCCGCGCGAGCCGCTGCGCGATCCGCCGACGATCCAGAACGGCCCCTTCCGCCAGACCTGCCGCGAGTGCCACGACGTCTTCCCCTCGCCCGCGGACCCGCAGACCTCGCTGCTCCAGCACACCCACGTGGTCCTCGACCACGGCCTGAACGACCGCTGCTACAACTGCCACCGGCGCGAGAACCGCGATCAGCTCGTGCTGCACGACGGACGCGGGATCGCCTTCGACGAGGTGGCGCTGCTGTGCGCCCAGTGCCATGGCCCCGCCTGGCGCGACTGGCAGAGCGGCACGCACGGCCGCACGACCGGGTACTGGGACCGCACCCGCGGCGAGCCCGTGCGCCTGGGCTGCACCCAGTGCCACGACCCGCACGCGCCGGCCTTCCCGCCCTACGTGCCGCTGCCGGGGCCGAGCACGCTGCGCATGGGACGCGCGGCCGAGGGCGGACCGCACGCACGCCCCGAGAACCCGCTGGAGAAGTGGAAGAGGCCGGAGGAGCCCGAGGCACACCGATGAGCACCGTTCCGCAAGCCCCGGCCAGCGAGGCGCCCTCGCGGCGCAGCTTCCTGCGCGGCGCGATCACCGTCGCGAGCGGCATGTCGGCCGCCGTGGCGGCGCTCGCGCCGCTGCGCGAGATCGATTCCGAGGACCTGCCCTCGATCGAGGGCTTCCTGCAGAAGCACTACAAGGAGATGAGCCCGGCCGAGATGCAGGCCGCGCTCGAGCGCATCCGCCTCGAGGTGCGCAAGCGCTACGACGTGGACGCGATCGTGCGCGACGTGCGCCCGACCGAGGGCGTCGAGTTCGTCTACGCGCTCAACCTCAGCCGCTGCATCGGCTGCCGGCGCTGCGTGCACGCCTGCGTCGAGGAGAACAACCAGAGCCGCGCGCCCGAGATCCAGTACATCCGCGTGCTGGAGATGCCGCGTGGCACGACCGACGTCGAGCGCGGCAACCACCACTACGACCACCCGACCGTGCCGGACGAGCTGCACTACTACATGCCGGTGCAGTGTCACCAGTGCGCCAACCCGCCCTGCGTCAAGGTCTGCCCGGTCGAGGCCACCTGGCAGGAGCCGGACGGCATCACGGTGGTCGACTACGACTGGTGCATCGGCTGCCGCTACTGCGAGGCGGCCTGCCCCTACTGGGCGCGGCGCTTCAACTACACCGAGCCGGAGCTGGCCTCCGAGCAGGTCAACCCGCTGATGAGCTACCTCTCCAACCGTCCACGGCCGGTGGGCGTGATGGAGAAGTGCACCTTCTGCCTGCACCGCGTGCGCGAGGGGCGCATGCCGGCCTGCCTGGAGGCCTGCCCGGTGGGCGCGCGCAAGTTCGGGAACGTGCTCGATCCCGAGAGCGAGGTGGCCCACATCCTGCGCGAGAAGCGCGTGTTCGTGCTGAAGGAGGACGTGGGCACGCTGCCGCGCTTCTTCTACTACTTCGACGAGCGCTACCCGCGCGCCGACGGTACTGGGGCCGACGAGGCCGGCGCGGCTCCGGAGGGGGGCTGAGGGCGGCGTGAAGGAGTACCTGCGCTTCCTGTGGCGCTGCTTCCGCGTGAGCTTCGCGGGCGACTGGCGCTACCACCTGTGGATGACCGGCCTCACGGCGCTGGCGCTGCTCGGGCTGAACGCCTACGCCAAGCAGCTCGTGCACGGGCTGGTCATGACCGGCCTCAGCGACCAGGTCTCGTGGGGCATGTACATCGCCAACTTCACCTTCCTGGTGGGGATGGCGGCCGCGGCGGTGATGCTCGTCGTCCCGGTCTACGTCTACAAGAACCGCGAGCTGCACGACCTGGTCATCTTCGGCGAGCTGCTGGCGGTGGCGGCGATCCTGATGTGCCTGGCCTTCGTCACGGTCGACCTGGGCCGCCCGGACCGCTTCCTGCACCTGTTCCAGCGCTTCAACTTCCCGATCTCGATGCTGACCTGGGACGTGGTCGTGCTGAACGGCTACCTGCTGCTGAACCTGCACATCTGCGGATACCTGGTGTACTGCGCCTATCGCCGGCGCACGCCCAGCAAGGCCTTCTACATCCCGTTCGTGTTCACCGCGATCGTGTGGGCCATCAGCATCCACACCGTCACGGCCTTCCTGTACGTCGGCCTGGGCGGGCGCCCGTTCTGGAACTCGGCCATCATCGCGCCGCGCTTCCTGGCCTCGGCCTTCGCGGCCGGCCCGGCCTTCCTGATCGTGACGCTGTGGGTGCTCGACCGCTGGACGGACTATCCCGTCCCGGCCAAGGCCTTCGACACGCTGCGCAACATCGTCACGGTCGCGCTGCTCATCAACATGTTCCTGCTGGTGTGCGAGGTCTTCACCGAGTTCTACACCGACTCGGCCCACGGCGTCTCGGCGCGCTACCTGTTCCTCGGGCTGCACGGGCACTCCGCGCTCGTGCCCTGGATCTGGAGCGCGATCGGCATGAACACGCTGGCGCTGGTGCTGCTCTTCACGCCGCTGGTGCGCCGCCCGCTGTTCCTGAACCTCGCCTGCCTGCTGATGATCGTCGGCATCTGGATCGAGAAGGGCATGGGCCTGATCGTGCCGGCCTTCGTGCCCTCGCCCCTGGGCGAGGTGGTCGAGTACACCCCGACCTGGAACGAGACCCTCGTGTGCCTGGGCATCTGGGCCTTCGGCCTGGGCGTCTACACGATCCTCGTGCGCGTCACGATCCCGGTGCTCTCCGGCCGGCTGACGATCGACCGCACCTACGTCCCCGACTACACGCGGCGCGTCCCGGTCTCCCTGGGACACGCCCATGAAGCCAGCGAGGCCACGCCATGAGACTCCCGCAGACCCTGATCCCCGTCGTCCTGCTGCTCGCCGGCGCGCCGCTCGGCGCGCAGGCCATCGGCCTGCCGGAGCTCAGCCGGCAGACGATGGAGTGCGTCGCCTGCCACAAGAAGGAGAGCCTGGCGCTCTACGAGCAGTGGGGCGACAGCCTGCACTACCGCGCCAACGTCGGCTGCTACGAGTGCCACGCGGCCCAGGAGGGCGACAAGGACGCCTTCCGGCACTACGACCACTGGATCGCGACCATCGTCAGCCCGCGCGACTGCGCGCGCTGCCACGTCAAGGAGGTGAGCGAGTTCGACGCCTCGCGTCACGCCCACGGCGCGCGCATCCTCGGCTCGCTCGACAACGTGCTGGCGGAGGTGGTCGAGGGCAACCGCGGCATGAAGACCCACGGCTTCCCCGACGGGATCTCGGCCGCGGCGGTCAACGGCTGCTGGCAGTGCCACGGCAGCGAGGTCAAGGTGCTGCCGGACGGCAAGCTCGACCCGGCCACCTGGCCGAACACGGGCATCGGGCGCATCAACCCGGACGGCTCGCAGGGCTCCTGCGCCGCCTGCCACGCGCGCCACACCTTCTCCGCGGCCCAGGCGCGCCACCCGGACACCTGCGGCAAGTGCCACATGGGCCCGGACCACCCGCAGAAGGAGATCTACGAGGAGTCGAAGCACGGCATCGCCTTCGCGGCGAACGTCGGCAAGATGAACCTCGGCTCGCCCAAGTGGATCGTGGGCGAGGACTACTCGGTCGCGCCGACCTGCGCCACCTGCCACATGTCCGCCACGCGCACCCAGCGCGTGACCCACGACGTCGGTCTGCGCATCTCCTGGAACAATCGCCCGGCCGTGTCGATCCGCCCCGAGGTGGCCGACGCGAAGATGGACCTGCCCGGCAAGGACGTGCCCTGGCAGACCCGGCGCAGCAACATGAAGGACGTGTGCATGGCCTGCCACAACCTCCAGTGGGTCGACAACTTCTACGTCCAGTACGACGCGCTGGTCGAGCTCTACAACGAGAAGTTCGCCAAGCCCGGCCTCGCGCTCTACGAGCTGGCCCGACCGCTGCTGCGCCCCGTCGAGTTCGGCAACAAGCTCGACTTCGTGTGGTACGAGATCTGGCACCACGAGGGCCGCCGCGCGCGCCACGGCGCCTCGATGATGGGCCCGGACTACACGCACTGGCACGGGACCTACGAGGTCGCCAAGCACTTCTACTCCGAGTTCGTGCCCGAGCTGGAGGAGCTGGCCGAGAAGCACCGCGCGAGCTCCGATCCCGCCAGGGCCCAGGCGGCCGAGAAGCTCGCCGCCAAGCTCGAGGAGGTCCTGGCCCATGCCGACCACGCCTGGTACACGGGCAAGATGGACCCGGCCGAGGCCGCGCGGCGCAAGCAGGCGGCCGAGGAGTTCAGGGCCCGCTACGAGGCCGGCAAGTGAACGCGCGCGCCACCCTGACCGAGGCTGACGGCTACGAGGCGCTGCGCGCCCACGTGGTCCAGAAGGCTCTGGCCGCGCGCGCCCGGCACGGCCCGGAGATCGACGCCGCCGCGATCCGTCGCGTCCTGGCCGACCCCGAGATCGTGCGCTTCCCGACCGAGATCGCCTTCTCCTCGAGCGCGCTCCTGCCCGGCGAGTTCGCCTGCCCGCTACCGAAGGGCGAGCACCCGAAGGACGGCTTCACCCTGGCCGTGCACGAGCTCTTCGCCCAGCGCCCCGACGCGCTGCCCTACCTGGTCGCCTACCACATCCCCTCGATCAACTACCTCGACGTGGCCACGAACCGCGAGGCCGAGCTGTTCGGCGCCGCGCTGCTGGGCCTCGAGGTCGACGAGTACTACCGCCGCGTGTGCGCGCTCGCGGACGAGCTGCCCGCCGGGGCCCCGACGATGCCCGTGTTCCACGAGCCGGCCCCTGCCGCCCACGCCTGCGCCTGCGGGAAGACGGGTGGTTGCGGGGGCTAGCTAGGACCCTCCTCTACTCCTGCTCCGCGTCCTCCGCGGTCCTCTGAAGAAGAAGCAGAGAAACGCGGAGACGCGGAGGGAAGACGCGGAGGGCGCGGAGCAGAGGGAGGAGGGAAGGAAGGAGGAGCAGCGGATCGTCGGCGCGCTCTCCTCAGCGCGGGTTGGCACCCGCAACCCAAGGGAGGCGCGTTCGATCCCGCAGCGATCTTGCAGGGCCGGCGGTTCCCGGAAGGGTTGCTGGTGGCGTCCGGCTTCGCCGGACGCAGTGAGCTACTACCTCCCGCAGAATCGTTGCGGCACGCGAAGACTCTAGGAGGTAGTAGCTCAGCGTAGCTTCAGCTCGCGCCACCACAGCTCGTCCCCGTCCCGGCTGCCGTAGCCGAGCGTGGTGCCGTCGGCCGCGAAGACCGGCGGCCCGACCTCGGCGTGCGGTGGGCCGACCGTCTCGCCCGAGATCACGCGCCAGCCGTCCACGTCGCGCGCCGCGTAGGCCAGGCGCTCGCCGCGCGCGTCCCAGCACGGGTCGCGCACCTCGAGGTGGCTCTCGCGCTCCTCCGGCTCGGCTCCGGGCTCGACGCCGCGCGCGGCGACGCACCAGCGGCCGTTCCGCACCCAGCCCGGCAGCTCAGGGTCCGGCGTCCCCCCGCGCACGGCCACGAAGGCGAGGCGCTTCCCGCCCGGCGCGAAGGCGAGCTCGAGCACGAAGTCGAAGACCCCGCGGGGGGTCGGCTCCTCGCCGACCGCGACGGTCCGGCCTCCGTCGCGGGCCACGACGTAGGCCAGGTGCTTGCCGGAGGGATCGAGCGTCGCGAGGGAGACCACCGCGTGGCCGCGGCCGACGCGGCGCTCCCCCAGGAAGAGCTGCGGCTCGTCCGCCGCGCTCAGGAAGGCGCGCCCGGCTTCGGGCCGCGTGCGCACGTGGGCCAGGGTGCCGTCCGGCGCCACGGCGAAGGACTCGATGCCCTCGCAGGGCTCCACCAGCACGCGCGCGCGCTTCTCCGCCCGGAAGACGGTCCAGCCCTTGCCCTGCTGGATTGCCGCCGCATAGCCGTGCTCGCCGGCGAAGCGGATCGGGCCGCACTCGAACCAGTCGTCGCCGCGCGCGAGCGACCACTGCGAGCCCCTGGCGCTGGCCTTCAGCAGCACGCGCTTGCCGGTCGGGGGCGCGTTCGGGCCGAAGCGCATGTCCGGGCCGGTCCAGACGAGCACCTGCTGGCCGTCCGCGCGCACGACCGGCTCGTCCATCCAGTCCTCGGGCCCGAGCGTCTTGCCGTCGATCCACAGCCAGTGCTGCTCGCGCTCCTCGTCCTTGCGCCGCGCGACGTGGAAGACGGCGTGGCCGCCGGCGACGGTCGGGGCGCCGACGAAGCCGTACTCCTCGCCCACCTCGGAGCCGACCACGGGCACGTAGCGCTCGCCCCGCAGGCCGGTGTAGGCGACGGTGAGCCCGTCGGCGCTCCACGCGAGCGCCTCGCGCCGGTAGAAGGTGCCGCGCCCCGCGCGCTCGCGCAGCGTGGTCGGGATCGTGATCCCCTCCGGCACGCGCGCCAGGAAGGTGCCGCGCTCCTCGGCGGGCTCCTGCGCCCGCGCGCCGGCCAGCGCGAGGCCGACGAGTATTGCCACCTGCTCCATGGGGACCTGCCTTCCTGCGAGAGCGCCGCGCGCCTGCCCGGCCGCACGTCGGGTCCAGGCTAGCACCGCGGCGCGCCGGAGCGTTCGGGTTGCATGTCCCCGGACTCGCGCGTGGGCCGGGTCGGCACAATGCGCGCGTGACGAGCGTCCTCTGCGCCGGGTGCCGGCTCCTGCTGCTGCCGTGCCTGGCCCTGGCGCCGGCCGCGCAGGCCGCCGAGCCCACCTGGGTCCCGGCCGACCTGCACCGCGGCCTCGTCTTCCTGCGCGGGACGGTCGACGGGGTCGAGACCGAGCTCGTGCTCGACTCCGGCGCCGGCATGACGGTGGTCGACGAGCGCCTGGCCGCGCGCCTCGAGCTCGCCCCGGGCGGCGCCGTCACCGCCACCGGCGCGGGCGGGACGCAGGCGGCGCGCTTCGTCGGCGGCTTCGAGCTGGCCTGCGGCGACCTCGCGCTCGACCTGCGCACCGCCGTGTGCATCGACCTCGCCGACGTGGCGGCCGCCGTGGGGCGCGAGATGCCGCTGATCCTCGGCCTGGAGGCCTTCGAGCGCCACGTGGTCGACATCGACTACCCGAACGCGCGCGTGGCCTTCCGGCCGCGCGCGGGCTTCGTCTACTCGGGCCCGGGGCGCGCGCTGCCGCTGACGATGGGCAAGGGGCGGCTGCGCGAGCTCGAGGCCAGCGTCGAGGACCTGCCGCCGGCGCGCTTCGTGCTCGACACGGGCGCGCGCGGCCTGGCGCTCTTCGGCGCCTACACCGAGCGCCACCGGCTGCTGGAGGGACGCGCGCCGCTCTCCGAGCGCGAGAGCACCGGCGTCGGCGCCAGCTTCCCCTCGCGCGTGGCCACGCTGCGGAGCTTCACCCTGGCCGGCTACCGGTTCACGGGTGTCCCCTGCGGCTTCGCCGAGCGCGAGGAGGGCACCTTCGCGAGCGACGAGCACGCCGGCAACCTCGGCGCGAGCGTGCTCGCGCGCTTCCGCGTCATCGCCGACTTCGCGCGCGACACGCTCTACCTCGAGCCCGCGCCCGGCTGGGACACGCGTCCGTTCGAGCGCGATCGCCTGGGCCTCACCGTGCGCTTCGAGGAGGACGCGCTGGTCGTGCGCTTCGTCGCCCCCGGCAGCCCCGCCGCCCGGGCCGGCTGGACGCCGGGCCGGCGCATCCGCGCGCTACAGGGCGAGGCGTTCACGTCGACGACCTGGGTCGAGGCCCTGCGACGCAGTGCCGAGGCCCCGCCCGGGACGCGCGTCCTCCTGCGCGACGACCAGGGTGTCGAGCACGAGCTCGTCACGGCCGACTACTACTGAGCCGACGCGGGAGCGAGCGCCCCGTGGCGTCCGACCTCGCCCCCCAGCACGTCCGGCGCGAGCCCGAGGAACGGATCGTCGAGGTCGACGCCGAGGAGCGTGCGATACACCGCGCGCGTGATGTCCGCCGGTCGTGCGAACGGGTGCGCCAGCCACAGCTCGCTCGCCAGCGGGTAGCGCTCGCGGCGGTTGTGGAGCGAGTCGAGCCGCAGCGTCTCGGCGTCGTGGGCCGCGAGCGGGGGCGCGAGGGACAGGTCGATCCGGCGCTCGACGCGCATCTTGGAGTAGTCCGGGATGTTCACGGGATCGCGCTCCAGCGGCTCGGGCGCGCCGCGCGTCGCGGCCAGGGACCGGTGCCAGGCAGAGACCAGGCTCGACCGACGTGCGCGGGGGTCACCCGGATCGATCGCGCTCCCGGGAAACGCCGGTCGCGCGCGCCCGGGCTCGACGACGCGCCCTGCTTCCTGGGACAGTCCGCGCGCCAGACGCACGGCCTGGTCCAGGCGCCGCGCGAACTCCCTGGGCTCGGCCAGCCCCGGCAGGAGGTCGTAGACCTCGCCGCGGCTGGTGCAGAAGTAGGTCGCGACGTTGCCGTGCAGCGTGCGCTCGAGCACGCGCCCGTCGCCGAAGTCGATCGTGGCGCGCGGCGCCGGCCGCACGCTCTCCCAGGCGCACTCGAAGCCCTGCGTCATGCGCGCGGCGATCTCGGGATGCGAGAAGAGCACGCTCCTCGCGATGCGCGCGTTCGTTCAGCAGAGCTCCTCGTCGAGCCGTCCGAGGAGCTGGAAGAGCAGCACGGGCTTTCCGGAGCGCTCGGCCGCGGCGCAGGCGGCGGCCAGGTCGGCGTGCCAGGTCACCAGGCCCGGAGCGACCGGGCGGTTCGAGGGAGCGGCGAGCGGGGCGAGGGCGCGCTCCACCGGGAGCTCGACCTCGCGCTTGCTGAGGAAGCTCGAGTCCTGGGGGAGCGCGAGCGGGAAGGAGAGGGCGAACGGAGCGAGGGTGTGGAGGTGCATGGCGGTGTCCTGCCGGTGAGTGCGCCTCGCCTGGCAATCGCGATGCCGGCGACGCCGAGAGCTTCTCCACGAAGCGCGATTCCCTGAAACCGAGGGTCCGCCAGTGCGGTCCTTCGCGCGCGCCTCCCCCAGAGGGTGGGTGGGGGCTAGGGATGGAGGCTCGGTGGCCGCCAGGTGTGACCGTATCCACCCGGATACTCCCCCGTATCCGCCCGGCCGCCCGGGCCCTGGGCTACAGCCCGTACTTGCGGACGAGCCGCGCGAGATACGTGCGCTGCAACCCCAACCGCCGCGCCGCCTCGCTCTGGTTCCCGCCGCTTTCCGCCAGCGTCTGCCGCAGGAGCTCGCGCCGGAAGGCCTCGACCCGTCCGTGGAAGCCGCCGGCGGGATCCGCTGCCTCCGCGCCCGGCTCGAGCCCCAGGTCCTCGGGCTCGAGCGTCTCGCCCGCGGCCAGCACCACGGCGCGCTCGCACGCGTTGCGCAGCTCGCGCACGTTGCCCGGCCAGGGGTGCGCGCGCAGCGCGGCCACGGCCTCGGGCGAGAGCGCCAGCCCCGGGCGCTTCACCTCGGCCGCCAGGCCCGCGACGAAGTGCCGCGCCAGGGCCTCGACGTCCAGCGGCCGCTCGCGCAGCGGCGGGAGCTCCAGCACGATCACGTTCAGGCGATAGAAGAGGTCGGCGCGGAACTCTCCGGCCGCCACGCGGCCGGCCAGGTCGCGGTTCGTGGCCGCGATCAGGCGCAGGTCGACCGCCAGCGTGCGCCGGCCGCCGACGCGCTCGAAGCGCCGCTCCTCCAGAACGCGCAGGCACTTGGCCTGCAGGGCCGGGCTCATGTCGCCGACCTCGTCGAGGAACAGCGTGCCGCCGTGGGCCGTCTCGATGCAGCCCGCGCGCGCCTGGTGCGCGCCGGTGAAGGCGCCCTTCTCGTGCCCGAAGAGCTCGGACTCGAGCAGCGCCTCGTTCAGGGCCGCGCAGTTGACGGCCACGAAGGGCCCGTCGGCGCGCGGGCTCGCGCGGTGCAGCTCGCGCGCGAGGACCTCCTTGCCCGTGCCGCTCTCGCCCAGCAGGAGCACGGTGGCGTCGCTCTGGGCGGCCTTGCGCGTCCGTGCCAGCAGCGCCTGCGAGCGCGGATCGACGGCGACCGGCTCGGGCCCGCCGCGGGCGCCTTGCAGCGCGCGGTTCTGGGCCAGGAGCTGCGTGCGCTCGCAAGCGCGCGCGAGCGTGCGCTCGACCAGCTCGGGCTCGAAGGGCTTCTGCAGGAAGTCGTAGGCGCCCGCGCGCAT
>DASVAP010000121.1:0-3280 GCA_036376275.1 Planctomycetota bacterium | reverse complement strand
GGGATGTCGACGCTGCCGACCTGGCGCATGCGGCGCTTGCCCTCCTTCTGCTTCTCGAGCAGCTTGCGCTTGCGCGACACGTCGCCGCCGTAGCACTTGGCCAGCACGTCCTTGCGCAGGGCCGAGATGGTCTCGCGCGCGATGATGCGCCCGCCGATCGCGGCCTGGATCGGGATCTCGAACAGGTGCCGCGAGATCTCCTTGCGCAGCTTCTTGATCGTGGCGCGGCCGCGGTACTCGGCCTGGTCCTTGTGGCAGATGGTCGAGAGCGCGTCGACCTCCTCGTTGTTCACCAGGATGCGCAGCTTGACCAGCTCGTCGGCGCGGAAGCCGGTGACCTCGTAGTTGAGCGTCCCGTAGCCGCGCGTGGCGGACTTCAGCTTGTCGTAGAAGTCGTAGATGATCTCGGCCAGCGGCAGGTCGTAGACGAGCTGCACGCGCGTCTGCGACAGGTACTCCTGGCGGATGAAGACCCCGCGGTGGTCGGCGCAGATCTGCATCATCGGGCCGATGTACTCGGCCGGGATCAGGATCGAGACGCGCGCGATCGGCTCCTCCAGCGTCTCGAAGTGGCTCGGGTCCGGCAGCTGGCCGGCCGAGTGGATGTCCTGGGTCGTCTTGTCGTGGCGCACGATGCGGTAGCTCACCGTGGGCGCGGTCTGGATCATGTCCAGGTCGAACTCGCGCTCCAGGCGCTCCTGGATGATCTCCATGTGCAGGAGCCCGAGGAAGCCGCAGCGGAAGCCGAAGCCCAGCGCTTCCGAGGTCACCGGCTCGAACGAGAACGAGGCGTCGGTCAGGGAGAGCGTCTCGAGCGAGGTGCGCAGCTTCTCGAAGTCGCCGTTGTTGGTCGGGTAGAAGTCGGCGTAGACCATCTGCTGCGGCGGGCGGTAGCCGGGCAGCATCTCGACCTTCGGGCCCTTGTGGTGCGTGAGCGTGTCGCCGATCTTCACGTCGCCGAGGCGCTTGATGTTCGAGATGAAGTAGCCGACCTCGCCGGCCGTCAGCTCGTCGCTCTTCGCCATCTTGGGCGTGAAGCGGCCGAGCTCGATGGCCTCGTACTTCTTGCCCGTGCCGAGCATCTCGACCTCCTCGCGCACCTTCAGCGTGCCCTCGAACACGCGCACGTACACGATGATGCCGCGGTACTCGTCGTAGACCGCGTCGAAGATCAGCGCGCGCAGCGGCGCGTCGGGGCTCTGGCCCGGCGGCGGGATGCGCTCGACGATCGCCTTGAGCACGTCGGGCACGCCCGCGCCGGTCTTGGCCGAGACCCGCAGGGCGTCGGTCGCGTCGATCCCGATCGCCTGCTCGATCTCCTCGGTCACCTGGTCCGGGCGCGCGTGCGGCAGGTCGATCTTGTTCAGCACCGGGATGATCGCCAGGCCCGCCTCGACCGCCAGGTAGGCGTTGGCCACGCTCTGGGCCTCGACGCCCTGCGAGGCGTCGACCAGCAAGAGCGCCCCCTCGCAGGCCTGCAGCGACTTCTGGACCTCGTAGTTGAAGTCCACGTGCCCGGGCGTGTCGATCAGGTTGAGCTGGTAGCGCTGGCCGGCGTGCTCGTGCCAGATCGTCACCGACTTGGCCTTGATCGTGATCCCGCGCTCGCGCTCGAGCTCCATCGAGTCGAGGTGCTGGGCGTGCATCTCGCGCTTCTCCACCGCCGCGCAGGCCTCCAGCAGCCGGTCCGCCAGCGTCGACTTGCCGTGGTCGATGTGCGCGATGATCGAGAAGTTGCGGATGAGCTTGGGGTCCACGGAGCGAGCGGCGGGCGGTGCCGAGCCGCGGGATCTTAGCCGATCGCCGCGCGGCGGTTCACGGCCCGCGGGGGGCCCGGCGGTTGGCCCGGGCCAGGAAGGTGTTTCCACTTCGCGGGCCGCGTGCGCGCGCGGCGGAATCCCCCTTGCCAGCCGCGCCGCGTCCGATTCAGATCCTGGGTGGCGACTCTCCTCCTCCTTCTCGCCCCAGCGCGCCCATGCTCCTCCTCGCCGCCCTGCTCCTCGCGCAGGGCACCTCCGGCCTGACTCCGGGACAGGCGGCGCCCTCGGTGGTGATCTTCGTGCTCGACGACGTCGCCGCTGCGGACCTGGCGCTCTACGGCGGGCCGGTCTCGACGCCGGCCCTGGAGGGCCTGGCTGGCGAGGGCGTGCGCTTCACCAACGCCTACGCGAACCCCTCCTGCGCCCCGACGCGCCGCTCGATCCAGTACGGGCACTGGTGGACGCGCGGCAACGGCGCCCTGTGCGAGGACGCGGTCGATTCCGAGACGCCGACCTACTTCGAGCGCTCACTGGCCGAGGCGCTCCCCGGGCACGCCGCGCTGTTCGTCGGGAAGTGGCACCTCGGGAGCTCGCCCAGCGGCACGGACTGGCGCTGCGCGCCGATCGAGCGCGGCTACGACCTGTGGCGCGCGGGCCTGGCCGGCAACGTGCAGGGCTGCGGCGGCTTCGGATACCTCGGCTGGCAGCGCGTGGACGCGGACGCCTCGGGTTGCAGCTCCATCCAGTCGGACGAGTACCCGCCGCGCGAGATGCGTGACGCCTTCCTCGCGACCTGGCCGCGCCTGCGCAGGCCGGCCCTGGCCGTCGTGAACTGCAACCTGGCCCACAGCCCGTTCCACCGGCCGCCACCGGACATGCTGCCGCGCGGCTATCCGCCGACGCCGACCGCGCGTTCGCTGTACGAGGCCATGATCGCGGCCTGGGACCGCAGCCTGGGTCGGATGCTCTCGGTCATCGACCTGGAGCGCACGCTCGTCGTCGTGATGGGCGACAACGGCACGCCGGGGCAAGTGGCGCCGGAGGACCTGCGCGCCAAGGGCACGACGTTCGAGCGGGGCGTGAGGGTGCCGCTGGTCGTCGCCGGGCCGCCCGTGGCGGTCAAGGGTTCGACCTCGGACGCGCTCGTGCACGCCGTCGACCTGTGGGCGACGGCGGTCGTGTTCGGCGGCGGGAGCGCGGCTGGCGAGTCGCGCTCGCTCCTGCCGCTGCTCGCCGGCAAGCGCGTGCTGCCGCACGAGTACGTGCTGTGCGGCAACGGCTGGGGCACGCCCGAGGGTGATCGCTGCGTCGTGTCGGCCGCGGGGCTCAAGCTGCGTCAGCTCGACCTCGATGGCGACGAGCGCGTCGATCACGAGGAGCTCTACGACCTGCGCGCGGATCCGGACGAGCTCGTGGACCTGCTCCAGGATCCGCTGCTGGCACCTGCGCTTGCCGCCATGCGCGCCTGGGCCGGGCGCGTGGCGCCCTGAGCCCCTGGGACCGCCAGGCTCCAGCCTGGC